>CAYQKN010000042.1:0-28985 GCA_964417885.1 uncultured Burkholderiales bacterium | reverse complement strand
TCGAGGTGGCTGCGATCGAACAGCGGGCGGCGGGTGGTGGAGACGGTCAGGACAATGACATCCGTCTCCAGTTTTTCATTGGCGCAGAAATCCTGCAGGAATCGCTCCAGGTAGGCGCGCGCATCGATCGGCTCCGGATGCGCCCGGTCGCGCCGGTTCAGGTAAAGGACCTCCTGAACCATGCGGTCGAGCCGGTGCGCGTTGTCCTTGATGATTGTCAGCAGGCGCAGATCCTCCGGCCGGCGGCCGCTGCGTTCGCTGTCTTCCTGCATCAGCTCGGCCGCATGGTTGATGCTGGAAAGGGGATTGCGGATCTCGTGCGCGATGCTGGCGGTCAGGCGGCCAAGTGCAACCAGCTTCATCTGCTGTGCCTGGATGCGGATTCGCCCGGCATCTTCAATGAAGACCACGGTCGGGGTCGCGGACTTGTCGCCCGATACCGGCGGCTGGTTGCCGACTGCGACGAAGCGCACCTGGTAGTCCTTCTGTGTCTTGTGGTCGCGCAGCATGGAAAAGATCCGCTCCGGGTCGCGGCGCCACTGCTCCAGCAGTACCGCCAGCTGTGGCGACACCTCCGCCAGCAACCGGCCGTTTGCGCCTTTCAAGCCGCCGATCAGCTGCTCGCTTTGCGGGTTGTGCTGGCGGATCAGGCCGCGCTCATCGACCACGACGAATCCGTCCTGCATGTCGCGGATCACGAGCTCGTTGATTTGCGCCAGGTTCGCCAGGTCGATGCCGCGCTTTTCGGCGATCAGCTCGGCGCCCTGCGCGTATTTCGCCAGCGTGTAGCCAAGGCCGGCGATGACGAAGTAGCTGCCTGCCAGCAGGCCACTTTGCAGGAAGTCGGCAAACGGCGCATCGAGTGCCAGGAACTGCCATGACTGCTCGAGCAGCACGGCCAGCGAGGCGATGGCGGCATGGAAATAGGCGATCCGCCCCCTGACCACGACACCGGAAGCAGCCAGCGTCACCAGCAGCAGCAGGCCGATCCCGCTGCGCACCCCGCCGGAGGCGTGCATCAGCATGATCATGCTGAAAACATCGACCAGCACCTGGGCGGTCACATGCAGGCTTGGCCCGGGGGAGCGAATCCTGGCCATGCCGACCAGCGCGATGGCGGCGAGGAAATAAAACGCCAGCGCGCCGATGGCGAGATCGACCGAGGCCGGCGTCAGCAACTGATAACGCTGGAATCCCCAGTAGGAAATGGCCAGGATGATCGCAATGACGATGCGATAAAGGCAAAAATGCGAAATCGATCGCCAGACCACATTGAGATGGTTGCTGGAATCGGTCGGCACCGCCGGCGCCGGCCCGGCACCCGTCTGGACGGACGCGGAGAGCGGTGCGGCGGTCAGCATGGTTGCCCGGCGCCGATCAGGCAGACTGGCGATGCATGCACCGCTCAGGCGCGCGGCAGGTCAGTTTTCCGTCGAGCGACATCGATTCGGATTCCGGCATGAAAACACCACAACGGTCGCACTTGATCATCTTTTCCCGCGCCTGCACCGCTGAACCGGGCTTGCCGTCGCCGGCGCCGCGACTCTTGAACAGGCCCTTGACCAGCAACCATCCGGCAATCACCGCAAGCACCAGAAGCAGTAGTTTTCCCATGTCACCCGTCTGTTGAATTCGCGCCGCTTACCGGCAGGCTATCGTACCCGCGTCAACGCCGGCGTGACAAGCGGGCAGCCGGCTTGACTCTGTACCTTCGCCGCTATTTCTCGACGAACGCGCGTTCGATGGCGAAATGGCCCGGCGATGCCATGTGCCCTTCGATGAATCCGCGCCGGACCAGCATATCGCGTGAGTCCTTGAGCATTTCCGGACTGCCGCAGATCAAAACCCGGTCAGTCTCGATGTTCAACGGCGGCAGGCCGATGTCGGCCGGCAGCTGGCCGTTGTCCAGCAGCGTGGTCACACGTCCCTGGTGGCGGAATGGCTCGCGGGTTACCGTGGGATAGTAAATCAGCTGTTTCCTGACCTGTTCACCGAAAAACTCGTTTTCCGGCAACTCACGGGTGATGAAATCGTCGTAGGCTAGCTCCGAGATTTCGCGACAACCGTGGGTCAGCACCACCTTTTCAAATCGTTCGTAGGTTTCCGGGTCCTTGATGATACTCATGAACGGCGCCAGGCCGGTGCCGGTGGAGAGCAGGTACAGGGTTTTTCCCGGCAGCAGATTCTCCATGATCAGCGTGCCGACGGCCTTGGCATTGACCAGCAGCGTATCGCCCGGCTGGATGTGCTGCAGACGCGAGGTCAGCGGACCATCCGGCACCTTGATGCTGAGGAACTCAAGCTGCTCTTCGTAATTTGCACTGACCATGCTGTAGGCGCGTAGCAGGGGCTTGCCGTCGACCTCGATGCCGATCATCGTGAACTGGCCGTTGAGGAAGCGGAATGACGGATCGCGGGTGGTGGTGAAACTGAATTGACGATCGGTCCAGTGGTGAACGGTAAGCACGCGTTCGCGGAAAATAGTGGCCATGAAATAACGACACCCGATTGATCATGCCGATACGGCATATGGAAAGCAGCAAAACAAAAAGCCGGTTCGCACCGGCTTTTTGTCAACCAAACTGGTCGGGGTGAGAGGATTCGAACCTCCGGCCTCTACGTCCCGAACGTAGCGCTCTACCAGGCTAAGCTACACCCCGTTTCCGGCGGGCCGATCAATACCTGCGCTCGACCGCGAAAACGCATAATTGTAGCAGAGCATCACGATAAACGGAATCCTTGAGGTGCGAAATCGCCGCCGCGGCCGCCGCGGCCTCACGGTGGGCCTGCTCACGCGAGTAGGTCAATGCACCGGTTGAGCGGACCGCTGCAGCCACCGCGTCCATGTCATCGCGGCCGCCGGTTTCAATCGCCCGCCGGACCGCGGCCTTTTCCGTGGTTGTGCCGTTGCGCATCGCAAAGATAAGCGGCAGCGTCGGCTTGCCTTCGGCGCGGTCGTCGCCGATGTTCTTGCCGGCTTCGCCCATCTCGCCCGAGTAGTCGCGCACGTCATCAATCAGCTGGACCGCGGTGCCCAGGCGCATGCCATATTCGGCCAGCGCCACCTCGTCCTCGCGGGTGCTGTCGCCGAGGATCGCACCGACCCGACAGGCGGCCTCGAACAGCTTGGCGGTCTTGTATCGCACCACCCGCAGGTACTTTTCCTCATCGGTGTCCGGATCGTGAACGTTCAGCAACTGCAATACTTCGCCTTCGGCGATGACATTGGTGGCTTCGGCAAGCACTTCCATGACCCGCATGGAGCCGACCTCGACCATCATCTGGAAGGCACGCGAATAGAGGAAGTCACCGACCAGCACCGCGGCCGCGTTGCCAAATTCGGCATTCGCGGTATTGCGTCCGCGCCGCAGCGCCGACTCGTCAACGACATCGTCGTGCAGCAAGGTGGCGGTGTGGATGAATTCGATCACCGCCGCCAGCTCGCGGGATTTCTCGCGCGGCGCGCCGAAGTGATTGCCGACGATCGATACCAGCGCGGGGCGCAGGCGTTTGCCGCCGGATTCGACGATGTAACGGGAAATCTGGTTGATCAGCACCACTTCCGAGGTCAGGCGGCGCCGGATGACCTCGTCAACCGCGACGACATCTTCCGCAATCAACTCGCGGATGTGCTCCAGACTGACGGGATGTTGGGGCGAGTTCATGGAAAGCGCGGGAACCGTGGGATTGCGCCTGGGTAAACCCCTGTTTCGACTCGAAAAATCGTGCGCGAAGGGTTTGACTGGTGGCGGAAAAGCCCGTATCATAGCCGGTTCCGTCGTTCGGTGGCAGATGCAACGCCAAAAACGCTGCGGAAACAACCAATTATTTTTCGGAGTTCAACCATGTACGCGGTCATAAAAACCGGCGGGAAGCAGTATCGGGTCCAGGCTGGCGAAAAAATCAAAGTAGAACAGATACCGGCAGACGTGGGCTCGCAGATCGTGCTCGATCAGGTGTTGATGGTGGGAAGCGGCGATGCCGTTACCATCGGTCAACCCCTCGTGGCCGGTGCGCAAGTCAACGCTACCGTTGTCTCCCAGGGTCGTCACGACAAAGTGAGGATTTTCAAAATGCGCCGGCGCAAGCACTACCAGAAGCGCCAGGGCCATCGCCAGAACTACACCGAGATTCAAATCGGTGAAATCACGGCATAAGGAGAGATAACTCATGGCACATAAAAAAGCAGGCGGCAGTTCGCGTAACGGCCGCGATTCGGAATCAAAACGACTTGGCGTGAAGACCTTCGGCGGCGAGTTGATTCCCGCCGGTTCGATCATCGTTCGCCAGCGCGGGACCCAGTTCCATGCCGGTGACAATGTCGGCATGGGCAAGGATCACACCCTGTTCGCCCTCAAGGACGGCAAGGTGCAGTTCGCCATCAAGGGCGCAAAGAAAGTCCGTACCGTCAGCATCACCCCGGTATAAGCTTCAAGGCCTCTGTAAAAAAGGCCCCGAAGAGTATTCTTCGGGGCCTTTTTGTTTCCACATCATTAGAATTGACTCATGAAATTCATCGACGAAGCACGCATTGAAGTCCACGCCGGCGACGGCGGCAAGGGCTCGGCCTCGATGCGGCGCGAAAAATACGTGGCCTTTGGCGGTCCCGACGGCGGCGACGGCGGCCGCGGCGGTTCAATCTACGTGATTGCCGACGGCAATATCAACACGCTGGTTGACTACCGGTTCACGCGTATCTTCCGCGCCAAGAACGGCGAAGCCGGGCGCGGTGCCGACTGCAATGGGCGCGGTGCCGATGACATCGTGCTGCGGGTGCCGATCGGCACCATCGTCAGGGACATTAACACCGAATCGGTCATTGCCGACCTTACCCACAACGGCGAGAAGGTGCTGATCGCCCAAGGTGGCCGCGGCGGTCTCGGCAACCTGCATTTCAAGTCCTCCACCAATCGCGCGCCGCGCCAGTTCACGCCGGGCGAGGAGGGGGAAGCGAAAGACATCCACTTTGAACTGAAGGTACTTGCCGATGTGGGTTTGCTCGGCATGCCGAACGCCGGCAAGTCGACCTTCATTCGCGCCGTTTCCGCCGCCCGTCCCAAAGTGGCGGATTATCCGTTCACCACCCTGCATCCGAATCTTGGCGTGGTTCGCGTCGACAATGATCGCAGCTTTGTGATCGCCGACGTGCCCGGCCTGATTGAGGGCGCCGCCGACGGGGCGGGCCTGGGCCATCAGTTTCTGAAGCATCTGCAGCGCACCCGGTTGCTGCTGCACCTGGTTGATATCGCCCCGTTCGATCCGGAGACCGACCCGGTCAAGGAAGCGAAGGCGATCATCGGCGAATTGAAGAAATATGACGAGTCGCTGTTCGCCAAACCGCGCTGGCTGGTGCTCAACAAGGCCGACCTGGTCGATGCTGCCGAAGCGGATGGCAGGGTGAAGAAAATCATCAAGGGCCTGAAATGGAAGGGCCCGCACTTCGTCATTTCGGCGATGAAAAGCGACGGCTGCAAGGAGTTGACTTTCGCCATCATGGACCACATTGAGCAGCAACGCGCCCGCGAGACCGCGCTGCCGGCCGGTGAGGCCTAGGCGACGCCAGCCGGCGAAGCGAGATGCTCCCACCCGATGCCAACTGACACGCGCCATTGCCGCCGCCGATGAAGACTGCAAAACGCATAGTTGTCAAAATCGGGTCGACCCTGATTACCAATCATGGCGCCGGCGTCGACCATGCCCTGATCCGGGAATGGGTGGCACAGATTGCCGCGCTCCGCAGCGCCGGGCTAGACGTGCTGCTGGTGTCGTCCGGTGCCATTGCGGAAGGCATGCAGCGGCTGGGCTGGAAGACACGACCGCATGAAGTCAACCAGCTCCAGGCCGCCGCCGCGGTTGGCCAGATGGGACTGGTTCAAGTCTACGAATCGGCATTCCGCGAACATGGTCTCGCCACCGCGCAGGTGTTGCTGACGCATGACGACCTCGCCGATCGCACGCGCTACCTGAACGCGCGGTCGACACTGACAACGCTGATCGGGCTCGGCGTGGTGCCGGTCATCAACGAAAACGACACGGTTGTCACCGATGAAATCAAGTTTGGCGACAACGACACGCTGGCGGCGCTGGTTGCCAACCTGATCGAGGCCGACCACCTGGTGATCCTGACCGACCAGCAAGGCCTGTTCAGCGCCGACCCGCGGCGCAATCCGGATGCAAAACTGATATCCCGCGCGCGTTCCTGCGACCCGGCGCTGGAAGCCATGGCAGGGGGCGCCGGCTCGGCGCTGGGCCGTGGCGGCATGCTAACCAAGGTGCTGGCCGCGCGCAAAGCGGCCCTTTCCGGCAGCCACACCATTATTGCCTATGGCCGTGAACCGAACGTGCTGCTGCGCCTCCACCAGGGCGAACAGATCGGCACCCTGCTGGCATCCGAAATCTCCGGCCTGCAATCGAAAAAGACCTGGCTGGCGGCAAACCTGAAAACGAGTGGCAGGCTGCGGCTGGACCAGGGCGCCACGCGCGCGCTGGTCAGTGCCGGCAAGAGCCTGTTGCCGGTCGGTGTCAGCAGCGTCGAGGGGAGCTTTGAGCGCGGCGCGGTGGTGAGTTGTGTCGATCCGGACGGGCGCGAAATCGCCCGAGGCCTCGTCAACTACTCGTCAGCCGAGGCGGACATCATTGCCCGCAAGTCCTCGGCGGATATTGAATCGCTGCTGGGCTACGTCGCCGAGCCGGAACTGATTCATCGCGACAACCTGGTCCTGCTATAGCGCGTCGCGCTCACTCACCTGGACGCCGGACAGGCCAAGGTCGGCAGACAGCACCAGTGTTGCGGACGCCTCGGACAGGCGTGGATCCTGCCGGCTGCGCTGACGAGCCGGGCCGAACACGTGATGGCCGTTGCGCGGCAACGGCTCCAGATAGCGCACCAATTGCTGCAGCGCCTGCTTGTACACGTCGCGCTTGAATTCAATCACGGTATCGAGCGGCACCCAGTAGTCGTGCCAGCGCCACGCGTCGAATTCGGGATGCGAACTCGCGCGCAGGCGAATATCGTGGTCGCGCCCCACCAGTTTGAGCAAATACCAGATTTGCTTCTGCCCCTTGTAGGTGCCGCGCCACTCCCGCTTGACCCAATGCGTGGGCACGCTGTAATGGAGCCAGTTCTTGGTGCGGCCCAGAATGCGTACATGCTCACGGCGAAGGCCGGTTTCTTCCTCCAGTTCCCGAAACATGGCGTCTTCCGGGCTCTCACCCGCCTTGATGCCACCCTGCGGAAACTGCCACGCGTGCTCCTTGATGCGCTTGCCCCAAAATACCTCGTTCTTTGCATTGCAAAGGACGATGGCAACGTTTGGGCGATAACCATCTCGGTCAATCATGGCCCAAGTCCTTCCAATTCAATAGTTAAAGTGATTCTTTCACAATTTGAGATAGGTGACTAGGGTCAAGAGTTCCGGCGGGGTGTAAAATGACGTTCCTGGCGCCCGCCAAACCAACAAAAAAGTCACAATAAATCATGCGCTTATCAAATTTTTTCCTGTCCACGCTACGCGAGGCGCCGGCTGATGCCGATGTCGTGTCGCAGAAGCTGATGTTGCGTGCTGGCATGATCCGGAAACTCGCCGCCGGTATCTATAACTACATGCCGATGGGTTTGCGCACGATCCGCAAGGTGGAGGCGATCATTCGCGAGGAAATGAACCGGGCCGGCGCGGTGGAACTGCTGATGCCGGTTATCCAGCCGGCGGAACTCTGGATGGAAACCGGCCGCTGGCAAAAATACGGGCCGGAATTGATGCGGGTCAAAGATCGGCATGACCGCGATTTCATCGTCCAGCCAACCTCGGAGGAAGCGGTTACTGACATCGCGCGGCAGGAAATTCGCAGCTACCGCCAGTTGCCGGTGAATTTCTATCACATTCAGACCAAGTTCCGCGACGAGCGGCGCCCCCGTTTTGGCGTGATGCGCGGCCGCGAATTCACCATGAAAGATGCCTATTCATTTGACCGGGACGAAGCGGCGGCGCAGAAAAGCTATGACGCCATGTATGGCGCCTACCAGCGAATCTTTAGCCGCCTTGGCCTGACGTTTCGCGCGGTCGCTGCAGACACCGGTGCAATCGGCGGCTCGCGTTCACATGAGTTTCAGGTCATTGCTGACACCGGCGAAGACGCCATCGCCTACTGCCCGGATTCCGAATACGCGGCCAATATCGAACTGGCAGAAGCCCTGCCGCTGATTGCGGCACGAAAAGCCGCAAACCAGACGCTGACCAAAACCCCGACTCCGGGCAAGGCACGCTGCGAGGATGTAGCCGCACTGCTGCAGGTTCCGTTGGCCCGGACCGTCAAGTCGATCGTCCTGGCGGCAGACAGAACCGACGAACAAGGGCAGCCTGCCAACGCGGAGATCTGGCTGTTGCTGCTTCGCGGCGACCACGATCTGAACGAGGTCAAGGCAGGCAAGTTGGCCGGGCTGCGCAATGGGTTCCGTTTCGCCACCGAAGCTGAGATTGTCGATCATTTCGGCTGCAAGCCGGGCTATCTGGGCCCGATCGGACTCAAACGACCTGTGCGGATCGTTGCCGACCGCACCGTTGCCAACATGAGTGATTTCATCTCCGGCGCCAACGAGGTGGATTTTCATTACACGGGAATGAACTGGGGTCGCGACCTGGCCGAACCGGATCAGGTTGCCGACATTCGCAATGTTGTCGCCGGCGACCCGTCGCCCGACGGCAAGGGAACGCTTGCGATTCAGCGCGGAATCGAAGTCGGCCATGTGTTTTATCTGGGCACCGTCTATTCGGGTCCGATGAAAGCCACGTTTCTCGACGAAAACGGCAAGCCGCAGCCACTCGAAATGGGTTGCTATGGCATTGGCGTCACCCGGCTGCTGGGTGCCGCAATCGAGCAGAATCACGATGACAAGGGCATCATCTGGCCGGACGCGATGGCGCCATTCGCCGTCGTCATCTGCCCGCTGGGTTACGATCGCAACGAGGCAGTGAAATCAGCCGCCGATGCGCTTCATGCCGAGCTGACCGCAGCCGGCGTGGACGTGGTGCTGGACGATCGTGGTGAGCGTCCGGGCGTCATGTTTGCGGATTGGGAATTGATCGGCGTCCCGCACCGGGTGACAATCGGCGACCGTGGCCTCAAGGAAGGAAAGGTCGAGTATCAGCACCGGCGCGACCAACAGGCGACATCAGTCAATGCCGGCGAAATCGGCGCGCTGCTGAAACAAAAACTCGCCGCCGGCTAGCCCCGCACTTGCCGGCGACATTGAAAGCCCGTCCGCACCGGGCTTTCAACCGGACGCGTCATGAAACCTTTTCGCCCTTGACGATGCGACCGAGCAGCTCACGCGTGACGGTGCCGGTTTTCTGGTAGGCGATCTTTCCCGTCGGGTCATAGACAATGGTGGTCGGCAGACCCTTGACCTTGCCGAAGGTCTTCTCACTGGCGTCATTTCCCAGGACCAGGGAATAGGTGTGGCCGACTTTGCGGGCAAACGCTTTCACCTGCTTTTCATCGTCCCAGTCGAGCGCCAGGCCAAGAACCCGCACCTTGTCGCCCTGTTCCCTGGCGAACGCGGCGATGTCCGGAATCTCCTTCACACACGGGGCGCACCATGTTGCCCAGAAATTGACCACCACCCACTTTCCCTTCAGGTCCGCAAGGCGTTGCGGCTGCCCGGCCGTATCCTTGAGGTCAAAGGCATTGGCCGGCAGCAGGCAGAGCGAGAATATCAACGCAGCAATCTTGGCTGCAACACGGTAAAGTGGGAAAGGAAGCACAGTTTCTCTCTGTTAAAATCAAAAAATCGACTATAGCACTGTGTGTTTCGACACCCACCGCGCGAAAAAATTCATGGGGTTTTCATGGCGTTAAGTCTCTCGGTTCCAGTTACCACCCGCATTTTGCCAAAGGAAATTGAAACCAATCCCAGGAAGGCACGCGCATGGATTGAATCGCTGCCGCTGACCAAGACCCACGAATCGGCACGTGTACTGGCCGAGAATATCGAGGCATTGAATCACGCCAAAATCGGCGCCGATGACCGTGCCGCCCTGATTCACATTTATCGACCCGTCATCGCCGTGCTGCTGGACGAACTCGAGGCCGAATACGCGTACAGCAGCCTGCCGCTGCCGGCAAAACAGCTCGAAGCGTTCGAACTTGCCCGCCAGTTGCTGGTGCAATGCAGCTACACCTTCAAGATGCAGTTGCTGGAAAAGACCGGCAAGATGATTGTCTTCAACGCGAAGAAAAATCTGCCGGCGCCAATGTACTGGGCGATGCACTACCTGCGCGAATTGATGATGCAAAGCTACCGGACCTATTATCCGGTTCCGCCGGGTGCATGGCAGGAATTGCACCTGCTGTTTCAATACGCCGACGAACAGGGTTTTCTGGCCGAGATCGGCGATGTCGACACTGCTGCGACCATGCAGGATATCTACACCGACGCCATCATGGCCTCGCTGGCCGACCCGTATCGCCTGATGTACAAGGAGATCGACCGGGTACTCGAAGTGCTGAGTCAGAACCGTGGCCTGATGGAAATGCGCACCAGCAGCGAAGGGCTGAACCCGCAACGGCTGTTTGTCGTCGCGCTGGACAGCGACCAGGCACCGAAAGTGCTGGTGCAGGGAAACCGCCCCCCCGCCGGGCAGGTGCTGCGTCTGGTTGACCCGACGCGGCTGGTGGAAAAATTGCAGCAGCGGATTCGCAATCAGTCCGGCCCGGGCGGGGCGGCCGCCGCCAAGAGCCGCGCAACACATGACCTGACCGATCTTATCCATCGCCTGATCCGCCTGTGGGGCGATCCGCCCAAGCGCCAGTTTCGCCGCAACCCGTCCGACTCCGCGGTCGCACTTTGCAGCGGCATCAAGGCCATCAGCTATTTCACCGACCTGGCGTCGCGTGAGGATCCCGAGGCCGATGCCCAGGCGATCCGTGAGGGCCGCACCATCCCGCTGCTGAAAATTCCCCAGGACCCGATGTCGCAAATGATCGGCGTCGAGGAATGGCATGTCCTGAACCAGAGCGCCAACGGCTTGCGCATGCACCGTGAATCCGGCGGCAATGTCAGCATCACCGTCGGCGAAGCGGTGGGCGTGCGTTTCATGGGAGGCCGCAGCTGGAACGTCGGCGTGGTCCGCTGGCTGACTCTGCTGGAAGGCAATGCGCTCGAGTTCGGCGTCGAACTGGTCGCCCCGGCCGCCGTCAGCATTACCATCGAGCCGACCATCGGTACCAGCGGCAAACCGGCACCGGCTTTGATGCTGTTTCCCCTGATGCCGGAGAGCGAGAGCGACACGTTGCTCACCGCGGCGGAGACGTTTGCCGACTTGCGCGAATTCGAGCTCAATGCGAACGAGGATCTGCTGCACGTGCGCGCAACCACGCTGATCGAGCGGACCAGCCGCTTCGACATGTTCCAGTTTCAGCCTTCATAGCGCGACTACCGCCTTGCCGGCCGGACGCCAGGGATCTTCTGATCAAGTATCCGCGACCGGGATACGTGATCAGAGATTCCCTAGGCGTTGATGGCGCGGACAATTTCCTCGTCGGATATCGCTTCGCGCGCCAGCACCAGGCGGTAGCGCCCGCGCGGTTCCTGCACCACAAGATTCGCTTCGACCATCGCCCGCAGGTTGTCCTCGGCGATGTCAATCGGCATCGGCGCCTTGATCTGGATGGCCGAAAACGGCAGCCCCTCGGCGGCGCCCGCCATCGCATCGACCATGCGGATCGCGCCATCTGCGGAAAACCGGCGCGCCGTCGGCCTTGCCCACGCATCGGCATGGCGAAAATAGGACAGCGTGGCTGAAATCTCGGCGCCAGCCAGCACCACCATCCAGCAACAGAACAGCCACAGCAGAAAGATCGGAAAACTGGCGAAAGTGCCATAGACCAGGCTGTAGGTCGGAAACTTGATGATGTAGGCGACAAACAGGTTCTTGACGATTTCGAACAGCAAACCGGCAAGCAGGCCGCCGACCAGCGCATGGCGCATCGGCACATGGCGCGAAGGCATCACCCGATAGGCAAGCGTCAGCGCCAGGGTGGTAAACAGGAACGGCACCAGTTTCAGCAGCCAGTCGTCGAGCATCGGCAGGACTCGCTCAAACTTGCCCGTCCAATGCACTACATATGACGTCAGCGACAGGCTGGCACCGATCAGGACGGGACCAAGCGTCAGTACCGCCAGGTAACCAGCCAGCCGCTTCCACCAACTGTGCTGGCGCTTGGAACGCCAGATGTCATTGAACGCGCCATCGATGGTGTAGATCAGCGCGACCGCCGTGGCAAACACAATCAGCAAGCCGATCACCGTCAACTTCGCGGCGTTTTGCGAGAACTGCTCCATGTAGACCGAGACCACCTTGCCCGCGACGTCCGGCACCAGGTTTTTCAGCACGAACTGCTTTACCTGCAGGATGATGTCGCGCATGAAATTGATGTGCGACGTGAGCGTGATGGTGATGGTAAACAGCGGCACCAGCGCCAGCAGCGAGGTATAGGTGAGGCTGCCCGCCACCATCAGGCAACGATCCTCGACGAAGCGCTTGGCGACAAAGCGCAGGTAAGTCAGCAATTGATGCAGCAGATTCATTTCGTTGGCCCGTTGGCGTCGTTCGTATAATACCCATCCAAACCGATTCCACACGCGGCTGTCGGCCGCCCCGGAAAAAATGCCTGAAATCCTGGTCCTCTACTATTCCCAATCCGGCTCGGTGCGAGAGCTCGCGCGCCAGATCGCCCGCGGCATTGAAAGCGTGCCCGGCATCACGGCCCGGTTGCGAACCGTCCCGAAGGTTGCCGCCGTCACCCAGCTTGCCGAGCCCGCCATCCCGCCGGACGGTGCACCCTATGCCAGTGCCGCCGACCTTGCCGAGTGCGTCGCACTGGCGCTTGGTTCGCCAACGCGATTCGGCAACATGGCCGCACCGATGAAATACTTCCTCGACGGCACCGGCGGCGAGTGGTTGCGCGGCACCCTGGCTGGCAAACCGGCCTGCGTGTTCACCTCTTCCTCCACCCAGCACGGCGGCAACGAGGCAACGCTGCTGTCTATGATGGTCCCGCTTCTGCATCACGGCATGCTCATCGTCGGATTGCCCTTTACCGAGCCTTTCCTCAACAGTACACGGGAAGGCGGCACACCCTACGGCGCCAGTCACGTGGCCGGTGCTGGCAATGATCTGCCGTTGTCGGAGGCGGAGAAAGCCCTCGCCTGCGCGCTCGGCAGGCGGCTGGCACAAACCGCCGCCAAGCTGGCCGCCTAGGCCGGATGGATCCTGTTTCCGCAGCCCGGCAGATCGCCTGGTGTCGACATGCCGCCTCGGTTTCACTGGTGATGCTGATTGCATTGTGCGTGGCCTGGGAACTGTTCCTTGCACCATTGCGCCCCGGTGGATCCTGGGTCGTGCTCAAGGCGCTGCCGCTGCTGGCGCCCCTGTTCGGCATCCTGCATGGCAGGCGCTACACCTACCAGTGGTCCAGCATGCTGGTGCTGCTCTATTTCGCCGAGGGCGCGACCCGCGGCTGGTCGGACAGGGGGACTTCGCAGGTACTGGCGTGGCTGGAACTGACGCTGGCGCTGGTCTTTTTCCTGGCGTCGATCCGCTATGCGAACCTGACCGCGCCAACGCCGGCTAGCCGCGCGCGGCCGGACCCGCCGCCCTCGCCTTGAGCACCCCGAAAATGACCGGAATCAGGCTCACGACAACAATGCCGATCACCACCAGACCCTGGTTGGCTTTAACCCATGGAATGTTGCCGAAAAAATAGCCAAGGTAAGTCAGTGAAGCAACCCAGAGAATGCCGCCGGTGATGTTGAACAACGAGAATTTTGCGTAGGTCATGCGCGACAGGCCGGCCACAAACGGCACGTAAGTGCGCAGGAATGGCGTAAAGCGCGCCAGGATGATCGCGGCGCCGCCCCACTTTTCGTAGAAATCGTGGGCTTTGTCGAGGTGATCGCGCTTCAGGTACTTCGCGTTGTTGTCCTTGAACACGCTGGGGCCAACCCAGGCGCCGACCCGGTAATTGACCGCGTCACCAAGGATCGCGGCGATGATCAGGACGAACACCAGCAGGTGCACATCCATGCCGCCCGCGGCCGCCAGTCCGCCCGCAATGAACAGCAGCGAATCACCGGGCAGGAACGGCGTGATGACCAGGCCGGTCTCGGCAAATATGATCACGAACAATATCGCGTAAATCCACACGCCATACTGGGTGACCCAGCCCTCAAGGTAGCGGTTGAGGTGAAGCACGACGTCGACCGCCATCAGCAACCATTCCATCCCCGACTCCGCTTCGCGCCGGGAGGATCAGGGCTGCGCGGAGATGACTTCCGGCTCGTCTTTCTTGACCGGCTTGACGAAATCCTCGCGCGACACGCCAAGGTACTTTGCCAGCGGGCAGGCAACCAGCACCGACGAATAAATGCCGAAGCAAATGCCGATGGTCAGCGCCAGCGCGAAGTAATACAGCGTGGGGCCGCCGAAAAACAGCATTGCCAGCACCATCATTTGCGTGGTGCCGTGGGTAATGATGGTGCGGGAGATGGTGCCGGTAATGGCGGCGTCAAAGATTTGCTCAGTGGTCGCCTTGCGCATCTTGCGGAAATTCTCGCGCGCCCGGTCGAACACCACCACCGACTCGTTGACGGAATAGCCGAGCACCGCTAGGACCGCCGCAAGCACCGGCAGGGAAAATTCCCACTGGAAGAACGCAAACGCGCCCAGGATGATGATCACGTCATGCAGGTTGGCGATGATGGTGGCGATGGCAAAGCGCCATTCGAACCGGATGGCAAGATAACCGACGATGCCGATACAAACTGCCAGCAGGGCGATCGCGCCGTCATAGGCAAGTTCCTTGCCGACCTGGCCGCCGACGAATTCGACCCGCAGCTTGTTGGCCTTGGGGTCGTTCTTGGCCCGTTCGGCGTCGTAATCCAGGCCCAGCGGGATCAGGGCGTCGATGATGGTGTTTTTCTGCTTTTCCATCGCCTCGTTCTGGTTGCCCTCGGCGGACTTGAGCGGCAGGCGGATCAGGACGTCCTTTGCCGAGCCGAAATTCTGCACCGTGACATCGACGAAACCCTTCTGCGTCAGTTCGGTGCGGATCTTTTCCAGGTCAGCCGCCTGCTTGAACGGCGCCTCAATCACGGTTCCGCCGGTAAATTCGATTGAATAGTGAAGGCCCCTGGTGGCGAGAAAGAACACCGCCAGCAAAAATGTGACAAACGAGATCACGTTGAACACCAGCGCATGGCGCATGAACGGGATCGACTTCTTGATTCTGAAAAATTCCATGATGCTTCCTATCTATTCGTCAGTTGGCGCGGTCCAGGACACGGGCCGGTTCAGGCCTTGGCCGGGCTCTGGCTGGCTTCACGATGCCAGTTCACGTTGCCGATCGACAGCTTGGTCACCTTCTTCTTGCCGCCGTAGATCAGGTTGACCAGGCCGCGCGAAACCATCACCGCGCTGAACACCGACGTCATGATGCCGAGACAATGCACCACGGCAAAGCCGCGGACCGGCCCCGAGCCCCAGATCAGCAACGCGAGGCCGACAATCAGGGTGGTGATGTTGGAATCGATAATCGTGTCGAGCGCGCGTTCGTAACCGGCCTGGATCGCCATCTGCGGCGGCATGCCGTTTCGCAGTTCCTCGCGAATGCGCTCATTGATCAGCACATTGGCGTCGATGGCCATACCCAGCGCCAGTGCGATAGCCGCGATGCCGGGAAGGGTCAGCGTCGCCTGCAGCATCGACAGCAGGGCGACCAGAAAAAACAGGTTGGAACCCAGCGCCAGCACCGACACCACGCCAAACAGCATGTAGTAGATGATCATGAACACGGTGATGAGCGCAAAGCCCAGCAACAGCGAGTTCTTGCCCTTCTCGATATTGTCGGCGCCTAGACTGGGGCCGATCGTGCGCTCTTCGATGATCTCCATCGGGGCGGCCAGGGCGCCGGCGCGAAGCAGCATCGCGAGGTTTTTCGCTTCCTGCGTGCTTGGCATGCCGGAAATGTAGAATCGCGACCCGAGCTCGCTGAGAATGTTCGGCCAGGTCAGCACTTCCGGCTTGCCCTTCTCGATCATGATGATGGCCATCCGCTTGCCGACGCTGCCGCGGGTGGTCATGGTCATCGCGCGTCCGCCGGTGTTGTCCAGCGTTACGTTGACGATCGGTCCGCTGCTGTTCTGCTGCTCAAAGCCCGGCTGGGCATCGGCGATGCGATCGCCGGTGAAGGCAACCGACTTGATCACCAGCACCGGGAAACCCTCGCCGTCAAAAATCTTCTCGGTGCCGAATGGCGCCGGTTCGTTGCGGAAGCGCTCGAACGCATCGCGTCCGCGCGACGCGGCATGCTCCTCGGCAACCAGGCGAACTTCCAGCGACGCGGTGCGGCCGATGATGTCTTTGGCCCGCCCCGGGTCCTGCACACCGGCCAGCTGCACCAGGATGCGATCCGGCCCCTGCTGCTGGACGATCGGTTCCGACACGCCCAGTTCGTTGACGCGCTTGCGCAACGCGGTGATGTTTTGCTGCAGCGCACTGTCGTTGAGCGTCTTCAGCGCCTCGGGTTTCATGACCGCCGTCAGGACAAATTCACCGCCCGACTCGGTCTCGCGCAACTGCAGGTCGGGAAACTGGGCGGTGATTTCCCGCTGGCCGCGCTGCAATTCGGGTTTTTCCTTGAAGCGGATCACCACCCGGTCAGCCTCGCGTGCCACGCCGGAATAGAACACTTTCTTTTCCCGCAGCAATGCACGCACGTCGCCGGTGTAGCGCTCGACATTCTTGTCAACCGCGGTTTTCATGTCGACCTGCATCAGGAAATGCACCCCGCCCTGCAGGTCAAGCCCGAGATACATCGGCAGCGAGTTGATCTTGGCGAGCCATGCCGGCGAATTGGACAGCAGGCTCAGCGCCACGCTGTAGCCCTGCCCCACTTTCTGCTGGATCACATCGCGCGCCTGCAACTGCGTGCCCGCATCCTTGAACTTCACTTTCAGGATTTCGCCGTCCAGCTGCATTTCGGTGGCAGCGATGCCGGCTGCCTTCAGCGCTTCCTCGACGGCCCTCTGGGTCACAGCATCCGCCTTTGCCGTGCGCAGGCCGGCAACCTGAACCGCCGGCACCATGGCGAAGAAATTCGGCAGCGTATAGAGGAAGGCAATCGACAGCGAAATGACAATGACGATGTACTTCCAGGCGGGATATTTATTCATCAGAACCTCGGTAAAGCTTTGATCTGTTCAATTGATGACCGCACCGCAGACCATGCGGCGTCGGCTTGCGGCGGGGTATCGTCGGTCAGTGCCGGAACGACGGTTACTTGGCGACGTCGTTGATCGTGCCCTTGGGCAGCAGGGTCGTCACCGCCTGCTTCTGGATATGCAGCACGCTGCCTTCGGAAACCTCGAGACTGATGTAGCCGTCACCGACCTTGGTAATCTTGCCGAGAATGCCCATTGCGATCACTTCATCGCCCTTCTGCAGTCCGTCGACCATCAGCTTGTGTTCCTTTGCTTTCTTCTGCTGGGGACGAATCATCAGGAAATACATCAACACAAACATGCCGATAATGATGAAAAGGCTCGGCAGCGGGTCACCTTGTTGGGCCGGCGCGGCGGCCTGGGCATATGCATTGCTGATCATGGGAAGTTCTCCGGAAGCGTGAAAATTAGCGGGCATGCGCGCCGCAACTCAAGTTGGTGGCGGCAAACGGCGTTTCAATGTACGCCAAATGAAAAAAGTGCCGCCAACTCAGAAAGTTAACTTGAAATTATACCAGTTCAGGGCGGACCGCTCTGCCGGTCGGCGCGGAACCGCGACACGAACGCCGGAAACCGATGCTCCTCGATGGCCAGCCGTATTTCGCCCATCAGTTCCTGGTAGTAATACAGGTTGTGGATGGTGTTCAGTCGGGCACCGAGAATCTCGTTCAGCCGCTGCAGGTGATGCAGGTAGCCACGGCTGAAGTTCCGGCAGGCATAGCAGCCGCAGCCCGCATCCAGCGGACGGGTATCGTCCTTGAACCGTGCATTGCGGATCTTGATATCGCCGAACCGGGTAAAAAGCCACCCGTTGCGCGCATTGCGCGTCGGCATGACGCAATCAAACATGTCCACCCCCTGGGAGACCCCCTCGACCAGGTCTTCCGGCGTGCCCACGCCCATCAGGTAGCGAGGCTTGTCCGCAGGCAGCTGCGGCGCGGTGTGGGCCAGCACCCGCACCATGTCATCCTTCGGCTCACCCACCGACAGGCCGCCGATGGCAAAGCCGTGAAAATCAATGTCCCGCAGGCCGGCCAGCGATTCGTCGCGCAAATCCTTAAACATGCCGCCCTGCACGATGCCAAACAGCGCGTTCGGATTTTCCAGCCGGCTGAACTCGGTCTTGCAACGGGCTGCCCAGCGCAGTGAAAGGCGCATTGACTCGGCCGCTTGCTCGCGCGTGGACGGATAGGCGGTGCACTCATCAAAGATCATGGCGATATCGGAATTGAGCGCGCGCTGGATCCGCATCGACTCTTCCGGCGACAGGAAACACTTGTCACCGTTTACCGGCGACTGGAACGCGACCCCTTGCTCGGTTATTTTGCGCAACTCGCCCAGGCTCCAGACCTGGAAACCGCCCGAGTCCGTCAGTATCGGCTTGTTCCAGGCCATGAAGCGATGCAGGCCGTCGTACTTGCCGATGATGTCCAGCCCGGGACGAAGCCAGAGGTGAAACGTGTTACCGAGCACGATCTGGGCACCGATTTCCTGCAGTTCCGCCGGGCTCATCGCCTTCACCGTGCCATAGGTCCCGACCGGCATGAATACCGGCGTCTGCACAACCCCGTGGGCGAGGGTCAGGGTACCGCGCCGCGCGTTGCCGCTGGTGGTGTGTAGCTTGAAGTTCAAGGTTTCGGCCCTGCTCATGAAGAATGCGCGAGGATAATGGGTTTACGAACGAATGCCAAACCGGCCGGCCGCCGGCCGGTGTTCGTTACAGGACACACAAAACAAGGAAAGCACGCGGTATTTTTTGGCTGAATGCGACAACTCGTACGCACCAGCCGTTAAAATGCGGGTTGCCAACCAGTGTGACAGCGTAATCGATGAGCCAGAAGGTGATGTCAAAGGACCTCAGGATCGGCATGTTTGTCGCCGACCTTGATCGCCCGTGGATCGACACCCCCTTTCTGCTGCAGGGGTTCATGATCGAGGACGACGAACAGCTGCTGCAATTGCGCAACCTTTGCCAGTGGGTGCTCATCGACCCGCACCGTTCCGCCGGCCCGGAATTTGATCTGCCGGTCAGGAAGGCGACGATCGCGCCCAGGGATCTGGGCACCGAGCCCCGCGTTGTCATCCAGCGTGCGCAGGCGCCCAGCCCATCCGGCCCGGGCAGCGCGGCCGATTCGCGGGCCGCGAGCGCGGCGCCGCGCGCCAGGCCCAATGACAGCAAGTCCGGGCCGGCCGCCGCGCGCGGCAACGCACGTGAGGAAGGCATCCCGGTTGAGCGCGGCCTGGTCGCCGCGCGCGGGGCATCCGGATCACGACCCGGTTCGCACGATGCCGCCGCATCCCCTGCCCCATCCCGGGGCGACGCCGGGCAGGGAAGCAACCTGCGTGGCTTGTGGGGACAGCTGCGCGAAGGCGTGTCGGGGTTGTTTTCCCGCAAGCAGGAAGACCAATTCGACGATGCCGCCGCCGAGGCCCCGACCGTTCCGGTCGATGTGCCGGTGCGGCCGACCTTTGTGCCGGAGACGGTGCAGCTGACCATCTATGAGGACAAGCAGGTGGTCGAGGATGAAATCGGCGCGGCGACAGCGGCGTTCGAACGCACCAACCAGCTGCTGCACAACGTGGTCGAAGACATTCGCACCGGCAACAGCCTGCAACTGGAAATGGTCGAGGAAGTGATCGACGACATGGTCGAAAGCATGGTGCGCAACCCCGATGCGCTGATGTGGGTCGCACGCATGCGCGAGCAGGATCTGAACGTGTACGGCCACGGCCTGTCGGTTGCCATCAGCCTGGTCGCATTTGGCCGGCACCTTGGCTATCCGCGTGAACATTTGTCCCAGCTCGGGCTGATGGGGCTGCTGCTCGACATCGGCAAGATCCGCCTGCCGCGCGAACTGCTGGAGAAAACCGCGCGCCTCAGTTCGGACGAGTTCGAGCAGATCAAGGAGCACGTCGAGCTTGGACTGGCCATTCTCGAGCAGACACCCAATCTCCACCCCGACGTCGTTGAAGGCATCGCGCAGCATCACGAGCGAATGAACGGCACCGGCTATCCGAACAACCTGATGGGCGACAAGATCGGCGTGTTCGGCCGCATGTGCGCGATTGCCGACACCTACGCCGCGG
This sequence comes from uncultured Burkholderiales bacterium, assembly GCA_964417885.1. Lineage (GTDB taxonomy): Bacteria > Pseudomonadota > Gammaproteobacteria > Burkholderiales > Usitatibacteraceae > UKL13-2. Next base: position 8,620 of record CAYQKN010000042.1, on the reverse strand, counting down.
TGACCAAGGCCAGGCCCTATGCCGAGGCGATGTCGCCGCATGAGGCGCTGCAGATGCTCTCGACCTGGAGCGGCAGCCAGTTTCATGCCGACATGGTCGAGCAATTCATCCAGTCGATTGGCGTCTTTCCGGTCGGCAGCATGGTCGAACTGTCCACCGGCGAGGTCGGCGTGGTGGTGACCCACAACAAGCTGAAGCGCCTGCGGCCCAAGGTGCTGGTGATCGCCGAGTCCGACAAGTCGCCGTGCCGCCATCCGTCCATGCGCGACTTGCTCTACGACGTGTCGGACAACCCAACCTACATTCGCCGCGGCCTGCCGAGCAATGCGTACGGCCTCGACCCCAGCGAGTTCTACCTGTCCTGACCGCATCCGGTCGAGCCTGCAGCCGCCAATGAGCGAACCCCAATCCCGCAATCTCCCGGCCGCTTCCACGCCGGACACAAACAGCCAGGAAATTCCGCGCGAGCGGCTGAAAACGACGCTGGGCCATGCCATCGAGCATGCGCGTATCGCGCAGCGGCATGTCGCGGTGCTGATGGTCGCCCTCGCCCGTGATGACCGGCGCGACGCGATATTCGGCGTGCCGACCACAGAAATCATGCGCCGTGCGCTCAAGCGCCTGCCGGCCGCGCTGCGACCGGCGGATCGCTTTGTCCAGCTTTCAGACGAGAAAATATGCGTGATCCTGCCAAACCTGAAAAGCGATGCGCAGGCCTGGCTGGCCGGCGGCAAGATTCAGCGGGTGCTGGAGGAGCCGTACAGTTTTGACGACAACCTCGCAACCGTGCGGCCGGTGGTTGGCATCGCCAGTTTTCCCGAGCAGGCGGACAGTGCCGAACAACTGGTGGTACGCGCGGACATCGCCAAGCGCATGGCGCGCAGCCGCGATGTGGCGCAACACGTGTTTCAGAGCGAAGACCAGCGCGAAACCGGCGCTTATCTTGGCCTCGAAGGCCCATTGCGCGAGGCGATTCGCAACAACCTGCTGGAAGTCCACTATCAACCGCAGGTCAATATCAAGACCGGTGCCTGCCAGGCGGTCGAAGGCCTGCTGCGCTGGACCCATCCCGAGCACGGTCCGATCGCACCGCCGGCCATTGTCCGCATTGCCGAGGCCAATGGCATGATCGGACAGCTGACGGTCTGGGTGCTGAACACGGTGTTGCGCAACCAGGCCGAATGGAAGCGGCAGGGTGTCAGCCTGCATGCGGGCATGAACCTGTCGACCGTTACACTGACCGACGCCAGCCTGCCGGACGTGATCACCCAGGCGATGGGCACCTGGGGAGCGGACCCCTCCATGCTGACACTCGAGATCACCGAAACCGCCACCATCGGCGACGCCGGCCAGTCGCTCGCGATCATGAATCGCCTGAAGAAGACCGGCATCAGGCTGTCCGTGGATGACTTCGGCACCGGCTATTCGTCACTGTCCTATGTGAAAACATTCCCGCTCGACGAACTCAAGATTGACAAGCTTTTCGTCCAGCATATGCGCGCCTCGAAAGGCGACCAGCAGATCGTCCGCTCGGTGATCGACCTTGCGCACAATTTTGAACTGACGGTGGTAGCGGAAGGCGTCGAAGACGAAGCCACCTTCAAGGACCTGAAAAAAATGGGTTGCGATCTGGTGCAGGGTTTCTATTTCAGCCCGGCCCTGCCGTCGACCGAACTGCTGGCGTGGTTGCCGCGCCGGCGCTGAAACGCGATCCGCAGATAGCAGGAAATGCCGGAAGGCCCAGAAATCAGGCGCGCGGCCGACCAGTTGTCCGCCGCATTGGCCGGCCGCCAGGCAAGACTGATCGAGTTTGCCTTTCCGGCACTGCGCGCCGCCGCGGCCAGGCTGACCGGGCAGACCGTCACCCGCATCGAGCCGCGCGGCAAGGCGATGCTCACGCACTTTTCAGGCGGCGAGACCATCTACAGCCACAACCAGCTGTATGGCGAATGGCGCCTGTTGCGCATCGGCGAAGCCCCGCGCGCCTCGCTGCAGGTCAGGCTGGCGATTCACACCGACGAAACGGTTGCCGTGCTCTACAGCGCGTCGGCAATCGAAGTGTGGGACACGGAGGATCTCGGACGGCATCCTTATTTGCGCCGCCTGGGAGTGGAATTGCTGGCGCCGGACACGCGCGCGGCCAGTGTTGCCGACCAGGTTAATGACCAACGATGGGCACGCAAAGGCGTTGCCGGCGCCTTGCTCGACCAGGGATTTCTAGCCGGGGTCGGCAATTACCTGCGAAGCGAAATCCTGTTTGTGGCGGGAATCGAACCGAACGCCCGGATCGGCGAGCTGACACCTGCCGGCCGGCAGGCGCTGGCGCGTGCCGCGCTCAACCTGACGCGGCAATCGTATCGAACCGGCGGCATCACCAACGACCTTGTCATCGCAAAACGCATGCAGGGCGCCGGTGCGGCATTCGGCCGATACCGGCACTGGGTTTTCGACCGCGCCGGCGATCCCTGTCACCGTTGCGGCACACTCATCCGGCGCGATGAAGTTGGCGGCAGAGGACTGTATTGGTGCATGCATTGCCAGACCAAAAAGTAAAACTCCAGTACTGGCGCGGCTCCACAGCCATTTTCGGCCTGCGAGCCGCGCCAGTGCTGGAGTTTCAATTCTGGAAAAATTTTTGTATGCGGGCTTGACATTAAAAGTACGTTCGTTCTATTATTTGCACATGAACGCCGCCGCCAGACAATCCAGCCGTGCCTCCAAGGGAGAAGAAACGCGCGCCGCCATCCTGCGCGCGGCGGTGAAACACGCCAGCACCGAGGGATTTGAAGCGCTGACCATCGGCACCCTTGCCGAAAAGACCGGCATGTCGAAGAGCGGATTGTTCGCGCACTTCGGTTCGAAGGAAGAACTGCAGATTGCCACGCTGGACGAAGCCATCCGGCGTTTCAGCGAATTGACCACACTGCCGGCGCTGTCGGCGCCACGCGGCCTGAAGAGGCTGACGGCGATGTGCGACAACTGGGTTACCTGGACCTCGCGCTGCGAACTGACAGGCTGCCCGATGATGACCGCCGTCACCGAGTTCGACGACAAGCCGGGTGCGGTGCGCGACGCGCTGGTCGAGCACATGCAGCGGATGCAGGACAGCCTGGTGAAGTCGATACGCATGGCGATCGAGACCGGCGAATTCGCACCCGATACCGATGCCGAGCAGATGGCCTTTGAGTTGTTCGGCATCCTCGCCTCCTGCTACCGATCGCGAAACCTGTTTCATGACCAGCAGGCAAACGTCCGCGCCCGACGGGCATTTGACCGGCTATTCAAGTCGGCCCTGAATCCGGGCAATCCCGCGCTGCCACCCGCTCCCGCGGCGAGCGCAGACGCCTCACTTCCACCCCGTTAGTTAAAGGAGTCCCCCATGGCCCACGCCATTTCATCACCATTTAATAGCACGATCGTTCGTGCCTATATCGCGCGGTTCGCTCGTAAGGCCGGTGGTTCCCTTGCCGCGGCGATCGCACCGGCCTGGACCACGCGCAAGGCCTCGCAGTGGTTCATTACACCGCCACGCATTCTGCATACGCCGCGCGAATTGCAGACCCTCACGCAGGGCACGCGCCTGAGCGTTGCATCACCGATGGGCAAGCTTGCCGCGTGGCGCTTCGGCAATCCCGCCCATCCCGCCATCATCACCAGTCACGGCTGGGGCGGGCGCGGTGCGCAATTTCGCGAGTTCGTGCCGGCGCTGGTCGGCGCCGGCTACCACGTCTGGCTGTTTGATCACGTCGGCCACGGCTATTCGGATGGCCGCGAAGCGCCGATCACCGATTTTGCCCGCGGCGTGACCGCCGTGGCGCGTCACGTCGAGCGATCGGGGATCACGATTGCCGGCTTTATCGGCCACTCGCTGGGCAATGCCGGCATCGGCATTGCGCTGCGCCACGAGCTGCGCCATCTCAGCGGCGCCAGCGTGGTGCAGATCGCGCCGCCGGCATCACTGATTCGCTATTCGCGGTTTTTTGCCAGGGCATTGGGGCTGTCGGAACGCATTCGCGCCGCCATGCAATGGCGCCTGGAACAGAAGATCGGCGTCAACTGGGAAGAGTTTGAAATGCCCCGCGCGGTCCAGGCACTGACTGCAAGGGCACTGATCATCCACGACCAGAACGATACCGACGTCCGGATCGAAAACGGCCTGGCGGTGGCGCGGGCATGGCCCGATGCGCGCTTCAAGCGCACCTTCGGCCTCGGTCACCGGCGCGTCCTGCGCGATCGCGCCGTCATCAGTGCAAGCGTCGATTTTCTCCAGGACCGGGTGCATTTTTCGCGACCCCCGGAAGTTGATCAATGGTCGCTGGCTTTCGCGCCGCAGCACGGCGTGGCGCCAATCTTTTGACAGGGGGATTCACCATGAAGCTGCTTACCGTTGGTGCCTTGATGAGTTTTACCGCCGCCGCCTCGCACGCCGCCGCGGCCATGACCGGCGAGCCGCATGCGTATGTGCTGGCAGCCGGCGCCGGATCATGGACGCCGGCCATCGTCGCCCTGCTGGTCGCGACGCTGTTCACCACGTCGGGAATGTATGCGCTCGCCGCGTCCGGTCGGATTGCCCCGATGCCGCTGATGGAACCGGTGATCCACGGCATTACCGCCATCTACCTGATACGTGGCCTGTTCGTGATTCCGCAACTGCTCGGCTACAACCTGTTTGCATCCGAGTATGAGGTGAGCGCCGCTGACCTCTGGCTGTCAGCGGGCATTCTGGCCGCGGGGCTGATACATCTGGCCGGCATCCCGTCACGCCGCTAGGCGGCAACCAGCGGCAGGCGCATCCCGCCTGCACCTGCCGCAACGCAACATTGCACCCGCGGCATCATCTTTCCGGCGCTCTGTGATCCGTGCTCCTGTGCAACAATACGAGCATAACAAGCACCGGAGGAAACCCCATGTTGTCCAGCATGATGCAGCAGCCGCTGCTGATCTCGTCCCTGCTCGAGCACGCCGCGCAATGGCATGGCGATACCGAAATTGTCTCCCGCACCGTCGAAGGCGGCAGCGACTATCAGGTGCACCGGTACAACTACGGCGAAGCATCGCGCCGCTCGAAGCGGCTGGCCAATGCGCTGAAGCGGCTCGGGGTGGGCGACGGTGAGCGGATTGGCACGCTGGCGTGGAACGGGTACCGGCATTTCGAGCTTTACTTCGGTGTATCCGGCATGGGCGCGGTCATTCACACCATCAATCCGCGGCTGTTTCCGGAGCAGATCACCTACATCGCCAATCATGCCGAGGATCAATACCTCTGTTTCGACCTGACCTTCGCCCCGCTGGTGGAGAAACTGGCGCCGTCGCTGTCGACCGTCAAGGGCTATATCGCCCTCACCGACCGCGCCCACATGCCCGCCATCAAGGTGCCGAACCTGATGTGTTACGAAGACTTGCTGGCGGCGGAGAGCGACCAGTTCGACTGGCCGCTGTTTGACGAAACGACGCCGTCGAGCCTCTGCTATACCTCCGGCACCACCGGCAAGCCCAAGGGTGTGCTGTATTCGCACCGCTCGACCGTGGTGCATACCTTCGGCGTGATGTCGCCGGACGCGTTTTGCCTCAGTTCGCGCGACGTGGTGCTGCCGGTGGTGCCGATGTTTCATGTCAACGCCTGGGGGCTGCCGTATGTCTGTGCCGCCGCCGGTGCCAAGCTGGTGATGCCCGGCGCCGCACTGGACGGCGCCAGCCTGCACCGGTTGTTCGAGGAAGAAGGCGTGACCATGAGCGCCGGCGTGCCGACGGTATGGATGGGCCTGCTGAACCACGTCAAGTCGAACGGCCTCAAATTTTCGACCTTCAAGGAAACCGTCATCGGCGGCTCGGCATGCCCGCCGGCGATGATCGAATCATTCGAACGCGATTTCGGCGTCACCGTGGTGCATGCCTGGGGCATGTCAGAAATGTCTCCGCTCGGCACCATGTGTCGCCTCAAGGCGCGCCATCTCAAGCTGACACCGGCGCAGCAATTCGCCATCAAGGTCAAACAGGGCCGCGCCGTGTTCGGCGTTCAGCTAAAAATCGTCGATGGCGACGGCAAGGCGCTGCCGCACGACGGCAAGGCATTCGGTGACCTGATGGTGCGCGGCCCGTGGATACTCGAGCATTATTTCAAGGAGGAAAAGTCGGCCCTGCAGGACGGCTGGTTTGCCACCGGCGACGTCGCGACCATCGATGCCGAAGGCTACATGCAGATCACCGACCGGTCCAAGGATGTGATCAAGTCCGGCGGCGAGTGGATCAGTTCGATCGACCTGGAGAACATCGCCGTTGCGCATCCCGGCGTGCTGGAGGCCGGCGTGGTCGGCGTCGCCCACCCGAAATGGGACGAGCGCCCGCTGCTGGTGGTGGTCAGGAAGCCGGATGCCACGGTCACCCGCGAGGAATTGCTCGCGTTCTTTGACGGCAAGATTGCCAAATGGTGGATGCCGGACGATGTGGTGTTTGTCGATCAGCTGCCCCACACTGCGACCGGCAAGCTGCTCAAGACCAAGATGCGCGAAGAGTACAAGGCGTACCGCCTGCCAACCGCATAGTGCCTGCGAAGACTCTGATCAAGTGTTCCGGTCGCACATGCCTGTTCAGCGGGGCCCTAGTGCAGCGGGGGGGCCTTCTCGGCGACCGCATCCGCCAGTCCGCTGCCCGACAACGCGGCCAGATCCGGCCCGATCTCGATAGCGATCGGCAAATTGAGGCTTCGCCAGAGCCCCCTGGGATTCATCCCTTTCCGGAGCAACCGTCCCGCCACCATCGTCACGATCCGTGCGATATCCGCAACCGGCCGAAAATGACTGGCTCGTGCCACTTTCGGGTAGATACCAGGAATCGCAACGGCAACACTTCGCACCCCGCGTTCTCCGGCTGCAATCAGTATTTCACTCTCGAACACAAAGCCGTTCCAGGCGACCTCCCGACGCCCAAGCGCGGCGAAAAGTGAGGCCGGATAGACGCGGAATCCCGACTGCGTATCGGCAATCGGGTAGCCCGCTGCCCATGAAATCCAGAAACGGGCAAACTGGTTCGCGTAGTAACGACGGGGTGGAAAGTTTTTTTTGTCGTGCAGGCGCGCGCCGACAACGATGCTGTGCGGCGACCGCTCGGCCAGGTTCAACAGGCGCGGGATGTCCTCAGGCCGGTGCTGTCCGTCGCCATCCAGCGTAACGATGAATTGGGCGCCACGGGCGAGCGCATATTCAATGCCTTTCCATAAACTTGCAGCCTTGCCAAGGTTGTGTTGGTTCCGCAGGAGCACGAGCGGCAAACCAGCAAGTTGTTCGCCGGTCGCGTCGGCCGAACCGTCGTCGACCACCACCACATCCGGCACTATCTGCAGCACCGATTCGGTCAGCTCGCGAATGGTCGCGGCCTCGTTGTAGGCAGGTATGACGACGACGATCTTGGCGGCAGGATCAGCCATGGGCCGGGACGGGATCATTGTTCGAGTATTTTTCAGCAGGTTTAGCAGGATGCAAACGCGGGGTTTCAAATGCAAATTGTAGAGGAAGACTTACGACAGGTCGTGCGGCGTTGCGCCTCAGGGAACAACCAATCGATCTGGGGTTACCCACCAGGGAAGCAATTCTTCGGGCTGCGATACCCACCCGGGCGCATGCCCGCAGTGGTCTACTCCTGTCGTTCGACACGCGTACCCGACCTCGCAAACACCCACGTCACGGCCAGACCGACCGACCAGTTGGTGCGCCGCTCCACCAGCGGACTCGACTCGAATGCCGCACGATTGAGGACATCGTACTTGACGAATCCCGCTACCCACAGCGGTTCGAAGCGACGTGACAGCGCCGCAATGAACTGTGCGCCTGAATAGCCTCCGGCAGCACGATAGGCCGGGCGGCCCGCCCGCGCATACTCCGGACCGACCCCATAGAAATGATGGTGATACTTTCGGTCTGCAAACAGGGTACCCGCCACCAGTCCGAGACGCCAGCCTTGTACGTCCCTGACGTCAAGATTGAGGTTCGGATTGGCAAGAACCCCGGCGCTGTGGATCGATCGAAAGTCACTCGCGATCACCGCGCGCAACGGCAATCGAAGCGTCAGCTTGGCGCGCTCCGTTGCCGCCAGGGCCACCGTGAGCGAGGGGCCGATTTCAAGGGTGGGATCGAGATCGGGCATGCCGTCGCGCGCCGTGCTGCCGTCGCTGCGAATGGGTACCGAGCCGTTGATTGAGACGTCTAGCTCGACCCGCTCGCTCTTGAGCAGCAGTCCGCGTACCTTCTCGCGATCGACCTGAAACACACTGCCGCGATAGACAAACACCGGCACCGGCAGCAGGTAACTGCGACGGTGCGCTGCGCCGCGATAGTCAGGAAAACTGATGGCGGCGACCCCCACCCCGGCCTCCCACAACGGCAACAATTCCGCCCTCGCAGGTAAAGCGTGAACGCCAACTGCAGCGGCCGCGCACAGGACGAGTATCCGGCCCTGATTCATGCGCTCTCACCGGGCACCCGGATGTCGCGCTGGCGTTTTCGCCACGCGCGAAACGCAGTGGGAAGGTCGGCGAGAAAATTGAGGTAGTAGATCACGCGGAACAGATATAGCCGCGGGCGAACCGGGCCCGAGCGAAACACGTCGCCCGCCAACAGCGAAACCA
>CAYQKN010000041.1:24474-29337 GCA_964417885.1 uncultured Burkholderiales bacterium | reverse complement strand
CACGGAACGACGCTCGATGGTGATGCCGGAAGAAGAACGCCGCAACACCGCGTACCACGAGTCGGGACACGCCATCCTTGCTTACCTGTTGCCGAAAAGCGACCCGGTGCACAAGGTCACCGTGATTCCGCGCGGTCGCGCGCTTGGGGTAACGGTGCAGCTGCCGGAACAGGATCGCTATGCCTATGACCGCGAATACCTGCTGAACCGCATTGCCATCCTGTTCGGCGGCCGGATCGCCGAAGAAGTGTTCATGAAGCAGATGACAACCGGTGCCTCCAACGACTTCGAGCGCGCCACGCAACTGGCTCGCGACATGGTGACGCGCTACGGCATGTCCGAATCCCTCGGCATCATGGTCTACGCGGAAAACGAAGGTGAAGTGTTCCTCGGCCGTTCCGTCACCCGGCAGACCAATGTCTCGGAAGAGACGATGCGCAAGGTTGACGCGGAGATCCGCCGCATCATCGATGAGCAATATGCACTGGCTCGCAAGTTGATCGAGGAAAACAGCGACAAGATTGAAGCCATGACCAAGGCCCTGCTCGAGTTCGAAACCATCGACGCCGAACAGATCAAGGACATCATGGAAGGTCGTGAGCCGCGCGCGCCCAAGCCGTCTGCGATGCCATTCAAGCCAAAGCGCGACGGTGACAGCAACGGCGGCAGCACGGCCGAGCCGCCCAAGACCGAACCCGCTCCGGCTGAAGGCGCGGACTAGCGGTCGGCTGAGGTACATTTCACGGGCGGCCAGTGTGCCGCCCGTTTCATTTTGATCATGGCCAGGCCGCGCTGATAACAGGTGTATTTCCACGCTCCGATGACCAGAAGCCCACCGCTGAAACTCGGCTCCTTCAGCCTGTCGCCCGGCCGACCGCTGGTCATGGGCATTGTCAACGTCACCCCGGATTCCTTTTCTGACGGCGGCAAGTTTCTTGCGACCGGCGAGGCGATTGCGCACGCCCGCAAACTGATCCTGGACGGCGCGGATTTGCTTGATATTGGCGGTGAGTCGACCCGCCCGGGCGCAGCGGCCGCCAGCCTGCAGGAGGAACTGGATCGCGTGATGCCGGTGCTCGAGGCGCTGCGCGATAGCGGCGTGCCGGTCTCGGTTGATACCCAGAAGCCGGCGGTCATGCGGGCGGCCATCGCTGGCGGCGCCTCGATGATCAACGACGTCAATGCCCTGCAGGCAGAGGGCGCATTGGAGACTTGTGCGGCGGCGTCCGTCTCTGTTTGCCTGATGCACAGGCAGGGTACGCCCCAGACCATGCAGCAGAACCCGGTTTACGCCGATGTGGTCGCCGAGGTGACGTTGTTCCTGCGCGCGCGCGCGCGCGCTTGCGAACAAGCGGGCATTGCTGCGGACCGCATTGTGATCGATCCCGGCTTTGGATTCGGCAAGACCGTCGATCACAATTTCGCCCTGCTGCGCGAATTGGCAACTCTTGCGGCAACCGGGTATCCGGTGCTGGCCGGCTATTCACGCAAGTCTTCGCTGGGCATCGTAACCGGCCGGCCGGTTGACGAACGGCTGGCCGCCAGCCTCGCCGCCGCGCTGATTGCGGCGCAAAATGGTGCGACAATCCTGCGCGTTCACGATGTGCGTGAGACGCTTGATGTGCTTAACATCTGGCAGGCAACGATGGACCGGCTGGCAACGGCATAACACCAGGCTGCAAGCGCCTCGCAGGCCGGAACTGGCTGCGAAGGCGCTCCAGTGCTGGATCCGGCAACGACAAGCGTGACTATCCAACAAAAAGAGAGATGACGATGAGCCGCAAGTATTTTGGTACCGATGGGGTGAGAGGGCGAGTGGGGCAGGAGCCGATCACGCCGGATTTTGTCCTGAAACTCGGCTTTGCCGCCGGCTGCGTGCTGGCACAGGATGCCGCGCACGGTCGGGCGCGCCCGACCGTGGTGATCGGCAAAGACACGCGAATATCGGGCTACATGCTGGAAAGCGCGCTGGAGGCCGGGCTATGTGCGGCGGGTGTGGATGTGCTGCTGTTGGGCCCGATGCCAACTCCCGGCGTCGCGTACCTCACCCGCGCGCTGCGCCTGTCGGCCGGTGTGATGATTTCCGCCTCGCACAATCCGTACGACGACAACGGCATAAAATTCTTCTCCGCCGATGGCGTCAAATTGCCAGACGAGGTCGAATACGAGATCGAACGGCGGCTGGACCAGCCGCTGGTAACCCTGCCATCCATCAAGCTGGGCAAGGTTCGCCGGATCGAAGATGCCGGCGGCCGCTACATTGAGTTCTGCAAGAGCACATTCCCGCGCCAGCTCGACCTGCGCGGCATGAAGCTGGTGGTCGATTGTGCCAACGGCGCGGCATGGGATATCGCTCCCCACGTTTTCAGCGAGCTTGGCGCGGAAGTGATTGCAATCGGCAACGCGCCGAACGGTACCAATATCAATGACAAGGTCGGCGCCACCCATCCCGATACCATGTGCGAAGTGGTGCGCGAGCAGCGCGCCGATTTTGGCATTGCACTGGACGGTGATGCCGACCGACTCGCCATGTGCGATGCCGATGGCACGCTGTTTGACGGCGATCACCTGTTGTACGCGATGGTAAAGGATCGGCACGTTCGCGGTGTTTTCCGCGGCGGCGTGGTCGGTACGCTGATGACCAACCTCGCCCTGGAGCAGCTGTTTGCAAAGATGGGTATCCCGTTCGCGCGCGCCAAGGTAGGCGATCGCTACATCCTGGAGATGCTGCGCGAGCGCGGCTGGGAGTGCGGCGGCGAAAATTCCGGTCACCTGCTCTGCCTGGAAAAGCACTCGACCGGGGACGGCGTCATCTCGGCGCTGCAAATCCTCGGCGCGCTGCGCCGCATGGGCCAGTCGCTCGGCCAGTACACGGCGGAGCTGAAGTTGTTTCCGCAGGTGCTGGAGAACGTGAAGTTGGCCCAGCGCTACGATTTTGCCGCCAGCGCCGCGGTGCAGGATGCGGTGAAAACGGCCGAAGCCGGGCTCGCCGGCAATGGCCGCGTGTTGCTGCGCGCGTCGGGTACTGAACCGGTCATCCGGGTGATGGTGGAAGGCGCGGATGGTGAACTGGTAGGCAAACTCGCCAAGGACATCGCTGGCGTGATCAAGTCTGCCGCGGCGGGCTAGCGCCTACTGCACCAGCCGCCCGCTTTTGCGCAGGTAAGCGATATCGACGTATCGCGAGCCCCGGTCACTTGCGCGACTAAAGGCAAGTGTCATGCCGTCAAGATCGAAGCGCTTGCTGCCCGCGACCGCCGTGGCGATGCTGCTGCGGGTGATCTCGCCGTTGATGCGTTCGATCGCTTTCACCAGGCCTTTCGCCGCCATAAATCCTTCCAGCGTCAGATGCGAGGGCGGTTCGTCGCGATACTTGGCCATCAACGCGAGGTGCTCGGTCTGCAACCTGGTGGCGGTGACCAGCGGATTGGGCACCACTTGCGTGATCATGGTGCCGACAGCGAAATCCGCCTTTGCCAGTTCCAGCAATGTGCGGTGATTGACGGTCGAGAGGCCAACGATATTGACGCCCTTGTCGACTGCTCGCACTGTTCTGACGAATTCCGCCGTGGCGATGGTATCGGCAGCAACGATGATGACCTGCGGTTTGGACTTGAGCACGCGTTGCGCCAGCGTATCGAGGCCCGACAACGCCGGGTTTAACCCAAATTGCGCGGTCAATTGCAGCTTGCGTGTTTTCAGTTGAGTGGAAATTTCGCCGGCAAGGCCGAAGCCGAAGCCATTGCTCATGTGCACTACGGCAAACTCGGACAGGAAAAGTTGACTGAAGTGCTGGATGATGTGTCTTACCTCGTCCTTGTACGTCGGTCGCACGAACACCAGCGAATCGCTGCCATCGCCAATCTCCATGCCGGACAGGGGGCCGTAAAGCGCGATCCGAGACGATTTGATTTGACTGTCTTTGGCAACCAACGCGATGTTCTCGTCGCCCGTGTAGCCAAACAGTGCATCGACGCGATCGGCGGTGATCAGTTCGCGAGTCAGTCGCAATGTATTGCCGGCAACGCCTTCATCGTCCTTCACGATCAGCGTCAGCTTCCGCCCGCGTATGCCGCCGCTGGCATTGACGTGATCGAAATAAGTCCGCGCACCGGCAAGATAGTCGCGACCGACATCGGCGTTGATGCCGTTCTGATCGGTTACCGTGCCGATGCGGATCTCGTTTGCCGCAATGCTGGCGGCAAAGAACAACCAGATGCACCACGTGAGGCGAATATTTCGGCGAAGTGCAAGCATGGCGTCCCTGAAGTTGATGAGCGGAACCCCGATTTATACGCAGCCGATATTGCATCGCCATGACAGGTTGTAGATACAAAAAAGCCCGGGAAGAGAACTTCCCGGGCTTTGCGGATGTGAAATTGAAGCTAGCCAAATCGACCGGTAATATAGTCCTCGGTTTCCTTGCGCTTCGGCTTGATAAAGATTTCGTCGGTAACACCAAACTCGATCATTTCACCCAGGTACATGTAAGCGGTGAAGTCAGACACCCGTGCGGCTTGCTGCATGTTGTGTGTGACGATGGCGATGGTGTAATCCTCTTTCAGTTCGTGCAGCAGTTCCTCCACCTTGGCGGTCGAGATCGGATCGAGCGCCGATGTCGGTTCGTCAAGCAGCAGAACTTCCGGCTTGACTGCCACGCCACGTGCGATGCACAGCCGCTGCTGCTGGCCACCCGACAGCGACAGCCCGCTCTGCTTCAACTTGTCCTTGACCTCCTCCCACAGCGCCGCCTTTTTCAATGCCCATTCGACCCGCTCATCCATCGCTGCCTTGGACAGGCTTTCATAGAGCTTTACGCCAAAGGCAATATTGTCGTAAATCGACATCGGAAACGGGGTCGGC
>CAYQKN010000041.1:14352-24464 GCA_964417885.1 uncultured Burkholderiales bacterium | reverse complement strand
GGCTTCTGGAATACCATGCCGACCTTGGCGCGGAGCTGGTTGAGGTCCTGTCTCTTGTCGAGCACATTGGTGCCGTTCATGACAATCTGCCCTGTCGCATACTGGCCCGGGTAAAGGTCGTACATGCGGTTGAAGGTACGCAGGAGGGTGGATTTGCCGCAGCCTGACGGACCGATGAAGGCGGTGACGTGGCGTTCGGCGATCTCCAGGTTGATGTTCTTGAGTCCCTGGAAGGTGCCGTAATAGAAATTGAGGTCCCTGACCTGGACTTTGGCGTTCGGACGGGTTGCGGCGACGGAATTCATGTTTGGCATGGGTTAGTTTTTCGCGTTTTGCGAGAAGATGCTGCGGGCAACGATGTTGAGGACCAGCACGGAAAAGGTAATCAGCAGTGCACCCGCCCACGCCAGCGACTGCCAGTTTTCAAACGGGCTCATGGCAAACTGGAAAATCACCACCGGCAGGTTTGCCATCGGCGCATTCATGTCGGCGGACCAGAACTGGTTGTTGAGTGCGGTAAACAGGAGTGGCGCGGTTTCACCGCTGATGCGCGCGACCGCTAGCAGGATTCCGGTCAGCACGCCGCCGCGAACCGCGCGTAACGCGACCGTGAGGATAACCTTCCATTGCGGCGCACCCAGCGCAGATGCCGCCTCGCGCAGCGAATTCGGCACCAGCCGAAGCATGTTTTCCGTGGTCCTGACCACGACCGGGATGGCGAGCAGCGACAGGGCAATGGTGCCGGCCCAGCCGGAAAAATGTTGCACTTTGGCAACGTAGATGGTGTAAATAAACAAACCCACCACAATCGACGGCGCGGACAGCAGGATGTCGTTGATGAAGCGCGTGGTCGGGCCGACCCAGCCGCGATTGCCAAACTCTGCCAGGTAGATCCCGGCCAGGATGCCGATCGGGGTGGCGATGAAAGTCGCGCAACCGACCATCATCAGACTGCCAAATATGGCATTGGCCAATCCCCCTTCGCTGCCGGGGGGCGGTGTCATTTGGGTGAATACCGCCAGGCTGAGGCCGCCGAGACCGCGCTCAAGCAATGTATACAGAATCCACGCCAGGCTCAGCATGCCGATGGCCATGGCACATAGCGCAAGCGCCAGTGCGAGGCGATTGATGAACAGGCGCTTCCGGTAAACGGGATTCATCTCGCCGCCCTCGCGATCATCAAGACGGTCATGTTCTCGCCCCTTCGTTCCGCGTCAGGCGGATCAGCAGCAGCTTTGCAATTGCCAGAACGATGAAGGTGATCAGGAACAGCACCAGGCCGAGCGACACCAGTGAAGCGATATGCAGATCCTTGCTGGCCTCGGCAAATTCGTTGGCAAGGGTGGAGGCGATGCTGTTGCCCGGGTTGAACAGTGATGCGCTGATGCGATGCGCATTGCCGATGACAAACGTCACCGCCATGGTTTCGCCCAGGGCCCGGCCGAGCCCGAGCATGATGCCGCCGACAACGCCGATCTTGGTATAAGGGAGCACCACATTGCGCACCACTTCCCAGGTGGTGGCGCCCAGGCCGTAAGCCGACTCCTTCAGCACGCCGGGCACGACTTCGAACACGTCCCGCATTACCGAGGCGATGAACGGAATCACCATGATGGAAAGAATGACGCCTGCCGCCAGCATGCCGATACCCATGGCCGGGCCCTGGAACAGCGCGCCGAGTACCGGCACCTTGCCCAGGGTCTGCGCAAGGAACGGCTGGATGTGGTCAGCAAAAACCGGCGCAAAAACAAACAGACCCCACATGCCGTAGATGATGCTCGGAATGGCTGCCAGCAGTTCCACGGCGGTGCCCAGCGGCCGCTTCAGCCAGGCCGGACACAATTCAGTGAGGAAGATGGCAATGCCAAAGCTGACCGGGATTGCGATAATTAGCGCGATCAACGAGGTGACCACGGTGCCAAAAATGGTGTTGAGTGCGCCATAACGGTTGGTGACGGGATTCCATTCGCTGCTGATGAGGAATTGCGGCCCGAACTCGCGGAACGCCGGGTAGGAGCCATAGACAAGTGAGGCGATGATCGCCGCCAGCATCGCCAGCACCATGAGCGCAAAAGCGAGCGTTGTCAGGCGAAACGCCTTGTCGTACCAATGCTGGCGTCGCAAAACCTTGGCAAGGCGTGCCGCTTCTATTGATTCGAGTTCCGCAGTGGACACGCTTCGGGTTCCATGTGGGTTGATGGCCGCGGCATTCGGTGAATAACTCATGGCGGGAATCTGCAGGGGATTCTAATGGAAAAGGCCGCCGGGGCATGTTCCCAGCGGCCAGGAGCATTTCCGTGGATGGCGGTTACTTCCAGATTGCCTGTCCTTTGCTGTCCTTCAATTCCTTGCGCCATGCATTTTCAATCAGCGCGATGACCGGAGCCGGTATCGGCACATAGTCGAGTTCGGTTGCCGTCTTCTGGCCGTTTTTCAATGCCCATTCGAAGAAGCGAAGAACTTCGCTGCCCTTGACGGAATCTGCCTGGACCTTGTGCATCAGGATGAACGACGCGCCCGTGATCGGCCAGCTGGTTTTGCCCGGTTCGTTGGTGAGGATTTCGTAAAAGCCCGGCGCCTTTGCCCAATCGGCGTAAGCGGCAGCGGCCTGGAACGTGTCGTCGTCCGGTTGTACGAACTGGCCGTCCTTGTTCTTCAGCTGTGCGTGGCTCATCTTGTTGCGTTTCGCATATGCGTACTCGACGTAACCGATGGAGCCCTTGATGCGCTGGACATAGGCAGAAACACCTTCGTTGCCCTTGCCGCCCACGCCTTCCGGCCAGGATACGGCGGCGTCGGCGCCGACCTTGGCTTTCCAATCCGGGCTAACTTTTGACAGGTAGTCGGTGAACAGGAAGGTGGTGCCGGAACCGTCAGAGCGGCGCACGACGGTGATTGCGTCACCGGGCAGCTTGAGGCCCGGGTTCGGCGAGGCAATGGCGGCGTCGTTCCAGGTCTTCACCTTGCCGAGATAAATATCTGCAATCACCGGGCCGGTCAGCTTCAACTCGCCCGGCTTGATGCCTTCGATGTTCACCACCGGCACCACTCCACCGATGATTGCCGGGAACTGCATCAGGCCACCCTTGTTCAGTTCCTCAGGCGTCAGAGGCTTGTCGGAAGCGCCGAAATGCACGGTCTTGGCCTGGATCTGCTTGATGCCGCCGCCCGAACCGATCGACTGGTAGTTCATGCCATTGCCGGTCTTTGCCTTGTATGCTTCGGCCCATTTGGCATAAATCGGGTACGGGAAGGTCGCGCCGGCGCCGGTAATATCGACCGCCATCGCATTGGTGGCGACCGCCCCAAGCAGCGCGATACGGATGACAAGTTTGCGTAATGACATGCTGAACTCCATGTTGGTCAACGGACGAGGTTTTTTCATGTTTCGCAGCTTAAGGCCGTTGTGTGACACCCATATGACAGGCTTGATGTCCAGCTTGCAGGTGGCCTGGATTTCACCGGTTCTCACGAATACGTCACCGCGGCGGGCGGCTTCGTTGATGCTGTTCGGAGTGGGCCTGGAGTTGTCAATGCGCAAAGGCGCGGCGTGGTGGATCACCAGTCGTTCGCGCAAGGACAACGGCGATGCCGATTCGCGGCATGCGCAGGGTGCCGCGGCATGCCCGGATTACCTTTGACCAAGCAGGGCCAAACTGCCGGCGACGTGCGGCTTACTGGCTGGTGATCGCGTGCTGCCCCTGCTCCTGCGGGTCATGCACACACATCTCTGGCTCAAGTTCCTGCGCAGGAATGTCCATCATCAGCCGGTCGAACTCCCGCTTGACCGCCGCGTAGCATTCGCAAGACGCCCGTTCAAGGCCGGGCCGGTCCAGCACGTTGATGCTGCCGCGGTGATACCGGATCAATCCTGCCCGTTGCAGATTGCCTGCCGCGGCGGTGATGCCGACGCGCCGCACGCCAAGCATGGCTGCAATCAGTTCCTGGGTCAGCGTCAAGGTGTCAGTCGGCAGGCGGTCAAGGCTTAGCAGCAGCATGCGGCACAGTTGCTGCTCAATCGAATGATGGCGGTTGCAGACGGCTGTCTGCGTGACCTGCGTGATCAGGGCCTGCGTATAGCGCAGCAGCAGGCGGCGGAGCGGGGCGGCGCGATTGAATTCTTCGAGCATCAGCGTGGCGGGCAAGCGGTAGCCGTGGCCTGCGCTTTGCACCAGCGCGCGACCGGGCGTGGTCCCGCCACCAAGGAAAAGCGAAACGCCGAGCATGCCTTCATTGCCGACCATGGCAATCTCGGTTGAAGCGCCGTCCGTCATGACATACAACATCGAGATGATGGAGGTGGTTGGAAAGTAGACGTGCTCGAGCAGTCCGCCGGACTCGCACAGCACGTCGCCCAGCGTCAGCGGCACCAGTTCAAGATGGGCCGACAGCCGGCCGAACTCGGCGAACGGCAAGGCCGCAAGAAGATGATTTTGTGTCGGGTTGTGCGGTACAGGCATCGCGGTCTTTAGCTGCCGCGGCCCCCGCGGGAATGCGCAGGCCGGCCGTTCAGCAGGTCATGCCATAGGCTAACAGCATGGCCCAACGCTTCCGTTCGCTGGCACACACACTGAACAGAATGCACCCGGCAGGCGGGGCGCCCCACAGACCCGACCCACTCGAAAGCGCGACTCCGGCCGGGCAAATCTACGCTGCCGGTAACCCCCTGCACCCGGCGATGCCGGTACGACGGGTGGCTTTCGTCTCTATATGCCAAACCGGTGTTGACAGATGAATGCGCTGCCGAACGGTTTGGTTGTTGCGAATGCAACTTCGTGGTCCAGCGGGTGTGGGATTGGAATTTGCGCGGGGTGCGGCAGATTGATCTGGCTGAAACGTATGGGAAAGCAAGAAAAATCGAGGGCATGCCCGCAAACCAAGCACTGGTGCGGTGTTTCAGGGCAATGCCGCCAGAAGGCGCGCCAGTGCTTGAGTCCGGGGCAGTGCCAGGTGGGATTTCAATGCGATCGTCCCAGGCTGGCCACGCCCCAATCGATGTACCGACATATTCATGAGCCTTGTCAGCATTACCTCGCAGACGTCTGAAAATAAACATTTATGACAAATATGTTTCAATAAAATATCAATAAATCAGTATGTTACGCTTGTTGCCGCAAGCGCTTTGCGTGTAACCTTGCGGCTCATCAGAGGGCTGTAAACATCTATTGCGCACACCACAGGGACGCGAGCATGAACAACATCAAGAAGGTTGCCAAATTCGTCGCCGCCAATCCGGATTCGGCGGACACGCCGGCCTTGCTGGAGTTGGCAATTGCACTGGAGACGGGCTCGGCGTACTCCTTTACCAAGCTCTACGAGCTTGACCACGAAGCGTTCAAACTGGCGATGGGCATGATCGACGACTGGCGGCTGGACCGCCACTACCTATCCAAGCTGACGTTGCTGGATCACGCCGAAATTTCGGTCGCGCCGACAGTCCAGTAACGGCGCGGGACGCGATTCGCCCCCGGCCATCCCGCCCGACACGATTTGGGCGGGATGGCCCGTTGCTTCACTCTCACTCTTTGTGCCGCAATGTAGTCAATTGCGTGCAATCACGATCAACCGGTTCAGGCGCGGCAGGTACTCAGGCGGCTTGCTCCGCGCCAAGGAAATGGCGGGCGTAGGTGCCGGCGATGCGCGCCACTGGCAGCAGGATGAACAGGTCCGCCGTGTTGAAATTCGGGTCCCATGCCGGTTCACCACCAATACACGCGCCCAGCCGCATGTAACCCTTCAATAGTGGTGGCACCCGAGGTGGCGTGATCGATTCGATCGCCCGCAACTCACGAAGCGGGTAGGGATTTTTCGGGAACACACGATACTCGGCGGGTGCCAGGCACTTCGCTGCGCTTTCCCGGTACACCGCGACCGCGTTGGCGTGTCCGTCTGCCAGGCTGATGCTGGCACAGCCGATGGCATATTCGTGGCCACTTTCCACCACCACGCGCGCGAGGCCTGACCACAACAGCATGATCACGCTGCCGGCGCGATAATCCGGATGAATGCAGGCGCGACCGACTTCGGCAATGCGTCCGCGCAGGTGATTGAGGCGCGCCAGGTCGAACTCGCTGTCGGAGTAAAACGCGCCGCGGCGCCGGGCCACTTCGGGATGCATGATCCGGTAGCAGCCGACAACCTGCAGTGACGCCTGGTCGCGGACGATCAGGTGATCGCAATCGCGGTCGTATTCATCAACATCCAGTTCCTGGTTTGCGCTGGCCGGCGTGGCGCCCATTTCCTCGAAAAACACCTGGTGACGCAGGCGCTGCGCTTCCTCGACTTCGCGGCTGCTGCGGGCGACCGAGACGGTGTAGCGGTTTTTGCGGCTCGACAGGGACGTTTCCGTCTGCAGTTTCAGCATGAGGCCTCCTTGTGCTGGTCGGGATGAAGTTCGTGCGACAAGGTTAGCGAGGGCATGTGTCATCAGGGTTGCAACACGATGATGTTTCGGTGACAGGGCGCCGGCCAAAAAAACGGCATCGTCGTGACGATGCCGTGAACCCACCACGAGATTTAGCCAGCCACGGCTGCATGCAATGTCTGGACATGGTGGCGGAGGCCCAGCTGCAGGTCGCAGTCTGACCAGGCTTGATGACAGGCGTCTGACAGCAGCGGCTATTTGTGTCAGTTGGCGCCCGATGCAGGGCAGTTGATTTACAATCCGCATGCCTGCCGGTCGCGCCAGACCCCGGCACAGCGGCCGAGGGAGCGGCAGTCGCCACGTATGTCAAAAAAATTGTTCCGCCAGGAAGCGATCGACGCGCAGCGGGAGAAGTTTCTCGGCGAAGCCGTCATCGCGAGGCCTCTGCCGGTTTGGGGCATGACGCTGCTGGCTGCGGTCGCGGCGGGCATGATGATCGCCGTGGCGGTTTGGGGCCAGTACACCCGGCGTGAGCGGGTCGAGGGCTATCTCCAGTTGGACGTCGGCCCTGCCAAGGTTTCCATCACGGACGCCGGCCGGGTCGCAGAATTGCTGGTGAAGGAGGGTCAGGAAGTCAAAGCCGGCCAACCGATGCTGAAGCTTTCCCTGGACCGTTCGACCACAGCGTCGGGCTCGACCAGCGCGCTGGTCACCGGCGAACTCAGCCAGCGCCGCGGCAGCCTCGAGAAAGAGCAGGAACAGCTCAAGGAGCTGGCAGAGCAGCAGCTGCAACAACTGAAAAAGCGCGTCGACGCGCTGCAAACCGAGATCAAGCAGATTGACACTGAGGTCAAGCTGCAGTCCCAGCGGGTGGCGTCGGCCAAGGAGCAGGCGCAGCGATTCAAGCAGCTCGCCGCGGAGAAATTCGTATCTGACATTGTTGCGCGGCAAAAACAGGACGAGGCCACCGACCAGGAAATCCGCCTGCAGGCGTTGCGTCGGCAACGATCCACGCTGGACCGTGACCTGTCGGCGGCCAAGCTGGAAGAGCCGTCGCTGTCGCTGCGTGCGCGTTCCCAGGCGGAGCAGGTAAGCCGGCAAATCAGCGAATTGCAGCAGAGCCTGGCGCAGGAAGACGCCAAGCGCGAAACTATCATCCAGGCACCCATCACTGGCGTGGTGACCAATATTGCGGTCAGTGCCGGCCAGTCGGTGGCGGCAGACAGCCCGTTTGCCACCATTCTGCCGGCCGGCAGCAAGCTTCAGGCGGAGATGCTGGTACCAACCCGTGCCATCGGCTTTGTAACCAAGGGCAAGGAAGTCATCCTGCGCTACGAGGCTTTTCCCTATGAGCGATTCGGACAATACCGCGGCGTGATCGCCGATGTGAGCCAGACGGTCTGGTCGCCGGGCGACAAGATCGGCCCGCTGACGGTGCGCGAGGCCGCTTACCGCATCACCGCCACGCTGGACAAGCAGACCGTGTCGGCGATGGGACAGGAAATTCCGTTGCGATCCGGCATGCTGGTCAATGCCGATATCCTGCTGGAGAAGCGGAGTCTGCTTGAATGGGTGTTTGAACCGGTGCTCCAGTTGAAAGGGCGTCTGTGAGCGGCAGCTGGTTCGGCCGCCGGGTGCCCGTCATCCTGCAGAGCGAGGCGCCCGAATGCGGGATTGCCTGCCTGGCGATGGTGGCGTCCTATCACGGGCACCTGACCGACCTGTCCGCCATGCGACTTCGCCTGTCGCCGTCGTTGAAGGGCGTCACGCTGAAGCACGTCTCGCAGGTTGCCGAGTCGATGGGGCTGGCGGCACGTGGTGTCCAGGTGCAGCTGGAATCACTCGCCAAGCTGCAGCTGCCGGCGGTACTGCACTGGGACATGAATCACTTTGTGGTGCTGACCAAAGTCTCGAGCAAGCACCTCTGGGTGCATGACCCGGCGCGCGGCAAGCGCAAGCTGGCGATGGCCGATGCGTCGCGCCATTTCACCGGCGTGGCAATGGAATTCACGCCCAACCAGGATTTCCGCCGCGTTGACGAGCGTGAAAAGGTCAGCGCCTGGCAGTTGCTCAGCGCCGGTTCCGGTTTGTCCGGCACCGTTTTCCAGCTGGTGCTGCTGTCGCTGGCGCTGGAGGTCTTCGCCATTGCGATGCCGTTTTTCCTGCAACTGGTGGTTGACCGGGTGCTGGTCGGGCGGGATACGGACCTGCTGGCGGTGCTGGGAATCGCCTTTTCCGCGCTGGTGCTGATCCAGGTGGTGGTCACCGCCGTCCGTGCCTGGGTCGGCGTTTACCTGTCCACCCACTTCAACCTGCGATTGCTGACGGCACTGTTCAATCACCTGCTCAAATTGCCGCTTGGCTGGTTTGAGAAACGCAATATCGGCGACATTGTCTCCAAGTTCCGCAGCGTGGATGTGATCCAGAAGACCCTGTCGACCACCTTTGTTGAGACCTTCATCGATGGCGTGATGGTGCTGGTCACACTTGGCGTAATGTGGTTCTACAGCGCAAAGCTGACCATGGTTGTGATCAGCGCGGCAGCCCTGTACGCGCTATTGCGCTGGTATTTTTTCTATCCGCAGCGATATGCCACCGATGAGCAACTGGCTCATGAGGCCAAGGCGAGCACCCACTTCATCGAAACGTTGCGCGGCATGATGGCGTTGAAGCTGAATATGCGCGAGAACGAGCGGCGTGGCGCCTACCAGAACCTGGTGGTCGACCAGATCAACGCCGGGGTCAAGGTGCAAAACGTCGGCATCTTCCAGCGTGCGTCAAACAGCCTGGTGTTCGGGCTGGAGAACGTCATTGTCGTGTGGCTCGGTGCGCTGCTGGTAATGGAAGGCAAGTTTTCGGTCGGGATGCTGTATGCGTTCCTTGGCTTCAAACTGGTCTTTCTGGGGCGGGTCAACAACCTGATCGACAAGTGGAACGAATTCCGCATGCTCGACCTGCATGCCGAGCGCATCGCCGACATCGCACTGGCGGAAGCCGAAACGGCCGCCACCGCGCAGTCGGTGTTCGCGGTAAACAACGAACCGTTAACGATCGAGACACGCAACCTCAGCTTTGCATACGGTCCCGAGGGGTATGCGTTCCGGAATATAAATCTGCAGATCCTGCCCGGCGAACGGGTGGCGATTGTCGGCCCTTCCGGCTGCGGGAAAACGACCTTGCTGAAGGTGTTGCTCGGCCTGTTGCAACCAACCGACGGCCAGGTGCTGGTGAATGGCCGCGATTTGCGCGACTGGGATCTGGGCCAATACCGGTCGAAGGTCGCGGCGGTGATGCAGGACGATCAGCTGTTTGTCGGCACAATCGAAGACAACATCAGTTTTTTTGATGCTGAACACGACCCGGACCGGGTGCGGGACTGTGCACGGCTGGCGCAGATTGATGCGGAGGTGGTGTCGACCCCGATGGGCTACAACACGATTGTGGGATCGCTGGGTATGAGCTTGTCGGGCGGGCAGAAGCAGCGCGTCATGCTGGCGCGAGCTCTATACCGCCGTCCACAGGTGCTATTTCTGGATGAGACGCTGGATCAGGTTGATGCGGGACAGGAACAGGCGATTCGCGAACAGATCGCGGGGCTGGTTTCCAGTACGGTGTTCGTCAGCCATCGCGCGGAATCCGTTTCCGGCGCCAGGGTGGTTCATTTGAAGAACGGCTAGCGATCAGAGTTCGACTGAGCCGAGGCCGCCGCCGACGAGTGCCAGGGACAGGTCATCAAGCTTGATCATTT
>CAYQKN010000041.1:2265-14252 GCA_964417885.1 uncultured Burkholderiales bacterium | reverse complement strand
GGTTTCGGCCTGTTCGGTTGCCAGGGTGTCAATCAGGTTCAGTTCTTTGCTCATGGTGATCTCCGATTGGTGCAGTTAGGGGAATTACAGTTCGACCGAGCCGAGGCCGCCGCCGACGAGTGCCAGGGACAGGTCATCAAGCTTGATCATTTCCGGGGTGTTCACGGTTTCGGCCTGTTCGGTTGCCAGGGTGTCAATCAGGTTCAGTTCTTTGCTCATGTCTGTCTCCAGTGTTAAATGTTGAAAACGCAGTAAAATTGTGAACTAATTCACAGTTTTGGAAAGCTTACTGTGATAGTTGTCTGATTTGCAAGGGTTTTTAAAACCAGTGGATTCCACCCCAAAATTGCCGGCTGAAAGCGTGGCTCTGCTCGATCAAGCGAGAGAGGAGATCTCCAATGCGCTCAGGACCGGATCTGCGTCCGATCCGCGGCTGGTTGAGGCCCTCGCATCCAGGTTGGCCAGCATCCGGGTCGATATTCCCGAACAGCTGCGGCTGATGCTGGACGCGGTGAGGTTCTTTTACCTGGCCGGTCATGCCTTTACCGGGTTGCCCATTGCCCAGCAGGCTCGCTCGCTGGCCAGCGAATCCGCCAACCAGGCGGCGACCTTCGATTCGCTGTTGCTGGTTGGCGTCTGTGCCGCCGACACCGGGGGGCTGCCAACGGCGATGGAAGCCTACGCGGATGCCTTGAGGCTGGCTCAGGCGGCCGGTGACCCGTTCCGGGAAGGGCGGGTTTGGCAAAACCTGGGGGTTGCGCTGATGTATGCGGGCCTCTACAGCGAGGCCATCAACTGTTTCGAATGTGTGATTGCCAAGGCTGAGCACGAGCCCAAGCTGGCGGCGGCAACCGGACGCGCCTACGCAAACATTGCCCTTTGCCGGCTTAACCTGGACGAAATTCGCTATGGCCTGGTTGCCATCGAAAAGGCCGTCGAGTTGTCGGTCGACGCCGACACGGCGGAGTCAGCACTTAACCGGGTGATCCTCGAGAACAACTTTACCCGGCTGCTGCTGGAAGCGAATAATTTTGAGGCAGCAAAGGAGCACGCCAAACTGGCGCGGCTCTATGCCAACAAGTCCAAGTTGCCACGCGCCGATATTTCCGCCGCAGTGGCCGAAGGTCTGGCCGAAGTGTTTTCCGGCCAGTTGGACGTGGGGATCACCCGCCTGACCAAAATGCTGGATCGCGCCAAGGCGTTGAAAAACAACACCCGCGAAGTCTTGATGGCGCTGGTCAAATCGTTCGAATTTGCCGGAAAACCCGATCTCGCCCTGATTTACCTGCGTCAACTGCTTGAGCAGCAGAGCGCAACGCAGAAGCAGAACGTGCTGCAACACGTAAAGCTGGACCTGGAAAAGCTGCATCCGGCGATCGAGGACGAGACCAACGCCATCCGACGGCTGACCACGCGTCAGGAAGTGCTGGAGGGGCGGATCGCCAAGCAGGCGCTGTTCAAGGCGCAGGTCGAATCGATGGAGCGCATGGCCGTCGTGGCGGAATTGCGCGACGATTCAACCGGCGCCCATTCCTATCGCGTCGGCCGCCTGGCTTCTCTGCTGGCCAAGGAGGCTGGCTGCGACGAGGAAACGATCTTCATGATCGACATCGCCGCGCGTCTGCACGATATCGGCAAGGTCGGGATTCCCGACGGTATCTTGCTCAAGCCGGCGAAGCTGAACGCCGCTGAACGCGAGGTGATGAAGACGCATACGACGATCGGTGCGGAAGTTCTCGCCAACAGCAATATTGCGCACATGCAGACTGCCGAGGAAATTGCCCGCCACCATCATGAATGGTGGGATGGTACCGGCTATCCGCATGGACTGGCCGGTGCCGACATTCCGCTGGCGGCACGCATTACCGCCCTCGCGGATGTTTTCGATGCCCTGGCGCATTCGCGCCCATACAAGCATGCCTGGTCTCTCGACAGCACCCTGACCGAGATCATGGCGCTTCGCGCGCGGCAGTTCGATCCCGAGTTGACCGACAAATTCCTTGGCTTGGTGGCGCGGTTGCGCCGCGAACAGCCCGATCTGGATGCCTATCTGGGTGAGGCGGCCCTCGCGTCCCCGTTCCTGCAGGCGCGTGACAAAATCAAGAAAACCCTGCAACGTGCCGACGACCTGTCCGAGCACGGCTCGGAAAGTCGGCTGGACCTGCAACGATAGGCAGATGCACCCGGTATTCGCTGTTTACCCCAGGGTCAGTTACGGGCTATAATCCGTCGGTTTTGTCGGTCAACAGGATTCCTGTCGTGCGTAACCGTTATGTCATTGGTAACTGGAAGCTAAACGGCAGCCTGGCGGCCAATGATGCGTTGTTGTCCACGCTGAAAACCCGGGTAACGGCTGTTTCAGGGCACTATTGCGGCGTCTGTGTCCCGGCGCCCTATATTGCACAGGCGCAAAGTCTGTTGTCCGGATCCGCGTTGGGCTGGGGTTCACAGGATGTCAGCCGTTACGAATCAGGTGCCTATACCGGTGATTTTTCGGCGGCAATGGTTGCGGAATTCGGCAGTCGGTACGCGATTGTCGGGCATTCAGAACGGCGCAGCATTTTTGGCGATTCCGATTCCGATGTGGCGCAGAAATTTGGCCGCGCCAGGAATGGCGGATTAATTCCAATTTTGTGCGTCGGCGAAACGCTGGCCGAGCGCGAATCGGGTGAAACCGAGCGCGTGGTTGAGCGGCAATTGCAGCAGGTCGTTGCCGCGCACGGCGTGACGGCATTGGCGGGCACCATCCTGGCTTACGAGCCGGTGTGGGCAATTGGCACCGGCAAGACGGCGTCGCCTGACCAGGCGCAGGAAGTGCACAGTTTTTTGCGCGGTCTGGTATTCCGTCAGGATGCCGCTGTCGCAGAAGCGCTGCCGATTCTTTATGGCGGCAGCGTAAAACAGTCCAATGCGGCCGAATTGTTTGGCAGGCCGGACATTGATGGCGGGTTGATCGGCGGTGCATCGCTGGTCGCAGAGGAATTTTCAGGAATCTGGGACGCGCTGTGCGCGGCCCGGCAATAAGGAACGAAGTCATGTTGGTAAATCTGGTTTTGACGGTTCATGTAATTGTGGCGGCCTCGATTGTTATCCTGGTGCTGCTGCAGCATGGCAAGGGCGCGGACATGGGTGCGGCGTTCGGCAGCGGCTCGGCAGGCAGCCTGTTCGGTTCATCGGGCGCGGCTAATTTCCTGTCGCGCGCGACCGCAGTCTGTGCCGCCATATTTTTCACCACCTGTCTTGCTCTGACCTATTTTCATGCGCCAAAAGCGTCCACGGGCGTGATGAGCGGCGGTGTCATGCAGGGGGTCCCCGCCAAAGCCGAGCCGGCCAAGGCCGACGCCGGCGCCAGCGCCATTCCGGCACCCGCGGCAACCGGCACACCGGCGCCCGCGCCTGCCACCAGTGGCGGCGAAAACAAGCCGGGAACGGTTACCAAGTAATTACGAAGTAAAATCAGTCCTTCGCAGTAAATGCCGTCGTGGTGGAATTGGTAGACACGCTGTCTTGAGGGGGCAGTGCGGAAACGCGTAAGAGTTCGAGTCTCTTCGACGGCACCAGAATTTGATGTACCCGGGATCGACCCGTTTGTTTGTGCTGGATCAAATCCCGCGCAGGCAATACGCGATGAAATGTGGCATTCCCCGCTTTGAACGGTGCGGCACTCTTCGGACATGCTAGAAAACTACTTTCCCATCCTGATTTTCATTGCTGTTGGCGCATCGGTCGGCATCATGCCGCTGGTCATGAGCAAGGCGCTGACTGTTCTGCTCGGTGATGACAATCCCGATTCGGAAAAGCTGTCTCCCTACGAATGCGGCTTCGAGGCGTTCGAAGACGCGCGCATGAAATTCGACGTTCGCTACTATCTGGTGGCGATCCTGTTCATCCTGTTCGATCTTGAGATTGCCTTCTTTTTTCCATGGGCAATCGTGTTGCAGGAAATAGGCTGGTTCGGTTTCTGGGCAATGATGGTGTTCCTGGGCATCCTCGTTGCCGGCTTCATCTATGAATGGAAGAAGGGCGCGCTTGACTGGGAATAGCCGGTCGGGTCGCCGGGCCGCAGGTTGCGTCGGGCTGTCGTCAAACGGACGTCAAGTCGGTGCATGAACAAGTTGGTCCAAAGGAATCGCTCTGCCTGAAGGTGGAGTATCCAACCACGGTTTTGTCACGACACAGGTCGATTCGCTGCTCAACTGGGCGCGTACCGGCTCGATGTGGCCGCTGACTTTTGGGCTGGCCTGCTGCGCGGTTGAAATGATGCACGCCGGCGCTTCGCGTTACGACCTCGATCGATTCGGCATTGTCTTCCGGCCCAGCCCGCGGCAGTCCGACGTGATGGTGGTTGCCGGCACCTTGTGCAACAAGATGGCGCCAGCCATGCGCAAGGTTTATGACCAGATGGCCGAGCCGCGCTGGGTGATTTCGATGGGCTCCTGCGCCAACGGTGGTGGCTATTATCACTACTCGTATTCGGTGGTGCGCGGATGCGATCGCATCGTGCCGGTCGACATCTATGTGCCTGGCTGTCCGCCCACTGCCGAGGCGCTGCTGTACGGCATTATCCAGCTGCAAAACAAGATCAAACGTACCAACACGATTGCCCGCTGATGACCATGTCCGTCAAATTGGCACAACTGAAGTCCAGTCTCGCCGCCAGGCTTGAGGGAAAGTTTTCCCGGCTGAGTGAAGAGAAGGGCCAGCTCATACTGGAGGTGAAGCCGGCTGACCTGGTGGTGGCGATGACCATGCTGCGAGACGATGCGTCGCTGGGCTTCAGCCAGCTGGTCGACGTCTGCGGCGTCGACTATTCCGAGTACGGCGGCAACTGGGATGGCCCGCGCTTCGCCGCGGTCTACCACCTGCTGTCGGTCGAACATAACTGGCGCGTCAGGGTCAAGGCGTTTTGCGCCAATGATGACCTGCCGATGGTTGATTCGATGGTCGATATCTGGTCATCCGCCAACTGGTTTGAGCGCGAGGCCTTCGATCTCTATGGCATCGTTTTCGCCGGCCATCCGGACCTCCGGCGGATCCTCACCGACTACGGTTTCGTCGGCCATCCGTTCCGCAAGGATTTCCCGATCTACGGCAACGTCGAAATGCGCTACGACGCCGAACAGCGGCGGGTCGTCTATCAGCCGGTCACGATCGAGCCGCGCGAGATCGTGCCGCGTGTGATTCGCGAAGACAACTACGCAGGCCGCAAGTAGCATGAACGAAATCAAGAACTACACAATGAACTTCGGGCCGCAGCATCCGGCGGCGCATGGCGTATTGCGCCTGGTCCTGGAGCTTGATGGCGAAGTGGTGCAACGCGCGGACCCGCACGTCGGCCTGCTGCATCGCGCCACAGAAAAGCTTGCCGAGACCCGCACCTTCATCCAGAGCGTGCCGTACATGGATCGCCTCGACTACATGTCGATGATGGTCAATGAGCATGCCTATGTGATGGCGATCGAGCAGCTGATGGACATCGAGGTACCCGTACGCGCGCAGTACATCCGCGTCATGTTCGACGAAATCACGCGCATCCTGAATCACCTGCTTTGGATCGGCGCGCACGGCCTCGACGTCGGCGCCATGACGGTGTTCCTGTATGCGTTTCGCGAACGCGAGGATCTGCTTGATATCTACGAAGCCGTGTCCGGTGCGCGCCTGCACGCCGCCTACTATCGTCCGGGCGGCGTCTATCGCGACCTGCCGGACAAGATGCCGAAGTACGAGTTCATGCACAACCGCAATGCGGCGGCAATGAAGCGCCTGAACGACAACCGCCAGGGTTCGGTGCTCGACTTCATCGAGGATTTCACCAACCGTTTCCCCGGTTACGTCGACGACTATGAAACGCTGCTGACCGACAACCGGATCGGGAAACAGCGCCTGGTTGATATCGGCATCGTGACGCCGGAGCGCGCGCTGAATCTCGGATTTACCGGCCCGATGCTGCGCGGTTCAGGCATTGCCTGGGATCTGCGCAAGAAGCAGCCGTATGAAGTTTATGACAAGCTCGACTTCGACATTCCGGTCGGCACCAACGGCGACAGCTACGATCGCTACCTGGTCCGTGTCCAGGAAATGCGCGAATCGAACCGGATCATGAAGCAGTGCGTTGACTGGCTGCGCAAGAATCCCGGCCCGGTGATCACCGACGACCACAAGGTGGCGCCGCCGTCACGCGAAAACATGAAGGCCAACATGGAAGAGCTGATTCATCACTTCAAGCTCTTTACCGAAGGATTCCATGTGCCGCCGGGCGAAACCTACGCCGCGGTGGAACATCCGAAGGGTGAATTTGGCATTTACCTGATTTCCGACGGTGCCAACAAGCCTTACCGGCTGAAAATCCGTCCGCCGGGATTTGCCCATCTGGCGGCGCTGGACGAAATGTCCCGTGGCCACATGATTGCCGATGTCGTGACCATCATCGGCACCCAGGACATCGTATTTGGAGAAATCGATCGATGAGCACCACGGCGCTTCTTTCCGACGTGGCCCGGCGCAGGATTGACCGCGAAGTGGCCAAGTATCCTGCCGACCAGAAGCAATCCGCGGTCATGTCGGCGCTGGCGATTGCCCAGGATGAGCATGGCTGGCTGCCGAACGAATTGATGGACCAGGTCGCCCAGTATCTCGGCATGCCCTCAATTGCGGTCTACGAGGTGGCGACCTTCTACAATATGTACAACCTGAAGCCAATGGGTCGGCACAAGATCAGCGTCTGTACCAATTTGCCCTGCGCGTTGTCGGGTGGCGTTGACGCTGCCGAGTACCTGAAGAAGAAGCTTGGCGTGGACTGGAAAGAGCTGACCGCGGACGGCCGCTTTACGCTGGTGGAAGGCGAGTGCATGGGAGCGTGCGGTGATGCGCCGGTGCTGCTGGTCAACAACAAACGCATGTGCAGCTTCATGTCCCAGGACAAGCTGGACCAGTTGATCGAGGAGCTGAAGTGATGGCTGCATCTCTCAACTACGGCCCCGATGCCCTGATCATGAAGGGCATCGACGGCAACAACTGGCGCCTGAAGGACTACGAGGCGCGTGCCGGCTACCAGGCATTGAAGAAAATCCTCAAGGACGGCATCAAGCCTGAGGACGTGATCGCCGAGGTCAAGAAGTCGGCGCTGCGCGGGCGTGGCGGTGCGGGTTTTCCGACCGGTCTTAAATGGAGCTTCATGCCGCGCGCGTTCCCCGGCGCCAAGTATCTGGTCTGCAATACCGATGAGGGCGAGCCCGGCACCTTCAAGGACCGCGACATCATTCGCTACAACCCGCATATCCTGATCGAAGGCATGATCATCGCGGCGTACGCGATGGGTACGGCGGTGGGTTACAACTATATTCACGGTGAAATCTGGGACGATTACGAACGCTTTGAGGAAGCCCTCGATGAAGCGCGGGCGGCTGGCTACCTTGGCAACAACATTCTCGGCAGCAGCTTTTCCTTCGAGCTCTACGCGCACCACGGATTCGGCGCCTACATTTGCGGCGAAGAAACGGCTCTGCTCGAGTCGATCGAGGGAAAGAAGGGCCAGCCGCGCTTCAAGCCGCCGTTCCCCGCCAGCTTCGGGCTCTATGGCAAGCCGACGACCATCAACAATACCGAGACCTTTGCCGCGGTGCCGTTCATCCTGCGCGAGGGCGGCGAGGCCTACCTGAACCTCGGCAAGCCGAACAACGGCGGTACCAAGATTTTCTCGATTTCGGGACACGTCGAACGGCCGGGCAACTATGAAGTCAACATGGGCACACCGTTCGCGAAGCTGTTGGAAATGGCCGGCGGCATGCGAGGCGGCCGGAAGATCAAGGGCGTGATTCCCGGCGGCTCGTCAATGCCGGTGATCCCCGGCGACGTGATGATGACGCTCGACCTGGACTACGACTCGATTGCCAAAGCAGGATCGATGCTCGGTTCCGGCGCGGTGATCGTGATGGACGAAACCACCTGCATGGTGAAGGCCGCCGAGCGGCTGGCATATTTCTATTACGAAGAATCGTGCGGGCAATGCACGCCATGCCGTGAAGGCACCGGCTGGCTGTATCGCATCATTCACCGCATCGAGCATGGCCTGGGCCGGCAGGAAGATCTCGACCTGCTGCTCAATCTGGCCGACCAGATCCAGGGACGCACCATTTGCGCGCTCGGCGATGCCGCGGCGATGCCGGTCAGGGCGTTTGTGAAAAACTACCGTGAAGAATTTGAGTACCACGTTGTCCACAAGCGCTGCATGGTGGCACCGGGCGGCTACTCCACCCCCGCCTTGCTGCCGCAAAACGATACGCTGGCGATGGCTGCAGAGTAAAAAAATGATCAACCTCGAAATTGACGGCAAAGCAGTCCAGGTCGAAAACGGCGCCACCGTGATGGAAGCGGCCAACAAGCTCGGCACCTTCATTCCCCACTTCTGTTATCACAAGAAGCTGTCGATTGCTGCCAACTGCCGCATGTGCCTGGTCCAGGTCGAAAAGGCGCCAAAGCCGCTGCCCGCGTGCGCCACGCCGGCGACCGAAGGCATGAAGGTGCAGACCAGCTCCGAGTATGCGAAGACCGCCCAGCAGGGCGTGATGGAGTTCCTGCTGATCAATCATCCGCTGGATTGCCCGATCTGCGACCAGGGTGGCGAATGCCAATTGCAGGACCTGGCTGTCGGCTATGGCGGTTCCGCATCGCGCTACCAGGAAGAAAAGCGCGTGGTGGTAAACAAGAACCTGGGCTCGCTTATTTCCACCGACATGACGCGCTGTATTCACTGCACCCGCTGCGTCCGGTTCGGCCAGGAAGTCGCCGGTGTGATGGAGCTTGGCCAGGCCGGTCGCGGCGAGCATTCGGAAATCCTCGCTTTCGTCGGCCAGACCGTCGATTCCGAACTGTCCGGCAACATGATTGACCTGTGCCCGGTCGGCGCGCTGACATCGAAGCCGTTCCGCTATACCGCCCGCAGCTGGGAGCTGTCACGCCGCAAATCGGTGGCGCCGCATGACGGGCTCGGCTCCAACCTCGTTGTCCAGGTCAAGCAGGATCGCGTGATGCGCGTGCTGCCGCTCGAGAATGAGGCGATCAACGAATGCTGGTTGTCCGACCGAGACCGTTTTTCGTACGAAGGCCTGAATTCGGAAGACCGCCTGACGCGGCCGATGATGAAGGTGGGCGACGAATGGCAGGAAGTGGAATGGCCGATTGCCCTGCAGGCTGCCGCCGAGGCGCTCAAGGTGGTCATGGTTCGCCACGGCGCTGAATCGGTTGGTGCGCTGGCATCGCCGGATTCGACGCTGGAAGAGCTGTTCCTGCTGGACCGCCTGATGCGTGCAATCGGGTCGAACAACATCGATACCCGCTTGCGCCAGGCCGACACCAGTGCAGACGGCAAGCTGGCCGGCGCACGCTGGCTGGGCATGAAGATCGCGGACATCGCAGCGTTGCAGGGTGTGCTGGTGGTGGGCTCGACGCTGCGCAAGGAACAGCCGCTGATTGCCAATCGCCTGCGTCAGGCGGCCAAAAAGGGTCTGCAAGTCAATGTCATTCACGTGGCCGACGACAATCTGCTGATGAAGGTCGCGAACAAGGCCATCGTCGGGCCGCGCGATCTGGTGTCGGCGCTTGGCGGCGTCGCCAAGGCGCTGGTTGAAATCAAGAACGCATCCCTGCCGGGCGAGGTCGCCAATGTGCTGGCCGGCGTCAACGTGTCACCGGAGGCGAGGGCAATCGCACAAAGTCTTGCCGAAGCCGGCAAGTCAGCCGTCTGGCTGGGCAGCGTCGCGCAACATCATCCGCAGTACACGTTGCTGCATGTATTGGGACAGGAAATCGCGCGTCTGGCTGGCGGCAGCTTTGGCTTGCTGGCTGACTCCGCCAACAGCGTCGGTGCGGAGGCAATCGGTGCCGGGCCGGGCAAGTCCGGGCTGTCTGCGCAGGGCATGGTCTCGCAACCGCGTCGGGCTTATGTCCTGATGGGCGTCGAGCCGCGCCTCGATTGTTATAACCCGACCGAAACCGTGGCCGCCCTCGAGGCAGCCGATTGCGTGGTGGCGATGTCCGCCTTCAAGGGCGATGCGCCGGATTATGCCGATATCATCCTGCCGATTGCGCCGTTTACCGAATCAGCCGGCACCTTCGTCAACATGGAAGGCGTGGCGCAGTCTTTCAATGGCGTCGTCAAGCCGCTGGGCGAAGCGCGCCCGGCCTGGAAAGTCCTCAGGGTGCTGGGCAACCTGCTGGGTCTGGCCGGATTCGAGCAGGACAACATCAATGCGGTCAGGCAGGAAATCGCGCCCGACCTGCAGGCATTCATCAGCGGCAAGCTGAACAACACCATCAGCGGCGTAAAGCTTGAGATGGCCGCCACCACGCCGGGCATTGAGCGCATCGGCGAAGTGCCCATCTATGCCGGTGATGCGCTGGTTCGCCGCGCCGCCAGCCTGCAGAAGACGGCTGATGCCAGGAATGCCGGCTATGCCTGGCTGTCCTCCGACGTCGCAGCCAGCCTGTCGGCAGCGGATGGAATGATGGTGCATGTATCGTCGAAGTCCGGCGGCGTGACGCTGCCTGCCCGGGTTGATGCCGGCTTGGCGGCAGGCTGCGTCAGGGTTGCGGCCGCCGTCAACAGCAGCGCGGGGTTGGGGCCGATGTTCGGCACCGTCACGATCGAAAAAGCGGCACTCGCCGCCGCAGCGGAATGATCGGCATGGACGCAATCATCCAGACTCTCAATCAGGGTTTCACCACCTACCTCGGCGCAGAGTGGGGCCCGCCGGCATGGGCACTGGCCAAGGCGGTCGTCATGGTCGTGATGGTGATCGTGCCGCTGCTGACGTTCGTGCTGTATTTCCAGCTGGTCGAGCGCTGGGTGATCGGCTGGATGCAGGTGCGCAAGGGACCGAACCGGGTCACCTTCTTCGGCATCAAGTGGCTGGGTGGATTCGGCCAGCCGGTGGCCGACGCGCTCAAGCTGATGCTGAAGGAGCAGATTGTCCCTTCCGGCGCCAACAAATGGCTGTTCCTGATTGCGCCGACGCTGGCGGTTGCGCCGGCGATGGCGGTCTGGGCGATCGTGCCGTTCACGCCCAACTGGGTCATCGCCAATGTCGACGCCGGCATGCTGGTGGTGCTGGCGATGACGTCGATGGGTGTATACGGCGTGATCGTCGCCGGCTGGGCGTCGAATTCCAAGTATGCCTTCATCGGCGCGATGCGTTCGGCGGCACAGGTCGTGTCCTACGAAATCGCCATGGGCTTCGCGCTGGTCGGTGCGCTGATGGCCGCGCAGAGCCTGAACCTCACCCAGGTGATCGCGCGGCAGGACGGCGCCTACGGCATGCTCGAATGGTTCTTCATTCCGCTGTTCCCGCTGTTCATAATCCAGTTCATCGCCGGCGTGGCCGAGACCAACCGCCATCCGTTCGACGTGGCCGAAGGGGAATCGGAAATTGTTGCCGGTCCGCTGGTGGAATATTCGGGCATGACCTGGTCGCTGTTCTTCCTCGCCGAGTACGCCAACATGCTGATGGTCGCGACCCTGTCGACGATCCTGTTCATGGGCGGCTGGCTGTCGCCGTTCCCGCGCGCGGTGCCGTTCCTCGGCGAACCGGGAATCTGGTGGATGTTCGGCAAGATGGCGGTGCCTACGCTCATCTTCCCCCGGTTCCCCGCCTCGTTCCCGCGTTGCCGCTACGACCAGATCATGCGGCTGGGCTGGAAGATATTTATTCCGATCACCATCGTCTGGATCGTGGTGACGGGTGTGATGCTGATGGAGCCGGTGCGTGACTGGGCCCCGTTCTCTATCTGGTTTGGAAAATAGCCATGTGGGATAGAACCAAGGAATTCTTCGGCAGCCTGCTACTGGGCGAACTGGCGCAGGGCCTGATGCTGACCGGCCGGCACATGTTCGCGCGCAAGATCACGGTGCAGTATCCGGAAGAAAAAACACCGCAGGGTCCGCGCTTCCGCGGCCTGCACGCGTTGCGCCGCTACCCGAACGGGGAAGAGCG
>CAYQKN010000041.1:0-2255 GCA_964417885.1 uncultured Burkholderiales bacterium | reverse complement strand
CGCAAGATTATCGACCGTGCCCAGCCTGACCTCGACGCGCCGTTTGATGGCGACCGCAGCCTACGCGACCTCATCATGGCTCCAACCCGCATCTACGTGAAACCGCTGCTCAAGCTGATGGCGGCCAAGCTGGTCAAAGGCATGGCGCTGACCGGCCGGTACACCTTCCGGCGCAAAGTCACGGTGCAGTTTCCTGAAGAAAAGACGCCCCTCTCGCCGCGGTTTCGCGGTCTGCACGCGTTGCGTCGTTACGACAACGGGGAAGAGCGTTGCATTGCCTGCAAGCTGTGCGAGGCGGTGTGTCCGGCGATGGCGATCACCATCGAGTCCGAGCAGCGTGACGACGGCACCCGCCGCACCACCCGCTACGACATCGACCTCGCCAAATGCATCTTTTGCGGATTCTGCGAGGAGTCCTGCCCGGTCGACTCGATCGTCGAAACCCACCTGCTGGAATATCACGGCGAAAAACGCGAAGACCTCTACTACACCAAACCGATGCTGCTGGCGATTGGCGACAAGTACGAGTCCGAGATCGCCAAACGGCGCGCAGAGGATGCGCCGTACCGCTAACCAACGGCTGACTGCCCGATCCTCGCCAGAACAAACCACATGACCTTTCAATCCATCATCTTTTATGTCTTCGCCGCCGTGCTGATCGTCTCGGCGCTGCGCGTCATCACGGCGCGCAATCCGGTGCACGCCGCGATGTTCCTGGTGCTGTCGTTCTTCACCGCGGCCGCGCTGTGGCTGCTGATCTACGCCGAGTTCCTGGCGCTGGTGCTGATCCTGGTTTACGTCGGCGCGGTGATGGTGCTGTTCCTGTTCGTGGTGATGATGCTGGACATCAATTTCGACAAGCTGCGCGAAGGCTTCTGGCAGCATCTGCCGATCGCCGCGACGGTCGCGATTTTGATGGTGGGACAGATGGCGCTGCTGCTGGCGGGCAAGGCGATCAACCTGAAAGACTCGGCCGCGATCGCACCCGCTGCCGGCGCATCGAACACGCGCGAACTGGGCCGCATTCTCTACACCGATTACCTGCTGCCGTTCGAACTGGCGTCGGTGGTGCTGCTGGTGGCGATGGTGGCGGCGATCGCGCTCACACTGCGCGCACGCAAGGAAGTGAAGACCCAGGTGATCGGCGACCAGGTGCGGGTGAAGTCCACCGATCGCCTGAAGATCATCAAGATGGATGCGGTGGCCAAAGAGCCGCCGGCTGAACCCACGGAGGCGGAGCCCAAATAGACCGTGCCATCCGCAGCAGCAGGCCTTGCCTGCCGCGGTGCACCCAGGGACCCAAAACAAAAAAATGATCACGCTCACTCACTATCTCGTCCTGTCGGCAATCCTGTTTGCCATTGCCGTCGCCGGCATCTTTCTCAATCGCAAGAACATCATCGTGCTGCTGATGGCGATCGAACTGATGCTGCTGGCGGTGAACACCAACTTCATCGCCTTCTCGCAGTTCAGCGGCGACCTGAACGGCCAGGTGTTCGTGTTCTTTATCCTGACGGTGGCGGCCGCCGAAGCGGCGATCGGCCTCGCCATCCTGGTGGTGCTGTTCCGCAACCTGAAGACGATCAATGTCGACGACATCGGCACGCTGAAGGGATGAGCGTGAAACCCAACATGGCCAGCATACAGAAATCCAAACCCCGCGCCTGGCGTGCCGTTCCAGCCATTTTTGGCCTGGAAGCCGCGCCAGTGGTCGAGTTTGCCCATCAGGCCGCATAAAAGATGATCTCCAATAAACTTGCCCTGCTGGCCATCCCGCTGCTGCCCCTGCTGGGCGCGGTACTGGCCGGCTTCCTCGGCCGCACACTCGGCCGCACCTTCGCACACAGCGTCACCATTCTCGGCGTCACCGCCGCGTTCCTGCTTTCCTGCCTGGTGTTCCAGGATGTGCAGGCCGGGCAGACCTTCAACGGTGCCGTCTATACCTGGCTGGTGACCGACGGCATCCCGCTCAGCATCGGCTTCCTGATCGATCCGCTGACCGCCACCATGATGCTGGTGGTCACTTTCGTTTCGCTGATGGTTCACATCTACACCATCGGCTACATGGCGGAGGACGACGGCTACACCCGCTTCTTCGCCTATATCTCGCTGTTCACCTTCGCCATGCTGATGCTGGTGATGGCGAACAATTTCGTCCAGCTGTTTTTCGGCTGGGAAGCGGTCGGCCTGGTGTCGTACCTGCTGATCGGCTTCTGGTTCAAGCGGCCGACGGCGATCTACGCCAACCTGAAGGC
>CAYQKN010000040.1:0-29624 GCA_964417885.1 uncultured Burkholderiales bacterium | reverse complement strand
GCATGGAAGCCCGCCACTTTCAGCCACACCGGCGTGGCGCCCGGTTCGTGCTCCACCTGTCACAACGGCAGCAGTGCGACGGGCAAGCCAACCAATCACATCCAGACCACTCAAGCCTGCGACGTGTGTCATCGCACCTCGGCGTGGAAGCCCGCCACCTTCAGCCATACCGGGATTACCCCGGGCTCCTGCTCGACCTGCCACAACGGCAGCAGTGCCACCGGCAAACCCACGAGCCATATCCAGACCGCCAGTTCCTGCGATGCCTGTCACCGTACAACGGCCTGGAAACCTGCGACCTTCAGCCATACCGCAGTCACGCCGGGCACCTGCGCCACTTGTCATAACGGCAGCTCAGCGACCGGCAAAAACAGCGGCCACTTTGTCACCACCAGAAGTTGCGATGCCTGCCACCGCACAACCGGCTGGACACCCGTCACCGCGTTCACCCACGTCACGCCGTATTACCGGCCGCACAACTCGGGCGTGAGTTGCAGTTCGTGTCACAAAACCAACAATGAAACGATCACATGGCCGAATGCCGCCTACAAACCTGACTGCGCCGGCTGCCACGCGACCAAATTCAAGCCAAACGATCACAAGAAAGTTGATTCTCCTGCCCTGCTCTATACCGTTAACGAACTGAAGGATTGCTCAGGCTCATGCCACACCTATACCAACAGCACACTCACCGTCATCAAGAAGTCTCGCAGTGGACAGCACCGCTCTACCGATGGCGGATTCTAGTGCGCGCCGCCGCACTGTCGCGCAGGTTGTGTTCGGCGCATACAGCTGACGCCGGCACCGGATGGCCAATACGCCAGGCGCTGATCGCGCTGCTGTTACTGGTGGGATTTGCCGGCCATGCGCAGGCCCAGCTGATAGACCAGATCGACGTGATCGGACGCGAGTCGGAGGCTGAAATCAGCATTCGCCTCAATACCACCGTTCAGTACCTGCGCCACCAGCCCGCCAAGCAGGGCAACCTGCTGCAGGTCGAGTTTCAGCTGACCGGCGACCTGGACGGCGGCACCCGCAGCCTGATTTCGGAAACCCGCCGCTCGCCGAAAACCAGCCTGGTACCACCGTTTGAAGTCCGCTACGACAGCCGCAACCGCTACTTGGTCGTGAAGTTCAGCCGCTTCACCAGCTTCGCCGTACGCCAAGGCAGCGACAACCGCACCATCAGCGTATTCGTGCCCACTGCAAAGAAGCCCGGCGCGGCAGCGGCAGTCGTCAAACCAGCCAAAACGATGCCCGCTGTGCCGGATCCGGTTCCCGCGACGGCCGCTGCGGAGAGCCAGGCCGAGACGCTGATGCAGCAGGCAAGACAGGCATTGGCCGCGAAGAACGCCGCCACGGCAATCGACATCCTGAACCGGTTGCTCAATCTTCCGCCGAATCGTCACACACCGGAGGCACAGGCGCTTGCCGGTGAAGCGCGGGCCATGAACGGCGAAGCGCAGAAAGCGCGCGCCGAGTACGACCTGTATCTGAAACTCTATCCGGATGGTGCCGACGCCGAGCGGGTACGCAGGAACGTCGCGGCACTCAGCACGCCCGGCGCTGCACCTGGCAAGGCGGCCGGTGACGACCGCGTGGAGCGGTCATTCTATGGCAGCGTGTCCAGCTACTACTACAGTGGCTCGACCAAGTTCGACGCGACCCTGGCACCACCACAACCCGGCCTGACATTCAGCCAGATCTCGCTGACCAGCACCGACCAGTCCGCACTCATCGCCAGCGTCGATCTTAACGGCCGCTTTCGTTCGTCCACGTTCGACAATCGGATCGTGGTGCGCGACACAGAGACCTTTAATTTCCTCAAGGGCCAGAAGAACACCCACCGGCTGAACAACGCCTATGTCGAGACCTACCAGAAAGGCATCGACCTGTTCGCGCGCCTTGGACGGCAAAGCTCACCGGGCTACGGTGTCCTTGGCCGCTTTGATGGCGCCTGGATGCGGTATGGCACTTCCGCCAAAACCAAGCTCAACCTGATTGCCGGCGTGCCGGTCGAATTCTATCCAGTGCCGAAGAAGAGTTTCTTTGGCGGCGCATTCGATCTTGGACCATTCGCCGACAGCTGGAGTGGCAACGTTTTTCTGGTCGAGCAGAGGGTGGACGGCAGCACCGATCGTCGTGGCGCCGGTGCCGAGTTGCGCTACATCGATGCCAAGCGCAATGCCTTCCTGCTGGTGGATCATGACATCGCTT
This sequence comes from uncultured Burkholderiales bacterium, assembly GCA_964417885.1. Lineage (GTDB taxonomy): Bacteria > Pseudomonadota > Gammaproteobacteria > Burkholderiales > Usitatibacteraceae > UKL13-2. The sequence continues at coordinate 27,407 of CAYQKN010000040.1, read as the reverse complement.
TCAAGGCCAACGACATCGTGCTCGCCCAGGCCAACTGGATTCTCGATGGCGGCACCAACCTCAACCTGCTGTACGACCGCCGGCGCTCGCCGGTGCTGCAACTGACCAATGGCTTGCCGGCCCTGCCGCTGCCGACCATCAGCGACAACCTGGCCAGCGGCCTTCGCCTGTTCGACCTCCGCCAGACCGCCAAAGCGCTGACACCGATGTCGACGCTGCTTTCATTTGGCGTCACTCACACGCTGTCGCCGGCGTGGCAGCTCGGTGCGGACGTCAAGATGTCGGAGGTCTCGGCAACGGAAGCGACGGGCATCCTGCCGGCACAGCCCGGCACCGGCAAAGTCTATGTCTATGGCATGCAGGCGGTGCGCACCGGACTGTTTTCGCTCAACGACATCCTGGTCGGCAGCGTAAACCTGATCCGCGGCAAATCCTATGACGCGCGCTCGATCCAGCTCAGCCACGTCATTCTGGTTCGGGACAAGTGGCGCATCGAATCCACGCTTCGGCACTATCACCAGACCGACCTGCTCGACGTGACGCTGGACCGGCTGGCGCCGACGCTGCGCCTGTCCTATCGCTGGAACGAGCGCTTCAGCCTGGAATCGGAGCTCGGTGCCGAGCAGACACGCACCAGCGGACCGATGCAGCAGGAAAAGACCACCCGGCGGTTTTACAACGTCGGGGCACGATACGACTTCTACTAGGACAACTGCCATGAACATGTTCGTCGTCATCCCGCTCATCCTGACCATCATTCTGGTTTCCAGCCTTGCCTGGCTGTTCGCCGGCGATGTCGTGATCCTGTTGTTTCGGCGCCTCGGTGAACGCCGGGCGCAGCGCATCCTGGCCAGTGCGCTGCTGCTGGCGGTCGCCGCCGCCGCCGCCGCGACATGGTGGTTCGCCAACCGTGCGCGGGAACAGAACCAGGCTGTGGCGCCAATGCCAGCGGTCGCGCCGGCGACGGCAATGCCAGGCGGCGACCTGGCGGCAATGTCCGCCCGTCTGGCGCAGCGGCTTGAGCGGGAGCCGGAGGACGCACAGGGATGGGCGCTTTATGCACGTACCCAGATGGAGCTGAAACAATACGCCGGCGCCAGCCGCGCCTACGCGCGTGCGATTGCCATGTTGCCTGCCGATGGCATCCTCCATATCGAGTTTGCCGACGCCGAGGTGATGGCCAACAAGCAGCAGTGGACCCAGCCCGCCTCGGACGCGATTGCGGTGGCAGTGCGCCTGCTTCCCGAGCACCCGGAAGCATTGTGGCTGGCCGGCTCGGAGCGGTTCGCGCGCAAGGACTACGGCGGCGCCCTTCGGCACTGGGAAAAACTGGCGCGGATTGCACCGCCGGATTCCGAGTATGCGAAGGAGATGGCCACCGCCGTGGTCGAAGCCCGCGCACTGCGGGACGGGCTCGATCCGGCAGCAGCACTTGCGAAGGCCGTTGTGATGCCGCCGGTGGCAGCCCCGGCAGCGCCAGACAACGCCGCCGGCAAGGCCGCTCTGGCCAGCGACCTTCGCGCCGCCTTGCTGGCCTTTGAACAGCGCCCGGCGAACGCTGCCGGTGCCATTGCGCCGGGCGTAAAAGGCCGGATTACCGTGGCGCCCGCCCTGCAGGGTAGGATTTCGCCGGACGACATTGTGTTTGTGTTTGCCCGCAGCGCCGACTCGGCACCCGGTCAGATGCCGCTCGCGGCGGCACGCTACCGCGCCGCCGACCTGCCCATCCAATTCGAATTGAGCGACAATAACGCCATGTCGCCCACCAACCCGCTCTCCTCCGCCCGCGCCGTTGTAATTGGCGCGCGAATTTCCCGCTCTGCAGACGCATCAGCACGTCCCGGCGACCTCGAAGGCATCAGTGAGCCGGTCAATATCGGCGCCGCAAATGTTTCGCTCCTGATCAACCGGCCGCGCCAGTAAATCGTGGCCGGCAGCAAAAAGCCATCGCCGGCAGCGGACGCCAATTCGGCATTGATCAGGTCGATCCGGCACGTCATGCGACCCGTCATTCGCCTGATGATGCGACGCGGCATTGTGCTGCAGACATTCCAGCAACTGGTGAAATCGGTGTACACCGAAGAGGCGGAAAAGGAAATCGCGGCGACCGGCGGGCCGGCAACAGACCTGCAGATTTCGCTGATGACCGGTTTACACCGCAAGGAAGTCAAGCGCTTCCGCGACGAAGGCTATGAGAATTTCATCCTCTCGCCGACCCTTTCCACCGGCGCCGACGTGGTGACAATGTGGCTCACCGACCGGCGCTTCCTGTCGGCCAGGCGCGAACCACGCGGGCTCAGCACCCGCAAGGGCGACACGGTCGACAGCTTCGCCACGCTGGTGCGGGCGGTAGACCCGGAACTGCGGCCGACCGCGGTGCTGGCGGAGATGATCCGGCTGGGTGTCGTCACCGTCGACGGTGAGCGTGCCAGGCTGGTGGTGGACGCGTTTGTGCCGCAGAAGGGTTTTGACGACAAGGTGCAATACCTGGCCGAAAACGGTCACGATCATCTTGCCGCCGCGGCGCACAACCTGGACAGCGACGACGCACCGATGCTGGAGCAGAGCATTTCCGCCACCGAACTGTCGTCTGAATCGGCCGACGAACTCGAGCGCATGGCGCGCAGCCTGTGGAAGCTGATCATGCAGCAGCTTATTGAACGCGCGATTGAACTCGAGGGTCGCGACAAGAGCCGAGGCAGCACCGGTACGCGCATCAATTTTGGCGCGTACTTTTACAAAGAATCCATCCCGAAGCCGGATGGATCACCTGACACCAGGAAGCGCACCGGTCGTACCACGGGAGTAAAACGCAACTAGTCATCAGGGGATTCATCATGCAAAACCCGGACACCTTCGGAAATTCCGGCCACACCTCCCGACTTCGGGATCGGGTGATTTACTGGCTCACCATCCTGCTCTGCATTGCCTCGCTATTGGTGGCAGGCGCGCTGGGAGCCATGGTTCGTACCGGCGGCACTGGAAAATATTTCGCCTTCGGCGTCATCGAGGACTTTGGCAGCATTGTCGTCAATGGCGTGCATTACGATGACACGCAGGCAAACATCGTCATCGACGGCCAGCCCGGCCAGTCGCGGACGGCGCTGAAACTCGGCATGGTGGTGGAAATCGAGGGCGATCGCAGCGCAGACGGGACAACCGGCCGCGCCGACGTGGTGCGCGTGAACCGGACCCTGTTCGGCCGGGTCGAGACGCTTGACGCCGCCAATGGCGGACTCGGTGTGCTGTCGCAAGCCGTCAGCACCAATCCGCAGACGCGCTACGAAGGCACGGCCGGGCTGGCAAGGATTGCCATCGGCGACTGGGTGGCGATCCATGGATTGAGCGACCCGGCAAAGAACACCCTGGTTGCGACCCTGGTCGAGCAACTGCCGGCGCCGGCAACGGGCGAATCCGAAATCCGCGGCGTCGCCGGCAATGAACACGATGGGCAGTTTCGCATCGGCGCACTGGCCATCCGCGCGCGTGGGGTTTCGGTCGACAACGGCGATTTTGTCGCAGTCAAAGGCGTTCTCGATCCGGCCGGACGCATTCTGGCTGCGACGTCGCTCGTCGTCACAGCCGAAGTCGACGTGCAGGAAGAGGCGGAAACGGAGGTCGAAGGCTATGCCGACGATGTCCGCTCGCACACCGACTTCACCGTTGCCGGTGTGGTCGTCGATGCAAACCGGGCCAGCTTTTCCGGCGGCACCGGCAAGGACCTCAAGCAGGGAGTGCGTCTCGTGGTCGAGGGCGTGATGCGCAATGGCGTGCTGGTTGCCGAGGAAATTGAATTCAAGGGCCTTGCGCAGCAGAACGCGCCGAAAACCTCGGCAAGAGTCGAAGTGGAAGGATTCGTTTCGTTGTTCACTTCAGCTGACGAGTTTGTGGTCAATGGCCGGCGTGTGGATGCGCGCGCCGCGCGCATCAGCAACAAGTCCCGGCTTGCCCTGTTGCCTGGTATCAAGGTGCATGTGAAGGGCCGCGCCGGAATCGGCGGCAGTATTGCGGCAACCTCGGTAGTCTTTGCCAAGCCCTGACCCGGTGTAAAGCAGCACCGCGCCAGGCAAAACTCGGCTCCTGGCGCGGTGTTTCAGGCCTTTTTGGCCTGGAAGCCGCACCAGTGCTGGACGTTACTCGCAACCGGCGACCAGGCATGCAATTCACCGGCCGCGACACCCTCCGTCGGGCAGACGTGACCGCCGCGCGTCTGCAAGCGCGCTGGCCAGACCCGGCAACACTGCGGGACGGCTCAATTGCTATACTTCGGCCTTGTTATTCCAACGCAAAGCCAAATTGTGAACGCTGTGATCAAGACCGCGCAGGACATCGAGAAAATGCGCATTGCCGGCCGGCTGGCCTCTGAGGTGCTGGATTTCATCACACCGCATGTCAAATCCGGCGTGTCGACGGCCAAGCTCGACCAGCTCTGTCACGATTACATGGTTGGCGTCCAAGGCACGATCCCGGCGCCACTTAATTACGCGCCGCCCGGACACCGGCCATACCCGAAGTCAGTATGCACTTCGGTAAATCACCAGGTCTGTCATGGCATTCCCGGCGACAAGGTGCTGAAGAACGGGGACGTGGTGAATATCGATGTCACCGTCATCAAGGATGGCTACCACGGTGACACCAGCCGCATGTTCTGCATTGGCGAGCCGTCGATCCAGGCACGCCGTTTGTGTGAAAGCACGTTCGAGTCGATGTGGCGCGGGATCCGCAAGGTGAAGCCCGGCGCCACGCTGGGTGATATCGGCCACGCCATCCAGTCGTTCGCCGAGAGCAATGGCTACAGCGTGGTGCGCGAGTTTTGCGGGCACGGCATCGGCAAGAAATTCCACGAGGAACCGCAAATCCTGCACTACGGCAAGGCCGGCACCGGCATGACGCTGAAGCCCGGCATGATTTTCACGGTGGAGCCGATGATCAACGCCGGCCGCAAGGACATTCGCATGCTCGGAGACGGCTGGACTGTGGTGACGGCGGACCACAGCCTTTCCGCCCAGTGGGAGCATACGGTACTGGTGACCGACGACGGGTACGAAGTATTGACCGTTTCCGCCGGTACGCCAGCCGCACCCGTCATTGCCGGCTGACGCGCGGGCCGCGCCGATGGCATCCGCCAGCAAGCCGGTTGTCCGTGCGCCACGCGTCAAGTCCACCACCCCGGGCGCGGCGGCCCTGCCGTCAGCAGCCACCCGCGCCGCCTACGCCCGGCACATCCGTGACTGGCTTGCCGATCAGCGCCTGAAGCTGAAAACCGCCTACCGGATCCGCCCGCAGCCGGACCGCAATCTGCGCCAGCATGCCGCCGTGGTTGATCATGCCGTTGTGCGCATCGCCGACGATATCGGCATGCCGGCGGATGCGGCAATCGTCGCCGTCGGCGGCTACGGGCGCGGCTTTCTGTTCCCCGCGTCGGATGTCGATATCCTGCTGCTGCTGCCCCGGTCCGCCTCGGCGTCGGACCAGACCTCGCACGTGCTGGAAGCATTTGTCAGCCTGTTGTGGGATGTCGGCCTGGAGCCCGCGATCGCGGTGCGCACCGTCCAGGAATGCGTCGAGGAGGCGGGCAAGGATGCGACGGTGGATACCAGCCTGCTTGAAGCACGCGGCGTCTGGGGCAACCAGGCGCTGGTCGACGAACTGTCCCGCGCGCTCGGCAAGGCGCGGTCGGTCAAGGCGTTCTTCGAGGCAAAGATCGGCGAACAGCGAAAACGCCATGCCCGCCATAACGATGTGGCGCTGAATCTGGAGCCGAACATCAAGGAAAGCCCCGGTGGCTTGCGCGACCTGCAGACAGTGCTGTGGCTTGCCAAGGCGGCCAACCTGGGCGACGACTGGCAGCAGCTCGAGGCCAACGGGCTGATCACGGCGTATGAAGGCCGGCTGATCGCCCGTCATCGCCGGGTGCTGATCGACCTGCGCATCCGCCTGCATTACCTTGCCGGGCGCCGCGAGGACCGGCTGGTATTCGATCATCAGACCGCCTTGGCCAAAGAGCTGAAAATCGACGGCGGCAAGACCAAGCTCGCCTCCGAAATCCTGATGCAGCGCTATTACCTGACGGCGAAGGGCATCTGGCAGATGAACTCGATCCTGCTGCCGACCTTGCTCGAGCGCATTTCCCAGCGCCGCAAGGACGTGGTCAAGCGGATCGACGATGAGTTCGAGTTGGTCAACGGCAATATTGCGGCGCGCGATCCGGAAATTTTCCATCGTGCGCCGCAGGCCATCTTCCGCGCCTTTCTGGCACTGCAGAGCGTGCACGAGGCCGAGTTCTTCGAGCCGGAAACCCTGCGCGCGCTGTGGCGCAGCGTCTACCTCATCGACCAGAAATTCCGTGACGACCCGGAAACCAGCCGCCTGTTCCTGAAAATCCTGCAGAGCGAGAAGGTGACCTTCAACCTGCGGCGGATGAGCCGCTACGGCATCCTCGGCCGCTACATTCCCGCGTTCGGCCGCATCGTCGGCCAGATGCAGCACGACCTGTTCCACGTCTATTCGGTCGACGAGCACATCCTGATGGTGATCCGCAACCTGCGGCGCCTGGTGCTGCCGCGTTTTTCGCACGAGTTCCCTTTTTGCCACGAGCTCGCGCATGAATTCGCGCGGCCCGAGATCCTCTACCTGGCCGCGCTGTTTCACGACATCGCCAAGGGGCGCGGCGGCGATCACTCGGAACTCGGCAAGAAAGACGCGCGCCAGTTCTGCAGGAAGCTGAACCTGTCGCGCAACGACACCGAGCTGGTGGCGTGGCTGGTGGAAATGCACCTGCAAATGTCCGCCGTGGCGCAGAAGCAGGACCTGTCCGATCCGGACGTGATCTCCCAGTTCGCGCAGCGCGTCGGCGACGAGCGCCGCCTCACCGCACTGTATTTGCTGACCGTTGCCGACATCCGCGGCACCAGCCCGCACGTCTGGAACGCGTGGAAGGGCAAGCTGCTCGAACAGCTGTTCCGCGCCACCCGGCGGCTGCTGCGCGGCGACTCGCAGCCCAACGATCACTGGATCGAGAACAAGAAGCAGGAGGCGCTCAAGCTCTATCAAGCGCGGGTAGGGGAAGACGGCGAGGCCCCGCTGCCGCAGCTGTGGGCGCATACCGATCCCAGCTATTTCCAGCGCTTCGACGCGACCGAGATCGCCTGGCACGCCGCTATCCTGCAGGCCGACACCTCGCCGGCCGATGCGGTGGTCAAGGTGCGCGCCATCGATGAGGAGGACGCGAACGCCGACGTCGCCTATGCGGTCATGGTGATGACCCACGACCAGCCGGGTCTTTTTGCGCGAATCACCGGCTATTTCGAAAAGCTGTCATTCGACATTGCCGCCGCCCGCGTCTACACCACCACGCACGGCTATGCGCTCGACACGTTCCAGATTCTGCCCAAATCGGCCGGTGGACTTCGCTACAAGGATCTGGCCGCGACCGTCGAACGTGACCTGACGCGGCTGTTGAACAACCCCTCCGCGGCGCCGGCACCGCAGTCCGGCAGGATCGCCCGCCAGGTCAAGCATTTCCCGATCGAACCGGCGATCTCCCTGGCACCGTCGCGCCAGAAGCCGTACTACGAACTGACGGTAAGCTGCGCCGACCGGCCCGGCCTGCTGTCATCGATTGCGCGCGTGTTCCTGAGCCACGATGTCTATCTGCATGACGCGCGCATCACGACCCTCGGGCAGCGGGCCGAAGACGTATTCATCGTCGCCAATCCGAAGCTCGGCGACAGCGCGTTCGTGCGCGATTTCAAGGCCACGCTGACGCAGGAACTGCGGCCGCAGGCCTAGGGAACCCTGGTCCGGTATCCGGAACCGGATTCGTACCCCAGTCGCGCCACAGCCATGCGTCCTACTCAATCGCCTTCAGGTCATTGAGCCGCAACCAGCCCTTGATGACGCGATACAGGTACCAGACCAGCACCGCGACCGGGAGGATCCACAGCACCAGCATGCCGATGCCAAGTGTCAGCAGGCCCAGCACCCAGAACACCAGCCAGGCGCCGATCGCCCACAGTATTCCCCACCAGAAAGTGCGCGACAGCCACGCATAGTGGCTATCGAGCCAGGTGCCGCGCACATCGTCACGCTTCACCATGCCGATGAACATGGCGACGATGGCAAGCGTCCACAGGGTGAACGGCGCCAGGGCGTGCAGGGCATAGATGACGTGGGTGATGGTCATCGACGAGGAAACGTCGCGCGTGCTTTCGGCGGTGGCCGAAGGCGTCACATCAATGGTTTCAGGCATGGTCATTCCTTTTCGGGTTCATTCGGGCAGTGCCGCCGGGGACTGCATCATGCCCCATTTCCGGGCAGCACGAATACGGATTGTTTGCCGGCCCGACGTTCAGTCGTCATCCATACCGGCAAGTTCGGGAAACAACACCTCCGTATAGCCGAATTTTGACATGTCGCGGATGCGCATCGGATAAAGGATGCCATCGAGGTGATCGACCTCGTGCTGCACCACGCGGGCATGAAAACCGCCCACGGTGCGGTCGATACGGCCGCCGAACTGGTCGAACCCCTGGTAACGCAGCCGCGGAAAGCGCGGCACCAGGCCACGCATGCCCGGGACCGAAAGACAGCCCTCCCAGTCGTCCACCAGTTCGTCGGTCACCGGCGTGAGTTGCGGATTGATCAGCACGGTAAACGGAATCTGCTCGCGGCCCGGATAGCGCGGGTTGTCGCCGACCTCGAAAATCACCACCCGGAAATTTTCACCGATCTGCGGTGCCGCCAGGCCCGCGCCGCTGGCGGCGATCATGCTGTCCTTCATGTCCGTCAGCAGCGCATGCAGCTCGGCCGAGTCGAACTTGTCAGCCGGCCACGGCACCGACACCTCGAACAGGCTGGGCGTGCCCATTTTCACAATCGGCCGGATCGCCATCTATGCCAGTCCCCGGTCGCTGTCGGGCAGCGCGGCATGCATGCTGACCGCCCGCGCGATGATCTGCCGCACCTTCTCCATGCCGCTGGCCAATACCGCATCGGCATCGGCGAGCTTGATCCCCTCGGACGAAGAAGCCAGTCCGGCCGCATGATTCATCGACAGCGCCAGCGTCGCATAGGACAGCCTCTTCTCCCGCGCCAGCGTGGCTTCCGGCATCGACGTCATGCCAACCATGGTGCAGCCGTCGCGCGCCAGCCGCATGATTTCCGCGCGCGTCTCCAGGCGCGGCCCCTGCATCACCCCCAGCACGCCGCCATCGTGTACCTGCTGCCCGGTCGCTGCGGCGGCGGCCAGCACCAGCGCCCGCGCCCGAGCACAGAACGGAAAGGTGAAATCGACATGGGTCACCGGCTCCTCGCCCTCAAAGAAGGTCTGCTTGCGACTGTGCGTGTAGTCGATGATCTGGTCGGGCAGCGCGAGTATCCCCGGACCCATGTTGGCGGCGATGCCGCCGACCGCGTTCACCGCGACGATGCGTGTGGCACCGGCCTTGTGCAGGGCCCAGATATTGGCGCGGTAATTGACCTCGTGCGGCGGCAGCGTGTGCGCATAGCCATGGCGGGCGAGAAACATCATCTCGGCCGAGCCGATGTGGCCGAAAGTCAGGTGACCGGAGGGTTCGCCGTACGGCGTGCGCACCACCTCACGGCGTGTGATTTCGAGGCTGGCCAGATTGGTCAGGCCGGTACCGCCAATGATCGCAAGCATGAAACTAGTTGCCTTTCTTGGCCCAGATGGCGGGAAGGTTGCGCCAGGCCCCCGACACGTCCATGCCGTAACCGTAGATGAAGCGGTTCGGCACCGTCAGTCCGACATACTTTGCCTTGAGCGGCTTGCGGCTGTTGATCTCCTCGCCATAGTCCTTGACGCAGAACACGGCACATTCGACACTCAGCGCGCCCTGGCTGCGCAGCAGCTCGACAATGGCTGCCAGCGTCACGCCCTCGTCGAGGATGTCGTCCAGCAACAGCACATGACGGCCCTTCACATTGTCACGCGGCGTCACGCGCCAGGTCAGGTGCGTGCCGACCGTCTTCTCGCCGTAGCGCGATGCCTGGACGATATCGAAGTCGAGCGGAAAATCGAGCTGCGGCAGAATCTGCCCGCTGAACACCACCGCCCCGCCCATGACCCCCAGCACCAGCGGGTGCCGGTCGGCATAGTCGCGATTGAGTTCACTCGCCACGCGCGTGGTGGCCGCATTGACCTCGTCCGCGGTGAACAGGATTTCCGACTCGGCGAGCAGGGCGCGTGCATCTTGAGAATTCATGAATATCGTTCCGTTTGATCAATGAAAGAAATGGCGGTCAGGTTCGCCGGGCAAGAAACCTGGCGAACGCCGCACCCACTTCCGGGTGCTTCAGGGCCAGCGCAACCGTGGCCTTCAGGTAGCCGAGCTTCGAGCCGCAGTCGTAGCGAGTACCTTCAAACTCGTACGCAAGCACATTTTGCTTCTTGAGCAGCGCGGCAATGCCGTCGGTAAGCTGGATTTCGCGGCCCGCGCCGCGTTCCACGTGTTCGAGAAAACCAAAAATTTCCGGAGTCAGGATGTAGCGCCCGACCACACTCAGCGTCGACGGCGCGTTCTCCGGCCTGGGCTTTTCGACAATGCCGAACATTTTTGACAGCCGTTCGCCCGGCTTCTGCGAAACCGGTTTCGACGCCACGATGCCGTAGGAGGATGTCTCGTGGCGCTCGACGTTGACCACGCCCAGCACCGACGCCTTGTGGCGCTCGTACTGTTCAACCATCTGCTTCATCACCGGCGTCGCCGCATCGATCATGTCGTCGGCCAGGATGACGGCGAACGGCTCGTCGCCCACCAGATCCTTTGCGCAAAGCACCGCATGGCCCAGGCCCAGCGCTTCCGACTGGCGCACGTAGACATACTGGACACCGGTCGGCAGCATCTCGCGTACCTGCTGCAGCAGCTTGTGCTTGCCCTTGTCCTGCAATTCCGCTTCCAGCTCATAGGCCTTGTCGAAATGATCCTCGATGGTGCGCTTGCCACGGCCGGTGACAAAAATCATCTGGGTAATGCCGGCGGCCGCGGCTTCCTCGACCGCGTACTGGATCAGCGGCTTGTCGACCACCGGCAGCATTTCCTTGGGGCTGGCCTTGGTGGCGGGCAGGAATCGCGTGCCGAGTCCGGCAACGGGAAAAACGGCCTTGGTGACGGTGGTTTTTCGTTTCATTGGATCCCGGGAGCGTTATTCGCCCTGCGTGTCCTGCAGCAGGGCCAGAAATTGTTGTTCATCGAGTACGGCAACGCCAAGTTCGCGGGCCTTGTCGAGTTTACTCCCGGCCTCGGCGCCGGCAATCACGAAGTCGGTTTTTTTCGACACGCTGCCGGATACCTTCGCCCCGGCCGCCTCCAGTTTCTCCTTGGCGAGGTCGCGTGACATGCCGCTCAGCGTCCCGGTCAGCACCACCGTCCGGCCGGCCAATGCGCCGGCAGACGGGGTGGCAGTGCGTGCCGGCTCGACTTCGTCCCAATGTACGCCGCAGGCGCGAAGCTGCTCGATCACTTCGCGGTTATGCGGCTGGTCAAAAAACCGGCGCAGGCTCTGCGCCACCACCGGCCCGACATCGTTCACCTCCAGCAACTGCTCAATGCTCGCATCCATGATCGCGTCCAGCTTGCCGAAGTGACGCGCAAGATCGCGCGCCGTGGCCTCGCCGACGTGCCGGATGCCGAGGCCGAACAGAAACCGCGGCAGCGTGGTGCGCTTGCTGTGTTCGATCGCGGCGACCAGGTTGACGGCCGACTTCTCCGCCATCCGTTCCAGATTCGCCAAAGATGCGACGCCCAGCCGATACAGGTCAGCCGCGGTGTGGACGATGTCGCCATCGACCAGCTGTTCGACCAGCTTGTCGCCGAGACCCTCGATATCCACGGCGCGGCGCTGCGCGAAGTGCAACAGTGCCTGCTTGCGTTGCGCCGGGCAGATCAATCCGCCGGTGCAGCGCGCCACGGCCTCGCCTTCCAGCCGCACGATCGCCGACCCGCATTCGGGGCAGGCAACCGGCATGACGAACTCGCGCGCGTCTGCCGGCCGCAGGCTGTGTATCACCGCGGCCACCTCGGGAATCACGTCGCCAGCGCGGCGCACCACCACCGTATCGCCGATTTTCAGGTCCTTGCGGCGCAACTCGTCCTCGTTGTGAAGCGTGGCATTGGATACCGTGGTGCCGCCGACAAAAACCGGCTGCAGCCTGGCCACCGGCGTGATGGCGCCGGTGCGTCCCACCTGCACGTCAATGCCGAGCAGGACGGTGGTGGCTTCTTCAGCCGGAAACTTGTGCGCGATGGCGAATCGCGGCGCGCGCGAGACAAACCCCAGCGACTGCTGTTGCGAAAAGCGGTTGACCTTGTAGACCACGCCGTCGATATCGAACGGCAACTGCGGCCGCTGTGCGCCGATGTCACGATAGTAATCCTTCAGACCCTGTGCGCCACGCACCACGCGGCGTTGCGCCGCAACCGGGAATCGCAGGCTGGCCAGCCAGTCGAGCAGGGCGGCATGGGTGGCCGGTTGCGCGACGCCCTCGACTTCACCGACACCATAGGCAAAGAAGGTCAGCGGACGCTCCGCGGTCAGGCGGGGATCGAGCTGGCGCAGCGATCCGGCCGACGCATTGCGCGGGTTGACGAACAGTTTTTCGCCACGCGCCGCCTGACGTGCGTTCAGCCGTTCAAAGTCCTTGCGCATCATCAGCACCTCGCCGCGCACTTCCAGTCGCGCCGCCGGGCTGTCGATGGTCAGCGGTATGGCGCGCACCGTGCGCAGATTCTGTGTCACGTCCTCGCCGACAGCGCCGTCTCCGCGCGTCGCCCCCTGCACGAACGAACCCTGCTCGTAAGTCAGGCTGATGGCGAGTCCGTCGAATTTCGGTTCGCAGCAATACTCGATTTCCGCCGCATCGAGTGCCTCGCGGCAGCGCCGGTCGAAGTTGTCGATATCGTCATCGCTGAACGCATTGCCGAGCGACAGCATCGGCACCCGGTGGGTGACCGAGGCAAAGGCCGCCAGCGGCTTGCTCCCCACCCGCTGGGTCGGCGAATCGGCGGTCAGCAGTTCCGGATGCGCGGTCTCAAGCGCGACCAGCTCATGAAAGAGCCGGTCCCATTCGGCATCGGCAATCGTCGGCTCATCCAGCACGTAATAGTTATAGTTGTGCTGCTCGAGTTCGCGGCGCAGCTGGGCTGCGCGGGCAACGATCGACGGGCTGGCCGGCACCACGGATCAGGAATAGAGGCGCATGGCGGCCGAGCCGCCCGGCACGACGTTGCGCGCGGCCATGGTGGCGGCAATCTGCGAGATGGTCTCGGCAATGACCTTGCGGCCGTTGGCGGTCAGCAGCGCGCGGTTGTCGTCGACGATTTCGCCATGCAGCGCATCGGCGAAGCGCATGGTGAGCTGCATCATCTGTTCAAACACCTTGTCCGGACGCGGCGTGCGCGGCACATCGAGGGCGAAACTGAGCCCGGTGAGGTAGGCGCCGGCGTGCTTGATGCCCGGCGGCTCCGCGGCCGCCATGTTGCGCAGCATGAACAGGGTATTGCCCAGTTCATCGCGCAGCAGGTATTCGCCGGATTCCGCCGCCACCATGCCGTTGGATTCCGCCAGACCGCGCACCTTGGTCGAGGCGAAGGTCACGCCGCTCTTGCCGATGATGTTGACGGCAATCTCGATGTCGGTGTCGGCACAGAAGGCATCCACCGAGCGAGCGCGCGCGGTCGCGAGATTGATGTCCTCGCGCTGCGAAACGGCGCCAATGCCCTGGGCAAACGCCGCCATCATCTCGTTGAACAGCGCCAGCGTGCCGCCATCGACCGGCCCGCTGCGGCTGGCCAGTTGCAGCCCGGCCCGCAGCTCGCGATAGCCGCGGTCATCGTCGATGTTATCGTCGATCGGTTGCCACAGCCCGCCGACCAGTCCTTCCCACAGCACGCGGCGCGATACCTTGCGCGACTGTTCCACCACCGGCCAGAACTGGTCCGGCAGCATCGGCGCATCGGCCAGCACCAGCGCCACGGTGTCGATCTCCGCGTTGATCGCCGCACCCGATCCGCCATCCGCGTCGCGCGGGGTAATCGGCGCCGGCACAATCGGTGCAAACATGCCCTCCTCGATATCGTCCACCGGACGCGCGCCGGGCATGTCGCCGAGTTTCGGCTCCACCCGGTCACCGTCAAACAGCACATCCGGGTGGTCGGCGCTGAACGCGCGCTCATAGCGTTTCTTGTACTTCGATTCCTGCCAGCGGTTGTAAATGATGACGGCGACGATGACGACGATCGCGGCGCCACCCAACGCCATCTGGAAATCACTGATCATTGGCTGTTTTCCGATTCTGGAAGGCATGCATGGGAAATTCCCGCAACGGCTGCGCAGGAAGTACGGCAATGCGGTCGAGCCAAACGTAAAGCACTAGCACTGGCGCGGCTTTCCAGCCGTTATCGCCCGGAAAGGCGCGCCGGCGCTGGAGTTTGCCTCAATCATGCTGCTACCGGCACCGGCGCCGCGGCAAATTTCTTCGCCGCGTGGATATCCACTTCGACGATGCGCGACACGCCTGGTTCATTCATGGTCACACCGACCAGCTGCTCGGCCATTTCCATCGTCACCTTGTTGTGGGTGATGAACAGGAACTGGGTCGAGGCCGACATCTTTTTCACCAGTTCGCAGAAGCGATCGGTGTTGGAATCATCCAGCGGCGCATCGACCTCATCGAGCAGACAGAACGGCGCGGGGTTGAGACGGAACAGCGAGAACACCAGCGACAGCGCCGTCAGCGCCTTCTCGCCGCCCGACAGCAGCTGGATCGACTGGTTTTTCTTGCCGGGAGGCTGCGCGAACACCTGCAGCCCCGCGTCGAGGATTTCGTCGCCGGTCAGCCGCAGATACGCGTTGCCGCCGCCGAACAGCGACGGGAACAGCTCCATGAAATGACGGTTGACGATGTCAAATGTGGTCTGCAGCAGGTCGCGGGTCTCGCGATCAATGCGCTTGATGGCGGCCTCCAGCGTGGCCACCGCCTCGTTCAGGTCCTGCGATTGCGCATCGAGGAATGCCTTGCGTTCCGACGCCTGCTCCAGTTCCGCCAGTGCCGCCAGGTTGACCGCGCCGAGTTCGGCAATGGCGGCATTGAGGCGGTTGATCTCCGACTGGTAAGCGGTGGAGCGCGCCTTCTTCTCCACCATCTCGGCCAGTTCCTCGAGGTTGGCACCCGACTCGGCCAGCTGCAGGCTGTAATTTTCCTCGTTGATCCGCGCTTCCTGCTCCTTCATGCGCAAATCGGTAATGCGGTCGCGCAGCGGCTGCAGGCTGTGCTCGATGGCCGATTTCCGCTCCTCGAGCCCTTTCAGCCGGCCGGTTGCCGACTCCATCGCCTCGCGGGCGGCGGCCAGCGCCTTTTCGCGCTCGGCGCGCAATTCCAGCGCGGCCTGCAGCCGCTCGCGGATGTTGCCCTCCTGCAGGTTTTCCAGTTCGCTAGCCAGCGCGGCACGCGACAGCGACACGGCCTCGGCGCGTTTTGCCAGCTGGGCCACCATTTCGGTCAGCGACTTGATCTTGTCGTGGCAGGACCGCTCAAAGTAGTTTGCTTCCTGCGCCGCACGGTCCGCGCCGCTGACGCGCTCGCGGGCATCGGCCAGCGCGCGCTCGGCCGCATGCTGGGCCTGCTCGAACTCCATCAGCCGATCGGTCATCTCGCTGATACGGTTGCCGCCCTCTTCCAGCCGCGCCTGGGCCTCCGCCATCTCGGCGCGTTCCTTCTCGATCTCGGCATCGATGCCGGCCAGTTCCTCGCGAATCGCACCGCGGCGCGATTCGGCCTGCGCCACCGCTTGCGACAGTTTCAGTGCCTCCATCTGCAGCGCGTGCTCGCGATTCTTGGTTTCCTGGATGCGGTTGCGCAAGTCACGCAACGCCTCCTGGGTGTCGGCCAGCCGGCTTTCGCTTTCCTTCTGCTGCGCTTCCAGCAGATGCCGGGCTTCGATCTTGCCCGGCAACGCGACCTTCAACGACTCGATCTCGCGCTGGCGCTGAAGCACGCCGTGCAGTTCTGACTGCGGACCGTGAAACACCAGCCCATGCTGGCTGTAGAGGTGGCCGCTGGCAGTGACCATTACCGCGCCGAACGGCAAGGCGGACATCCTCGCTGCGGCATCGGCTTCGTTTTCCAGCACGAATACATTGGCAAGGCACTCACGCACGAACGGCAACACCGCCGGATTTTCCGCCGTCACCCAGTCCGCCAGCAGCGTGAAGCCCGGCGCCGCGGCCGGCGATGCGCTGCCATTCTCGAAGTACAGCGAAACACTGCCCGGTGGCGGGTCGCCCGCCACCCGTCCGATCACGCTTCGGTCGGCAAGCTTGATCGCATTCAGCTTGAGGCCCAGCGCCGATTCCAGCGCGTCCTCCCAGCCTTCACGGATCTTGATCGCCTGCCAGAGGCGCGGCGCATTGTCGAGCTGGTACTTCGACAGCCACATCGCCAGCCGGTTGTTGTTGTCCAGCCGCGCCTGCTGGTTCTGCAGCGCCAACAAGGCGGCCTCGATCCGGGCCAGTTCGCGGGTCGCGTCGCCGATGGCGTCGACCGACTTCTTGCGCTGCATCTCGAGTTCGACCAGCTGCTGGTCGGCCGCGGCCATTTTTTCTTCCAGCTGCAGCACCAGTTCCTGCACTTCGGCGCGCTCGCCCTCGACCTGTGCCAGCGCGTCGGGTTCGGGCACCACCAGATTCATGTTTTCGGTGGTCAGGCGGTTTTTGCGCTGTTCCAGCTGGGAAAGAATCTTCAGCGCGTTCGATTCACGCGCTTCTTCCAGCGCTTGGCCCTGCTCGGCGGCGCGCACTTCGTTCTCCACCGTGCGGGTGGTGACGGCAGCCTCCTTCAGCTTCTCCTCGAAGGTCGGCACCTCGCCGCGCACTACCTCGGCGCGCTCGCGCGCCTCGGCGACACGGTCAATGCCGCTGGCCAGTTCGCGATGCCAGCGCTCGAGTTCGGTCGCCGTCGATTCCCGGTTGGTTTCGACTTCACCGATCTGCTGCGCCAGCGCGTCAATCTGCGCCACCAGCCGGCGGCGGTTGTCGCCCAGGTAATTGATTTCCTGTTCGAGTTGCACCACCGTCGTGTTGGCCTCGAACATGCCCGCCTGCGCGGCGGTCAGCTGGTCGGTCTCGGTGTAGTGATCCTGGCGCAGCTTGTCGAGCTCCGCCTCGACCTCGCGCAGCTTCGCGGTCTCGCCCTCAAAGCCGGTTTCGGTCTTGACGATTTCGGCGGCATACCGGTCGCGCGAGGCCTTCACCTCGCGCTGCTTGGTGTAGGCCCACAGGTTTTCGTTCAGCTTGAGCTCGTTGTTGTACTCGTGATACCTGGCGGCGACCGCGGCCTGGTCGGTGAGCTTGACGACCTGCTTGTCCAGTTCCGACAGGATATCGGCGACGCGATTCAGGTTCTCCTTCGAGTCCTCCAGTCGCGCCTCGGTTTCACGGCGGCGCTCGCGGTACTTCGATACACCCGCCACTTCCTCGAGAAACACGCGCAGCTCTTCGGGCTTGGACGTGATCACGCGGGAAATCATCCCCTGCTCGATGATGGCGTAGGCTCGCGGACCGAGGCCGGTGCCGAGGAACATGTCGGTAATGTCGCGCCGGCGCACATGCTGACCGTTGATGTAGTAGTCGGAATTGCCGTCACGCGTCAGCACCCGCTTGACCGAGATTTCGCTGTACTGGCCCCATTGCCCGCCGATGCGGCCGAGTGAATTGTCGAACACCAGTTCAACGCTTGCCCGGCCACCCGCCTTGCGCGAGGTCGAGCCGTTGAAAATCACGTCTTCCATTTTTTCGCCGCGCAAGTGCTTGGCGGAGGATTCGCCCAGCACCCAGCGCACGGCGTCGATCACGTTCGACTTGCCACAACCGTTGGGTCCAACGACGCCGACCAGCTGGCCTGGGACTGAAATCGTGGTCGGATCAACGAAGGATTTGAAACCGGCAAGCTTTATATGGGTTAAACGCACTGTCTCTTCCTGTTTCTTGTCTTGTTATGGCGTGGCGAAGGCGGCAACGCGACCGCAGTGCCCTGAACCCGCAAACCGGACGTGGATGACGGATGACGGCCACCTGCACGATGATGCGCACATCATTGCCCGGCAGTGGATTGCTTCGGTCTAAATTGCACAAAACCCGCTCCAACGTCGACATTGACGACCAATGGGCGGGTTGCGTGAAATACAATAGCGGCAATTTTAACGTAACGGTTTTCGCAAAACCAAACGAATCTCATGATGCCTCCACGCAAAAAAGAATCCACATCAAGAAGCGCCGCTAAAGCACTGACCAACAAGGATGCGGTTGCAAAACTGACCCAGCTTGGTGATCAACCGACCGAATTGCCGGCGAAATCGCTTGAGGTTTTTCCCAATCCCCAGCCCAAACGCGATTTCGTGATCCACATGCAGATCCCCGAATTCACCTGCCTGTGCCCCAAAACCGGCCAGCCTGATTTCGCCACCCTGTACCTGGATTACATTCCGGACCGTGCCTGCGTCGAACTGAAGAGCCTCAAGTTGTACATCTGGTCGTTCCGCAACGAGGGCAAATTCCACGAGGCGGTGGCCAACGAAATCCTGGACCAGGTGGTCGCGGCGACCGCGCCACGGTTTGCCCGGCTGACCGCCAAATTCTGGGTGCGCGGCGGCATTTTCACCACCATCGTCGCCGAACACCGTTCACGCGGCTGGCAGCCGCAGCCCCGGGTCGAACTGGGCCAGTTCGCCGACGAAGCAAGCGTCACCGATCGCGGCTGACGCGCAACGCGTCTGTCGGCTCGCGCGGCCGTGCGCATTTCATCGCACACAAGGCAATTCAGCGGCCTTAACGCAACATGTCGGGCAGCTGCAATCACGACTTGCCGCCGCTTTAAAAGTATAGTTTTTTAATGCTTTTTCGACTTAAAGTCGTCACTTTCTCGCTTTTTGTACTCCGCCTTGTTGATACGCTCAAAATAGTGAGCCGTTCTCATTAACAAACCGGAGCCAATATGAAAAAAATGATCCCCTTGCTCGCCGCGGCGGTCGCCGTTGCCGGCAGCAGCCTAGTCCACGCCCAGCAATCCGGCCCCTTTCCAGGCTTCTACGCCGGTCTGTCGATTGGCCAGTCCAAAGGCACCAACGTCAGCGAAGGCGAAGTCAACGATTTCCTGCGCCAGCAGGGCTATACCAACGTGTTTACATCAGCCGACAAAAAAGACACGACCTATCGCGTGACCGGCGGTTACCAGTTCAATCCCAATGTTGCCGTTGAACTGCTTTATACCGACATCGGCACCTTCGGCACCCGCTCCACAGTCACCGGCGGCACCGTCAACGCCGACTACAAGGCCAAGGGCTTCGGTATCGACTTGGTGCTTTCCGCGCCCATGACCGAGCAGTTTTCGGTTTTCGGCCGGGTGGGCGCCATCCAGGCCAAGACCGAAGCCACGTTCAGTTCCAGCGGCACGGTGGGCCTCGGCTTCGCGCAAGGCAGCAAGAACAAGACCGGCCAGCATTACGGCCTCGGTTTGCAATACGCGCTCAGCCGTGAAATCGCCGTGCGCGCCGAAGTCGAGCGCTTTCGCAAACTGGGCGACGACTCAACCGGCGGCGAATTGCAGGCTGACGCCTATACGGTCGGTGTGATTTTCCGCTTCTGACCGGCAGCTGCGCGCCGCCGGGACGCGCATCAATCGATGCGCGTCCTGGCGGATTGCGCTGCCAGCCGACGCTGCTCGGCGATAGTCGCGAACATGCCCGCGCCGACGATCATCGCGCCGCCCAGCCAGTCTTGCGCGCGTGTCACTTCACCGGCCAGAAAATGGGCGGCGATCGCGGCGACAATCAATTCGAACAACATCAGTACCGCGGCACGATTGGCGCTCAGGTGGGTCAGGCCGAATTGCAGCGCGAGGCTGGTGGCCGTCAGCGTAACCCCCAGTATCACCAGCAACGAAGCGTGCGGACCCGCCATTTCCGGCCAGTTGCCCACTGCCGGGACGGCAACGACCGCAACCGGCATTGCCACCAGCAGCACCCCGATGGTGCCGGCCAGCGATTTTGCTTCGGCCGACGCGCGGGTGGCAGCTTTGACGGAGACATTGCACGCGGCGAACGAGAGGCCGGCCACCAGGCCCAGCCACTCGAAGCCGTTGCGCGGCACCGGTGCGCCCCGTTCCGGATGCCACAACATGACCAGCGCGCCGGCCATCGCCAGGGTCATCACCGCATAGCCCTTGCGCGTCAGCCGCTCGCGAAGTACCAGCCGCGACAGCGGCACCGTCCATAGCGGTGCCAGGTAGAACAGCAGTACAATGCGCACCACTTCCGCCTGCATGATGGCCACCAGATAGGCGACATTGGTGATGCCGGCGGTCAGGCCGATCGCCAGCAGCCAGCGCGCATTGGCGGGAAACTCGCGCCACGCGTGGCGCAGCAGTACACCGCCCAGCAACGTCGCCACGCCATAGGCAAGCACGGTCGCCACCGGCGACGGCAGGCCGCCGGCCTCGACCGCGCGAAACGGAAACCAGATCACTCCCCACGATGTGGCGCCGAGCAGGATGGCCGCGATCGGCAGGCCGGACGAAGTGCGGGGTTTCAAACGGGCGAACCTTTATAATTGCGGCTTGCAGCGAATCGTCGCCGATGTCGCTGCGCAGGGAGCCGCGAATTCTAGCAGCACCGACCACCACCAACCCAGCCCACGCAAAGCGCCATGTCGCATTCGCTTCCATTCACCGGTGAACGTTTCGTCCCCGGCGCCGCCAGCGCCAAGGGCGAGATGTGGTACGAGCACTGGCATCGATACCACTACGTGCTGCCACTGGTCACCGGAAAGAAAGTGCTCGATGTGGCCTGTGGAGAAGGTTACGGCAGTGCGCTGCTGAGCCGTGCTGCGGAGCAGGTCTCCGGCGTGGACATCTCGGCCGAGGCCATTGCGCATGCCCGGCACACCTACGCCGAGCGGGAAAATCTCGGTTTCACGCAAGGCTCCTGCGTCCAGTTGCCGTTCGAGTCTTCCAGCATCGACGTGGTGGTCTCGTTCGAAACCCTCGAGCACATCGACGAACAGGCGCTGTTCCTCGACGAAGTAAAACGGGTGCTGAAGGCAAATGGCGTGCTGATCCTGTCGTCACCGAACAAGGCGGAATACTCGGACAAGCGCGGCTACACCAACGAGTTCCACGTCAGGGAACTGTATCGCGCCGAACTCGATGCGCTGCTGGCGCCGCGGTTCGCGCACCTGCGCTGGCTGTCGCAGCGCAACGCCTTTGTTTCGCTGATCGCCGAAGACGCCGCCGCCGCAGCCGGCGAATCGCTCGCGGTTTCGCTGCAGGCACCGGAGCAGCCGGTCGCCGCGCTGCCCGCGCTCTATTACCTGGTTCTCGCCGCCAATGACCCGGCCGCGCTGGACGCCATCCCGCGACGCATCTCGGCCTTCACCGATGCCGAGGAATGGGCGTACAACGACTACCGCGAAACTTACCGCGGGTTCCGGCACTACATGCAGCGCGAACAGCAGCTTGAGACCGAATGCGCGGCGTTGCGTGCCGAACTCGACGCCTGCCGCAACGGCAACCGGACCGCAGCGCCCGCCGTCTCGACCGATTCCTGGCTCGCGCGCTTCATCAAGCGCCTCGCGAACTGACTCATTCACCTCACCGGCACCCATCCATGAACGTTGAAACCCTGCAGGCCACCATCGAATCCGCGTGGGAAGACCGCGCCAATCTCAATCCGCTGATCCACAACCGCGAAAGCCCGGTTGGCGCCGCCGTGGACGCGGCCATCACCGGCCTCGACCAGGGCAGGTTCCGGGTCGCCGAGAAAAAGGACGGCGACTGGGTTACGCATCAGTGGCTGAAAAAAGCCGTGCTGCTTTCGTTCCGCCTGTATGACAACAACCTGATGGCCGATGGCCTGGCCGGCGAGAGCCGCCCCAGCGTTGCGCGCTATTTCGACAAAGTGCCGTCCAAGTTCGCCGACTATTCGGCGGCGGATTTCCGCGCCGGCGGTTTCCGTGTGGTGCCGCCCGCGATGGCGCGCCGCGGCGCCTTCATCGGCAAGGGCGTGGTGCTGATGCCTTCCTACGTGAATATCGGCGCCTATGTGGACGAGGGCACCATGGTCGACACCTGGGCCACGGTCGGCTCGTGCGCGCAGATCGGCAGGAACGTTCACCTGTCGGGCGGTGTCGGCATCGGCGGCGTGCTGGAACCGCTGCAGGCCAATCCCACCATCATCGAGGACGGCTGTTTCATCGGCGCCCGCTCCGAAGTGGTCGAAGGCGTCATCGTCGGCGAGGGATCGGTGATTTCCATGGGCGTCTACCTCGGCCAGTCGACCAAGATCTACGATCGCGCCAGCGGCGAGGTGACCTACGGCCGCATCCCGCCGTTTTCGGTGGTGGTGTCCGGCAACTTGCCCTCGGCCGACGGGCGGTATAGTCTTTACTGCGCGGTCATTGTCAAACGGGTCGATGCACAAACCCGGGCCAAAACCAGCATCAATGACCTGCTGCGCTGAAGCGTGAGTTTCAAAAGACCGCCCAGCAACTGATCGCGCGATACGTCAACCCGGGAGAGTCCGCATGGCCGTACTGACCAAACTGTTTGAATTGATGGCGCAGAAAAATGCCTCGGACCTGTTTGTCTCCGCCGGCGCGCCGATCACGATCAAGATCAACGGCAATGCGGTCCCGGTCAACCCGCAGGTGATGACCGGCGAAGACACCAGGAAGCTGTTCTATGAAATCCTCAAGCCCCACCAGGTCGAGCGATTCGAGAAAGAACTGGAACTGAACCTGTCGATGCCGATCGAGAACATCGGCAATTTCCGCATCAACATGATGTACCAGAAGGCGACGGTCGCCGGCGTGATCCGCTTCATCAGCAGCAACATCCCCGCTATCGACACCCTGCAGGTACCCCACGTGCTGAAGCAGGTGGTGATGGAAAAGCGCGGGCTGATCCTGGTGGTCGGCGCAACCGGATCGGGCAAGTCGACCACCCTGGCGGCGATGCTGGATTTCCGCAACCAGCTGCGCAGCGGCCACATCCTGACCTTCGAGGACCCGATCGAGTTCATCTTCAAGTCGAAGAAATCGATCGTCAACCAGCGCGAGATCGGCAACGATTCACACAGTTTTCACGAAGCGATGCGCAACGCCATGCGGCAGGCGCCGGACGCCATCCTGGTGGGGGAAATCCGTGACATCGAAACCATGAAAAGCGCCATGATGTACTCGCTGTCCGGCCACCTATGTCTGGCCACCCTGCACGCCAACAACAGCTATCACGCGCTGAACCGCATCATCAATTTCTTCCCGCTCGACCAGCGCGCCATCCTGCTTTCCGATCTGGGCGTGGCGCTCAAGTGCATCATCTCGCAGCGGCTGGTGAAAAACCTCGAAGGCGCCCGTTCCGCCACCTTTGAAGTGCTGATGAATACCACCAACATTGCCGAGCTGATTTCGGAAGGCAAGGTGGGCGAAATCAAGGAGGCGATGGAAAAATCCCTGACGCCGGGCTCGCAGACTTTCGAGCAGGACCTGTTCCGGCTGATCCGCACCGAGAAGATCTCGGTCGAGGAGGGCCTTGCCAACGCCGATTCGGCAACCAACCTGTCGCTGCTGATCGGCAACTCGGGCATGGTGCCGGCCTACAAGGATGGCGTGGCGCCGCCGCCCAAGCCGGGCAGCGGCCCCAGCTTCACCGAATTCAAGATCAGCTGAAGCCGGTTTGCGGGATTCCCGGCGCGCCGGGAATCGGCGGGTGGCAGCGCCGGATCAGTCGACCCGCGCGCCCGACGCCTTGACGATCTTCGACCATTTGTCGATTTCGGATTTGATGAAGGCCGCGAACTGCTCCGGCGTATTGCCGACTGGCTCGGCGCCCTGGGCAGCCAGCCGTTCCATCATTTCCGGCGCGGCGAGCGCCTTGACCGAGGCCGCATTCAGTTTGGCGACGATGTCCTTCGGCGTGCCGGCCGGCGCCAGCAGGCCGAACCAGGACGTCGCATTGAACCCCTTCAGGCCCTCCTCATCCATGGTAGGAATGTCGGGCAACGCGGCCGAACGCTTCAGGCCGGTGACCGCCAGCGGAGGCAGCTTGCCGGCCTTGGCGTGCGGCAGTGCGGACGGCATGTTGTCGAACATCATCTGCACCTGGCCGCCGAGCAGGTCGGTCACGGCGGGGGAACTGCCTTTGTAAGGCACGTGGAGGATATCGACGCCGGCCATCTGCTTGTACAGTTCGGCGGCCAGGTGAATCGAGGTGCCGTTGCCGCTGGAGGCGACGTTCAGCTTGCCCGGCATCGATTTGGCCAGCGCCGTCAGCTCGCGGACCGACTTGGCGTTGACCGATGGATGCACCACCAGCAGGTTCGGCACCCCGGCCACCAGCGTGATCGGCTCAAAATCCTTCACCGCGTCATAAGGCATCTTGGCGTACAGGCTCATGTTGATGGCGTGCGTGCCCACCGTGCCCATCACCAGGGTGTAGCCGTCGGGCGCGGCCTTGGCGACCATGTCGGTGCCGGGGTTGCCGCCGCCACCGCCCTTGTTTTCAATCAGTACCGTCTGGCCCCAGGTTTTCTGCAGCTCCGCGCCGACGGCGCGCGCCAGGATGTCGGTCGCGCCGCCGGGCGGGAACGGCACCACGATCTTGATCGGCTTGGACGGATAACCCGCCGCGCCTTGCGCGCCGGCAACCAGTGATATGCAGGCAACGGCCATGCCCAGCAGCAAGCGTGCAGCAGTGTTCATGCGGTTTCTCCTCGGTCGAATAGGCAACATACGCCCGCTGGCGCGGACTTGTTATCGCGCCAAGCATAGAACCAATCCGGCCGGCGGTAAATCGGCAGTGCACAAATGCCGGCGCCGCTGCGGCATGGCGGCGACCAATTCATCCCGGGCCGGCGCGGCCCCGGGTGGCTACCACTCGCGCAGGTAGGGCCGGCCGCGCACGTAGACGTAATAGCTGCGCGGATGCCAGCGCGGCCCATAGCCCCACCAGGTCGGGCCGTACAGCCACAGGTCGTTGACCGCACTGCGCCTGCCGGCCGATTCCGCCATGCGGATCTGGCCCTGCTGCATGTAGTCGAGCACCGCATCCGGCACGCCGTCGCGCGACAGCTTCGCATACTGCGATGCGGTCACGTCATAGCTGGTGTGGGTA
Organism: uncultured Burkholderiales bacterium; assembly: GCA_964417885.1. Taxonomy (GTDB): domain Bacteria; phylum Pseudomonadota; class Gammaproteobacteria; order Burkholderiales; family Usitatibacteraceae; genus UKL13-2. Next base: position 2,227 of record CAYQKN010000040.1, on the reverse strand, counting down.
CGTTTCATTTCGCCGATGATGGTCGGCCCGTCCTTGCCCTGCTTGGCCAGCTCCACCACCTGTTCCAGGGTCAGCGGCGGAACTTCCGGTGCACCGAGAGAGGCGCAGCCGCCCAGCAGCAGCGCGGTTGCGGTCAATGTGGAAGCGAGTAAACTACGCGTCATGTCACACCTCCTTGGTCAATTTGCGGACCGCCAGTGTCCGTTCCGATCCGAAATTTGGATCGTCGTAAAGCGCCGCGGTTCCCCAGCCCCGCGGTAACGACGCGCCAATCGTTGATCGATTCTAGCGCGCCGGTCATGCCGCATCGCGCGATGCCTGTAACAAATCCTGCCGGGCACCTCCGCGCGAATGCGGTCGAGAGACTTCATCTACACTGGACACTACGAGCTGGAGAACGCAATGGATCTGTTTGACAACCCGATGGGCACCGACGGTTTCGAATTTGTCGAATACACCGCACCCGACACCGAGGCGCTGGGCCGCCTGTTCGAGAGCATGGGCTTTTCCGCCGTCGCCCGCCACCGCTCCAAGCGCGTCACGTTATACAAGCAGGGCGGCATTCACTTCATCGTCAATGCCGAACCCGACTCCTTCGCCCAGTCGTTCGCCCGGGTGCACGGGCCGTCGGCCTGTGCCTTCGGCATTCGCGTCAAGGACGCGGCCGCCGCGTTCAAGCGCGCCGTGGAGCTCGGTGCCCGGCCCTACGACGGTCCGGTCGGCCCGATGGAGCTCAACATTCCCGCCATCCAGGGCATCGGCGGCTCGTTGCTGTACCTGATCGACCGCTATGGCCCGCGCACCATTTATGACGTCGACTTTGTCCCGGTGGCGGGCGTCGATCCCGATCCGAAAGGGGTGGGACTCGAATATGTCGACCACCTGACGCACAACGTCTATGTCGGCCGCATGGACACCTGGGCCCAGTTCTACGGCAAGCTGTTCAACTTCCGCGAGATCCGCTATTTCGACATCAAGGGCAAGAAAACCGGCCTGACCTCGCGCGCCCTGACCAGTCCGTGCGGAAAAATCCGCATCCCGATCAATGAGCCGTCCGACCAGAAATCGCAGATCCAGGAATACCTCGACGCCTACAACGGCGAAGGCATCCAGCACATCGCGCTGGCCTGTTCGAACATATACGAAACGGTCGAGGCGCTGCGCTCACGCGGGGTGAAATTCCTCGATACGCCCGACTCGTACTACGCGCTGGTCGACAAGCGGGTGCCGAACCACGGCGAAGACCTGGCCCGGCTGCAGCGCAACAAGATCCTGATCGACGGCGAAGGACTCGACAAGGAGTCGAAAGAGGACAAATTGCTGCAGATCTTCACCGACACCGTCATCGGCCCGATCTTTTTCGAGATCATCCAGCGCAAGGGTAACGAAGGCTTCGGCGAGGGCAATTTCCGCGCCCTGTTCGAAGCGATCGAAGCCGACCAGATCGCGCGCGGCGTCATCTGACCATGGCGGCACTGGACTATCTCGCCGGCTTCGGCAACGAGCACGCCACCGAAGCCCTGGCCGGCGCGCTGCCGCACGGCCAGAACTCACCGCAGCAGGTCGCCTTCGGCCTGTATGCCGAGCAAGTCTCGGGCAGCGCCTTCACCGCGCCGCGCGCCGACAACCTGCGCTCCTGGCAGTACCGGTTGCGCCCCTCGGCCGAACACTCGCCGTTCCGTCCGCATGGTTCGGCGCAGTTGCGCACCGCGCCCAATCGCGAGGTGCCGGCGTCACCCGACCGCCTGCGCTGGGACCCGCTGCCGATGCCGGTGGCCCCGGTCGATTTTGTCGAGGGGCTTGTCACCATCGCGACCAACGGTGATGCAGCACTGCAGCGCGGCGTCGGCGTCCATATCTATGCCGCCAACAAATCCATGACCCGCTGCTTCTACGATGCCGACGGCGAACTGCTGCTGGTCCCGCAGCAGGGCGCGCTCAGGCTCATCACCGAGTTTGGCATCATCGAGGCGTCACCCGGCGAGATCGCGGTGATTCCGCGCGGCGTCAAGTTCCGCGTCGAGGTCGATGGCGCCGTCCGCGGCTATATCTGCGAAAACTACGGCCAGCCCTATCGCCTTCCCGACCTGGGCCCGATCGGTGCCAACGGCCTCGCCAATCCGCGCGACTTCCTGGCGCCGGTCGCCTGGTTCGAGCAGTTGCCGGGGCCGATCGACATCGTCGCCAAATTCGGCGGCCGGCTGTGGACCTGCACCGCGCCGCAATC
>CAYQKN010000039.1:21327-29890 GCA_964417885.1 uncultured Burkholderiales bacterium | reverse complement strand
TCCCTCTCCCCTGAAGAGGGCCGGGGAGAGGTGTTTTAGCGGGTGCCGGTTGGCAATGAAATCGCGCCGGCAACCGGGCGCGGTGTCCGCATGGCCGGGCCAGCCATGCCCGGCTTCCGGGGTGGGAAAAGCGTCGGGGGGCTGGCCCGGGTGCGGACGGTGCGGGGCGCCGGGCGCGCCCCTGAAAGCCAGGTTAGAAAATCGAGCGGATCAGGTTCGAGGTAAGGGTGCCGCCGCCGTTGCTGCTGATGGCGGTGATGCGCGCGTTGTTCGGCCCCTGCATGACGATGCTCACCAATCCGGCCGGGCCGGCAAAGGCCAGCGCGACCGGGCAGCCGGTATAGGGCGGCACGCAGACAATGGAGTTGGCACGGGTTTCATACAGGGTGCCAGCCGCCTGCAGCCCGCCGCCGCTCCAGGTCACGTTCTGGATCGTGTACCAGCGCGGCATGCCCTGCGCGTCGTAGACATACCAGGTGCCGAACACCTGGTCGTTGCGGGTGGCGCCGTGGACAAAGGTGAGGCCGGAGCCGTTGGTGGCGGGGTCGTACCACATGCCGGTGAGATCGAATTGCGAGCGATTGCTGTTGGCCGCGCGGGTGCTGAGCGTGGCCTCGCCGACAAAGGCGCCGCGATTGGTCAGCACCAGGATGCGCAGATCGCCCTCGGCGTCCGGCGTGTAGGTCACGGTCGAGGTGTGCGGAATCAGCAGGTCGCTGCACCGGACCACGTCGCGCTGGAGGTCATCGAGATAGATGGTCAGCGTGCGCTTGCGCGCGATCTCCGAGCCGACGATGGTGGCGGTCGGCAGGCAGCCGATCAGCCAGTGCATGCGCACCGAGATCTGCCGCGCCACACCGGGGCCGGCGATGGCGGGCGTGATTTCTATCGGGGCCAGCAGAACTTGCGCGAAGGCAGCATTGCCGGCGGCAACGATCAGCAACGCACCGGACAGCCGCCGCGCGGCGCGCAACAGGCTTGCCATGGAACGACGTGTGGTTGGCATGATCAGATCTCCGCGCGGATGACGTTGGAGGTGAAGACCACCGCGCCGCTCGGCGACAGCGCCTCGACCCGCGCCGAGCCGGTACCGGTCAGCGTCACGCGGGCGCGGCCGGCGGTGAAGGCGAGGCCGAGCGCGGTCGGGCAGGCGACGAACGTGATCGGGCAGTTGCCGAAGGCGCGCGTCTCGTACATGGTGCCCTCCAGCACCGTGCCCTGCTGCGTCCACTCGGTGTCCTGGATCGTGTACCAGCGCGGCAGCCCGGTGGAATCGTAGACGTACCAGGTGCCGAACACGGTGTTGTCGCGGGCGGCGTTGCGGCTGTGGACGAAAGTCAGGCCGGAACCGTTGGACGCCGGGTCGTACCACATGCCGGTGATGTTGTAGGCCGAGCGCCGGTCGTCGGGCGCGCGGGTGTCGAGCAGGCTTTCGCCGAGGTATTCGCCGTCGGCGTTGTGAATCAGCAGCCGGTCGATGCCGCGCGAGGTCGGGGTGTAGGTGGCGCTGGCGGTGTAGGGCAGGAACGCCGCCGGGCACGGCATCAGCGTCTGCGGCAGGATCATCTGCACCACGCGCGTGGTCGGCGCCAGCCGGCCGCTTTCGATCACCCGCGCGCCCACCGGCGAGCAGCCGGGCCAGACACCGGCGATCTGGATCGTGCGCGGCACGCCGACATCCGCCACCTGCGGCGTGATGGTGACCTGCGCCACGCGTTCGGCCAGCACCAGGTTGGTCGGGCTCTGCGCCGCGGCGGGCCGCCACGCCGCGAAGCTCGCCAGCAACAGCAGTGCCGCCACACCTGAAAATCGGCGTCCGGAAGAATCCTGTTTCATATGCCTCTCCTTCTCGCTGACGGGCGCGGCGGCGCCGCATCCGGACCGGCATTGGCGATCGGCTGCGGTACCGACTTTGCCTGCCTGCCCGACCGGATCAGTCCTCCGCCGCCTCGAGGGGTGGGGAAGCGGACGCGACGACTGACCCGCGGCAGGTGGGTTGACGGCGCCACAACGCCGCCTGTCTGGTTGGACGGGATCAAGACGCCATCCGTTCCAGGTTGGACATGAAAAGAATGCCGCCGCGAAATCCGATCGCGTAGACGCGGGCGGAGCGGTCGGTTCGCAACACGATGCGCACGCGGCCCAGTTGCGTGGTGCGGGTCGGCAACTCACCCGCGCCGGGCACGGTTTCGTACAGCGTGCCCTCAGCCTGCATGCCGCCTTCCTGCCAGGTCACATCGTCGATGGCATAGCATCGCGACTGGCCATTGGCGTCGTTCAGCAACCAGGTGCCGGTGACATCATCGCAGCGGGACCGGATGCGCCGGTGGTTCAGCGTCAGGCCGCCATCGCCGCCGGTCGCCTCACGCCAGCGGCCGCTGATGTCGAACTGCGAAAAGCTGCCGCCAAGATTGCGGGTGCGGATGCGGGCCTGGCCGGCGATGACCTCGCCGTCGCTGCTGATCACCCGCACCGGCAGGTCGCCCTCGCGCATCGGCGTGAAATCCACCACATGCTGGTGCGGCAGCAGCGGCAGCACGCACGAAACGCGGCCGACCGACTCCATGCGGATCACCAGCGTGGCCGGCGACGCTGCTTCACCCTCGACCACGCGCATGCCGGCCGGCACGCAACCCAGCGGCCAGAAGCTGGTGATGGAAATCCGCCGCGATACCCCGGCCGCCGCCACCAGCGGCGAGATTTCGAGGCTGGCTGTCGCTGGCGGCAACGCCCGGGCTGCCACCGCCCGAACCGGCACCGCCCGTGCGCGCAGCAACGCGACGCAACGTTGCAACAGCTGCCCGGCCTGGCCGCCGGCAGGACGCGCGACCGCCAGCGGCAACCACCGCGCCAGTGACCATGCGCTGATGGTGTTCAAGCTCAGATCCCCGCGCGAACCAGGTTGGAGGAAAACAGCACCGCGCCATTGCCGGCCAACGCCTCGATGCGGGCACTGGTCTCGCTGTTGAGCGTGAAGCGTGCGAGGGCGCGCGGGGCGGCGCTGGCGAACGCGACCGGGCAGGCGACGAACGGCGGCGGGCAGACTACGCCATGGCCGGTGGTCTCGTAGATGGTGCCTTCGAACACGCGGCCCTGCTGCTTCCATTGCACATTCTGGATCGTGTACCAGCGCGCGTTGCCGAGGCTGTCGTACAGGTACCAGGTGCCGAACACGGTGCTGGTGCCGTTGTGGATGAAGGTCAGCCCCGAGCCATTGGTGGCCGGGTCGTACCACATGCCGGTGATGTCGGCCAGCGAGGTGACGTCGTCCGGGCCGCGGGTGGCGATGCTGCCGTCGCCGAGGAACTGGCCGTCGTTGGTCACCGCGGCGATGCGCTTCTTCCCGCGCACCGATGGGGTGTAACTGACCACCTGGCTGTACGGCGTCAGCACCTGTGCGCAGGCGACCAGGGTCTGCGGCACGTTCAGCCGCACCGTCAGCAGGTCGGCATCGCTGGCGCCGCCTTCGACCAGCGTCGCGCTCAGCGGCGCGCAGGCATGGGCCCAGGTGCCGGACACCCGGATCTGGCGCGGCACGCCGATGTCGGCGACCAGCGGGGTGACCTCGACCACCGCGCGGCCGACCGGCTGCGCGACGGCGCCGGTGGTGCCGATGGCACCCAGCGCCAGCATGGCGGCCAGCGCCAGCCGGGCGCCTGGACGGCGGGAGGTTGCCTGGGTATTGATCGCGCCGGATTGCGGCCGGCGATTGCGGAAACTCATGACTGCTCCTTCTTGATACGTACTGCGCTGCATTGACCCCTCAATGGCATTCGATTGCATTTGTCGACCGGAACCGATACGATGCCGGTGTGGGAATTATTCCCGCATTCAAAAAAAGATGCAAGCGGTGACGCAAAAATATTTTTGCCGCGCCGCCCGCAAATGCCGCGCCGATTGCGCGATACTCCCGGCACGGGAATAATTCCCGCGCCATTATTTGCCGCGCGCGCCGCTGATCCAGCAGACCATCCATGCCACCCTCCTCCACCGACAAGCAAACCGGCGCACTGCTCGATGCGCTGGCAAGGGTGCTGGCGCCGCTGGTGCGGCTGCTGATCGCCAGGGGGGTGACGTTCCAGATGGCGAGCGAGCTGCTGAAGCGCGTCTATGTGCAGGCGGCGCAGCGTCACTTCAGCGCCGACGACGCCGCCACCGGCACCCGGCTGTCGCTGCTGACCGGGCTCAACCGCAAGGAAATCCGCCGCCTGACCAGCGACGCCGCCGACGACAAGCGGCCCGAGGACATGACCTCGTTCGCCTCCGCCGCGCATGACCTGTGGTGCAGCGGGCGCCGCTGGCGCGATCGCGACGGCAATCCCAAGCCGCTGCCGCGCCACACCAGCGGCCGCCAGGCGTCGTTCGACGACCTGGTGCGCACAATCACGCTCGACCATCGGCCGAGCGCGGTGCTGGCGGAACTGCTGCGGCTCGGCTACGCGACCGAGGACGGCGACGGTTTTGTGCATGTCAATCCGCAGGCGTTCCTGCCGCAGCGCGGACTGGAGGACCGGCTGCAGGCGCTGGGCGAGAACCTCGAGGACCACGCCCGCGCGGCGACCGTCAACGTGCTGTCGAAGCAGCCGCCGTTCCTGGAGCGTTCGGTGTTCTCCGACGAGTTGTCCGCCGGGTCGGTCGAGGCGCTGGCCAGGCTCGCCCAAAGCCAGTGGCAGCGGGTGCACGACGAGACCATCCGGCAGGCGATCGCGGCCGAGGCCGACGATGCGCGGGCCGGCCGGCCCGGCAACATGCGCATGCGCGTGGGCATGTATTTCTATGCAGAAGAAAAGAAGGATGAACCATGAACCCAGTTGAGTTTGCGCCACGCCCCCCGGCCAGCCGGCCGCGCGGGCGCTGGATCGCGCTGACGCTTGGCGCACTGCTCCTTGCCGCCTGCGGCGCCGAGACCAAGACCGGCTCGACCGGCACCGGCTCGGTTCCGTCCATCGCCGCCGAATCATTGGTCGCCAGTGGCACCGTCAACGCGCTCGGACCGGCCGGCGTCGGCAGCATCACGCTGGAAGATGGCAGCGCGCGGTTCCAGCTCAATGCCAATGCGCCGCGGCCGGTGTCCGAACTGCGGCTGGGCATGCAACTGGAAGCAGCCGGCAGCATCGCCAGCGGTGAGTCCGCCGGCACGGCAACCGGCATCGTGGCGCAAAGCGCAGCCGTGGGGCCGATCACATCGGTGGACACTGCCGGCGGCCGGCTGACCCTGCTGTCGTTGAACGTGCAGGTGGACCAGAACACGATCTTCGACGGATTGAGCTCGCTGGCGGCGCTGACGGCCGGCACCCGCGTGGAAGTATTCGGCCTGCCGCAGGCGGCACCCGCCACCCTGCTGGCGACGCGCATCATTCGCCTGCCGGCCGACAGTTCGGCCCCGGTCGAATTGCTCGGCAACGCCGCCAACCTCACCAGCAGCCAGTTCAGCCTGCAGGGCATCCAGGTGGCGGCAGGCAGCGCGCAGGTGTCGATCGGCGGCGTGCTGCCGTCCCCGGCACCGCCGCTGGTCGCGGTCGCCACCAATTCGCGCGTGCGCGCCATCGGCAGCTTCGACGCCGCCACCAACACCCTCACCGCCACACAAATTATTGGCGGTCTCAATCCGGTGCGAAGCGATAACTCCCTGCTGGTGCTCGAGGGCGTGGTGCAGTCCGTCACCTCGGCCGGCCGATTCCGCCTCAACGATACCGACGTCGATGCCAGTACCGTGGGCGGCGGCGGTGCGACGACCGGCGCGCGGGTGCAGGTGCGCGGCCGCAAGCTGGCCGGGGTGCTGATGGCGAGCGAATACCGTCAGATCGCTGCCGGCGAGCGCATCAGCTACAGCGTGCAGGGGGAGATCAGCGATTTCGCATCAGTGGCGGCGTTCCGCGTGCGCGGCGAGCTGGTGTCGGCCAACACGGCCACCTTCAGCGGCGGCAGCGCCGGTGACCTGGCCAACGGCAAGCGGGTGCGCGTGCGCGCCGTGGCCGGTGCGGGCCAGCTGGAGGCAACACAGATTACGTTTGTGACGCCGTAGGTCGGACGCGCGGCGCTAGACGCGCGCCAGCGCCGGGTTCTTGGCGAAGTAGCGGCGGATGCCGTCGGCGATGGCGTCCGCCATCTTGTCCTGGTAGGCGCGGTCGCGCAGTTTCTTTTCTTCTTCCGGGTTCGAGATGAAGGCGGTCTCGACCAGGATCGACGGGATGTCCGGCGCCTTCAGCACCGCGAAGCCGGCCTGCTCGACGCTGGACTTGTGCAGCCGGTTGACCTCGCCCAGCTCGGCCAGCACCAGCTTGCCGAGCTTCAGGCTGTCGTTGATCTGCGCCGTCTGCGACAGGTCCAGCAGGGTACGGGCGAGGAAGCCGTCGCGGGTCTTGAGATTGACGCCGCCGATCAGGTCGGCGTCGTTCTCGCGCGTCGCCAGCCACTTGGCCGCGGTGGAGGTGGCACCGCGCTCCGACAGGGCAAACACCGACGAGCCGTTGGCCTGCGGATGGATGAACGCGTCGGCGTGCACGCTGACGAACAGGTCGGCGCGCAGCTTGCGCGCGCGCTGCACCCGCGCATCCAGCGGCACAAAAAAATCGGCGTCGCGGGTGAGCGCGATGCGGAACAGGTTGTCGCTGTCGAAGCGTTCCTTGAGCTTGCGCGAGATGGTCAGCACCACGTCTTTTTCGCGCGTGCCGCGACGGCCGACCGCGCCCGGGTCTTCGCCGCCGTGGCCGGGATCGAACACCACCACGATCGGCCGCGGCGTGCGTCGCGGCGTGATCACCGAGGCCGACTTGCCCTCGCTCCTGCCCGCCGCTCCCTTGTCGGCACCCGATGGACCCGCGACGGACGTCTTGGCGTCCGCCGCGGGCAGCGAGTCCGCCGGCTTGCTTTTGTTCTCCGGGGAAACAGCTTGACCGTCTTGTTGCGGTCTAGAGGCAATCGAATTGCTGGAACCGTTGTCGCCGGCAGCCGGCGCATTGCGGCTGAAGGCGGCGACATCGTCGTTGAGCATCGCCAGCAGCGGGTCCTGCGGCCTGGCGGGATAGATGTCGAGCATCAGGCGGTGGCCGAACTCGCCGGCCGGCGGCACCGCGAACACCTGCGGCTTCACCTCGGTCTTGAGATCGAGCACGACCCGGATCACGTTGGCGCGATTGACCGCCACGCGCACGCTCTGCACGTAGGGATCGCTGGCGCCGATCTTGGACGCCAGTTCGCGCAGCGCCGGGCCGATCTCGACATTCTCGATGTCGATCACCAGACGCTCGGGGTCCTTGACGAAAAAATGCTGGTACTTGAGCGCCACCGGCGATTCGAACGTGACGCGGGTGTATTCGCTGGCCGGCCACACCCGCGTCGACGACACGCGGGTGGCGGCATACACATCGCGCGCCAGCAGCGGCGACAGCGCCAGCGGCAGCGACAGCAGCGCGCGGCGCAGCAAATTGGGTGGTGGCGAATCGGTGCGGTGCTCGACGCTGACGCGGTCTATGGCATGTGGCAGCGCAGCGCCTGCAACAGCACTTGTCCGCGCGGCGTGTGAGCCTGGATCGCGGCGCTGCGCGTCATTGCCGGCGTCACCAACAGCTGGATGTTCAGGTCCGCGGGGGGCAGCAGATTCCCCGCCTTCTCCGGCCACTCGACAAGACAAATGTTCGTCCCGTTGAAGAGATCGCGAAACCCGGCTTCGTTCCATTCTTCTGGATCGTTGAACCTATAAAAATCAAAGTGATACAAGTTTAACTTAGAAATTACGTAAAGTTCAACCAATGTGTAGGTCGGGCTCTTCACGCGGCCTTCATGGCCCAGTGCCTGGATCAGGCCGCGCGACAGCGTGGTCTTGCCGGCGCCGAGGCTGCCGGATAAGTAAACACTGACCCCCGGTTCCAGCACGCTGGCAATGCGCGCACCCAGCGCCAGCGTCGCGGCCTCATCCGGCAGTTCCAGATGCATGGTGTCGGTCGGACGATGGGCTGGGTTCATGGTTCGAAAAGTGTGGCTGATAAACTGCGGGCATGAATGCGGAAATCGATTTCGGTCAACTCGCGCGCGACATCAAGCGCTGGGGCGGCGAGCTCGGCTTCCAGCAAACCGGCATCAGCGATACCGCGCTGGACGCCGAGGAAAGCCGGCTGCAGCAGTGGCTGGACCGCGGCTTTCACGGCGAGATGGATTATATGGCGCGCCACGGCACCGCGCGCAGCCGTCCGGCCGAACTGGTGCCGGGCACGCTGAGGGTGATTTCGGCGCGGCTCAATTACCTGCCGCCGCAGGCGCGCGACAGCTGGCAGGTGATGGATGAGCCGGAGGCGGCGTTCATCTCGCGCTATGCACTGGGCCGCGACTATCACAAGGTGTTGCGCGCGCGGCTGCAGTCGCTGGCCGAGCGGATCAATGCCGCCATCGCCGGCGCCGACTTTGCGTACCGCGTATTCACCGATTCGGCGCCGGTGATGGAGGTCGCGCTGGCGCGCAAGGCGGGGCTGGGATGGCGCGGCAAGCACACGCTGCTGCTGACGCGCGAAGCCGGCTCGATGTTTTTTCTCGGCGAGTTGTTCGTCAATCTGGATTTGCCAACCAC
>CAYQKN010000039.1:0-21299 GCA_964417885.1 uncultured Burkholderiales bacterium | reverse complement strand
GCCCGTACCAGCTCGATGCGCGGCGCTGCATCTCCTACCTCACCATCGAGCATCGCGGCAGCATCCCCCTGGCACTGCGGCCGCTGCTGGGCAATCGCATCTACGGCTGCGACGACTGCCAGCTGGCCTGTCCCTGGAACAAGTACGCGGTGAAGAGCGTGCTGCCGGATTTCGCCGTGCGCCACCGGCTCGACCAGGCCACGCTGGTCGAGCTGTTTGGCTGGTCGGAGGCGGATTTCAATGATCGCCTGGCCGGCTCGGCGATCCGCCGCATCGGCCATCCGCAGTGGCTGCGCAATATCGCGGTGGCACTCGGCAACGCGCTGGCCGATCCCGCCGTCAACGATGCCGCCCGCATTGTCCTGCGCGCGGCGCTGCAGGCGCGGCGCGCGCATCCGGCCGAGCTGGTGCGCGAGCACGTCGAGTGGGCGCTGGCCCAGGGCGCGCGCCAGGATTCCTAGACGAACGCCTTCTTGCCGTCGCGGTATCGCTTCTCCGCCTTCGGGTTGGTCAGCGCGCGATACAGGGCGTCGTGCAGTTCGTGCAGCGAGGCATCGTAGCCGGCCTCTTCCATGCCCTTGGCAAAACCCAGCGCCACCGCATTTCCGGCGAGGCGCAGGTTGTCATCCTCGATCGGCCCGCGCAGCGGCGCGGCGGTGTCCTGGTAGGCGGCACGGCAGGTGTCGACCGAGACCGAGTAGTACTTGCGGCAGGTGGCCGGCCGCGCCGCGTAGACCGAGCAGACGCCGTCGTGCAGCAGCGCGCAGGCAATGCCGGCGCGGATGTGCTGCGCGGCGCTGAGCGGCGCGATGCGCTTGAGGTTGTCTTCGAGGCGCGCCAGCACCAGCTTGCGGTCGGCCGCGCTGAAGCGGGCCTGGATATGGTGGGCAAGTACGAACGCCTCGTGCGGGCGGATCTCGACCCGCAGGTGGCAGCAGTAGCTGCAGCCGCGCTCGCACTCGGTTTTCACCGGCTGGCGGGCGATGACGGCGGCCTGCAGCTCGGCCAGGCGGCCGTACATGCGAACGGTCTCGGTTCGCGCCGCTGCCGGATCGGCAAGCTTGCGCGCGCGCGCCGCCGCACGCTCCTGTTCGAACGTGGCCTGCAAGGCTGGGGATACGGCGTCGGTCATGCGCGCATTCTGCCACGCGCGCAGTGGCCGCGTGGGCGGCCGGGTGCGGCCGCCGCGACATGCGACCGAGGTGGCGCGCGATCAGCTGCTGGCAACCACCGGTTTGGGCACCAGCCGGGTCGGCTTGCGATACCAGATCACGTCGACATTGCTGCGCCGCGCCCAGTCTTCGATCAGCTGCATTTTCTGCGTATCGAGCACTTCCATCTTGTCATCGGGAATGCCGAAGGTGGGGGCGTGCGCGCAGCCGGCGAGGATGGCGGCGGCAACAAGAGACAAGGTTTTTTTCATGGCGGGCTCCTTGAATCCGGGGCGGGATAGCCGGCTTCACGTTACGCCTGCCGAAATGCGTTGGCAAGTGCCGCAGGCCCGCGGTGACAAGGTGCTACACGGTGTCGCAGAACGGTGCAATCGGTTGCCGCTTCCGGCCGCCGTCGGCACCAATGAAAACGGGGCAAGGCATCCGCCCGGCCCCGTCGGGGTGCCGCAACCGCCGGCCGTGGCGATCAGCGCTTCAGCATCAGCGTGTTCATGCGCTTGACGAAGTCGGCCGGGTTCTCCAGCTGTCCGCCTTCGGCCAGCACCGACTGGTCGAACAGCAGGCTGGCCCAGTCGGCAAAGTCGGCTTCATCCGCCAGCTTCAGGCGCTCGATCACGGCATGCTGCGGATTGATTTCGAGGATCGGCCTGGAGGCGTTGATCTTCTGGCCGGCGGCCTTGAGCATGCGCTCGAGGTTGCCCGACAGTTCGTTCTCGTCGACCACCAGGCAGGCCGGCGAATCGACCAGCCGATGGGTGACGCGCACTTCCTTGACCTTGTCGCCCAGCACGGTCTTGATGCGCTCGACCAGCGGTTTCAGTTCCTCGGCGGTTTTTTCCTGTTCCTTCTTTTCCGCCTCGTCCTCGAATACGCCGAGGTCGAGATCGCCCTTGGCCACCGACTGCAGCTTCTTGCCGTCGAATTCCTCGACCTGGCCCAGCCACCATTCGTCGACCGGCTCGGTGAACATCAGCACTTCGATGCCCTTCTTGCGGAACACTTCCAGGTGCGGACTGTTGCTGGCGGCGGCGAAGCTGTCGCCGGTGACGTAGTAGATCTTTTCCTGGCCGTGCTTCATGCGCGACACGTAATCGGTCAGCGACACATTCTGCGCGTCGTCGCTGTTGTGGGTGGAGGCGGCGCGGATCAGCTTCAGCAGGCGCTCGCGGTTGGCGAAATCCTCGCCGAGGCCTTCCTTGAACACGCGGCCGAACGCGCTCCAGAAGGTGGTGAACTTGTCCTTCTGGTTTTCCGCCAGGTCCTCGATCAGGCTCAGCACTTTCTTCACGCAGCCCGATTTGATCGCGTCGACGTCCTTCGATTCCTGCAGGATTTCGCGCGAGACGTTGAGCGGCAGGTCGTTGGAATCGATCACGCCCTTGACGAAGCGCAGGTAGCGCGGCAGCAGGTGCTCGGCGTCGTCCATGATGAACACACGGCGCACGTACAGCTTGACGCCGTGCTTGGTGTCGCGCTCGAACAGGTCGAACGGCGCCTTGCCCGGCAGGTACAGGAGCTCGGTGTATTCGTGACGGCCCTCGACCCGCGCGTGCGACCAGGCCAGCGGCTTTTCCCAGTCGTGCGAGACGTGTTTATAGAATTCCTCGTATTCCTCTTCCTTGATGTCGCTCTTGGCGCGCGCCCACAGCGCACTGGCCTTGTTGATGGTTTCTTCCTCGTCCTTTTCGACCTGGGCCTGTTTTTCCTGGTCCCATTCGGTTTTCTTCATCACGATCGGCATCTGGATGTGATCGGAATACTTGCGGATGATGGCCTTGAGCCGCCAGTCGTCGATGAACTCCTTGGCGTCGTCCTTCAGGTGCAGCGTCACTTCGGTGCCGCGGCCGGGCTTGTCGAACCTGGACACGGAGAATTCACCGTCGCCGGCGCTGGTCCACAGCACGCCCTCGCCCGTCGGCTGGCCGGCCGCGCGGGTGCGCAACTCGACCCTGTCGGAGACGATGAAGGCGGAGTAGAAGCCGACGCCGAACTGGCCGATCAGGTTGGCGTCCTTCTGCTGGTCGCCGGTCAGCCTGGCGAAAAATTCCTTGGTGCCCGACCGGGCGATGGTGCCGATGTTGGCCACCACCTCGTCGTAGGTCATGCCGATGCCGTTGTCGCTGATGGTCAGCGTGCCCTTGTCCTTGTCGATTGCCACCCGGATCTTGAGTTCGGTGTCGTTCTCGTTCAGCGCCGGGTTGGCCAGGGCTTCAAAGCGCAGCTTGTCGATGGCGTCGGAGGCGTTCGAGACGAGCTCGCGCAGGAAGATTTCGCGGTTCGAGTACAGCGAGTGGATCATCAGCTGCAACAGCTGCTTGACCTCGGTCTGGAACGCCATGGTTTGCGGCGCTGCGGATGCGTGTTCAGTTGCGGTGGACATTAAAGGCTCCGTTAAATCAGTGGTTTACGAAATGGCTGCGCAGCAGATGAGGGCGCATGCAGGATTTTTCAAGGTCGCGGGAACTATTCGCCGCCAGGCTGACTCCACTAAAGGCAGTCTCCTTTTTTTTGAAGTGAGTGAGTGTAACGTTAGGGCCGCCTTCGGGCGGCCCCTTTTATTTCACGTCAGGGTCCGGCGTGATGGCAGCGCGTCACCGTGCACACGCGACAAACCCCAGCACCGGCGCGCCTTCCGGGCCGAAAATGGCTGGAACGGCAATACTGGCGCGGACCTTTATTTCTGCGCTGCCTGCCGGATCGCGCTCAGCGTGGTGTTGGGCGAGATTGCCTCGGGGTCGATGCGAACCTCGATCAGCGCCGGCTTGCCGGCCGCCATCGCGCGCGTCAACGCCGGCGCAAACTGCGCCGTGCTCTCCACCGTCTCGCCGTGCGCGCCGAACGATTTCGCATAGGCGGCGAAATCCGGGTTGACCAGCGCGGTAACGTGCACATTGCCGGGAAATTCGCGCTCCTGGTGCATGCGGATGGTGCCGTACATGTTGTTGTTGACGACGATGATGATCACGTTGAGCCGGTACTGCACCGCGGTGGCAAGCTCCTGCCCGTTCATCAGGAAACAGCCGTCGCCGGCGAAGGCGACCACGGTTCGATCCGGCAGCAGCGCCTTGGCGCCGATCGCCGCCGGCACGCCGTAGCCCATGGCACCCGAGGTCGGCGCCAGCTGGGTGCGGAAGCCGCGATAGCGATGAAAGCGATGCACCCAGGAGGAGTAGTTGCCGGCGCCGTTGGTGTAGATGGCGTCAGCCGGCATCACCTGCTCGAGCTGCTGCATCACTTCCCACATCTGCACCGCGCCGGGGATCTCCTTGCGTTCCTGCCAGGACAGGTAGTCGGCGTGGGCGGCGGCCGCCTGCTGCTCGACGCCGGCCGCCGTCACGCGCGGCATCTTGGCCAGCGCGCGCGCCATCGCCACCATGCCGGCGTTGATCATCAGGTCCGCCTGGTAGACGCGGCCCAGCTCTTCCGCACCGGCGTGGATGTGAACCAGTTTCTGTGCCGGCACCGGCGCATTGATCAGGCCGTATCCGCCGGTGGTCATCTCGCCCAGCCGCGGACCGAGCGCGATCACCAGGTCGGCGTCCTTGATCCGTGCCGCCAGCCTGGGATTGATGCCGATGCCGACGTCGCCGGCGTATTGCGGATGCGCGTTGTCAAACAGATCCTGAAAACGAAACGCGCAGGCGACCGGCACCCCCTGGATCTCGGCGAAGCGCCGCAGGTCGCTGCAGGCTTCGGCATGCCAGCCGCTGCCGCCGGCAATCACCAGCGGCCGGCGGGCGGACGCGAGCAGGCTGGACAGGCGCATCATGGCCTCGTCGCCAGGGGCGGTTTCCACCCGCTGCCAGGCGCGCGCATCGGCGACTTCCACCGTCGCCGACAGCATGTCTTCCGGCAGTGCCAGCACCACCGGGCCCATGCGGCCGCTGGTGGCCACCTGGTAGGCGCGGGCAATGAATTCGGGAATCCGGTCGGCGCGATCGATCTGCGCCACCCACTTGGCCATCTGGCCGAACATGCGCCGGTAGTCGATCTCCTGGAACGCCTCGCGCTCGATGAAATCGCTGCCGACCTGGCCGATGAACAGGATCATCGGCGTCGAATCCTGGAACGCGGTGTGCACGCCGATCGAGGCGTTGGTGGCGCCCGGCCCGCGGGTGACGAAACACAGCCCCGGCCGGCCCGTCAGCTTGCCGTAGGCGTCGGCCATGTTGGCCGCCCCGCCCTCGTGCCGGCAGGTGATCAGGCGGATGCGATCGCGGCTGGCATGCAGCGCATCGAGCACCGGCAGGTAGCTTTCGCCCGGCACGCAGAAGGCCAGGTCGGCGCCGTGGATCTTGAGCTGGTCGACCAGGATCTGGCCGCCGGTTCGCGTGGGTGTGGAGCTTGCGTGGGTCATTGCTGGGTAATCTCGTAACCCTTGGCCTTGAGCGCCTGCAGCAGGCCGCGCGGGCCGACCAGGTGCAGCGAACCGACCGCGACAAAGTGGCTTTCGCTGCCCGCCAGGTAGCCCTCGATCTTTTTCAGCATGGCGTCGTGGCGGCCGTGCAGCAACACCTCGTCCAGGCGCGCAATCTGCCGCAGGCCGCGGTTGACATCCTGCACCACGTCCAGCATCAGCGCCGCATCGCCGATCTGCCAGGCGTTCACCATGCCGGTCACCTGGTCCGCGGTGCGGCCGGCCTCGAGCGTGGTGACGGCGTTGTCGAGGAACGCTTCCTGCAGGTCGGCCGGCATGTTGCTCATCATCTTCAGCTGGGCCTCGCTCGACTCCAGTTCGAGCACCGGCTTGCCGGCTTCGCGGGCGCGAGTGATCAGGTACGAATCGACGCCCAGGTTCATGTCGTAGCCGAGGCGCGAAAACTCGCCGATCGACAGCAGGCCGCCGACGATGAACGGGCGCATCGGCCGCACCGCGTCGAGCGGCACCCGCAGCCGCGTCAGCTGCGCCTGCAGGCGCTCGTAGAGCGGTTTCGGCAGGTGTTTTTCCAGGCTGTCCGGCGGGGTGTAGGAAATCAGCGGCGCCATCTGTTCGGGCGATGGCGGGTTGGCGATGTTGGCCTCCACCACCAGCCGGGCCGACGCGTCCAGCGCCGCCTCGACCGGTTCCGGCAGCGGGTAGAAGGCACGCTTGCCGACGTGGATGGTGCCGAACAGGTAGACCCGGGTGGTCGGCGACTTCACCTCCCAGATGAACGACCGGGTCGCCACGGTCTTGCCGAACACCTTGCGCGCGGGTGCCACCACCACCGGCGGCACCGCCGGCCGGGTGGGATCGTAGTCGGCATTGGCCGGGATGGCATTGGCGGCGGCGGGCGGCGGCGCGGCACTGCTGGAAGGCGTGCTGGCGGCATGCAGCGTGCCGGCGGTAGCCAGGGTCAGCAACATCAGCAGCGGCGCGACGGCGCGCCGGACAATCGGATTGGGTTTCATCGGCAGACAGGTTGACGGGGAATCGGCAGCCGGGTGGAGCAACGTATCGCCGCAGGCAGTACCGGCCGGACCTGCGCAATTTTCGCAGGATTGCTACACTATCGCCGCAAATCAACGAAAAAAAACGAGAGGAAATCGATGAAACCACTGCATATCGCCACCTGGCTGGCATCCGCCGTCGCCGCCTTCGCCTTTACCCATGCCACCGCGCAGGAGTGCAAGAACCGCGGCGACCTCGACACCATGTTCTGCGACGAGAACAAGGACCTGGTCGCCGACACGCCGAAGGACGCGAAAAAACTGAAGAACCCGAACACCATCGTGTTCACCTACACCCCGGTCGAAGACCCGGCGGTGTACGAGAAGATCTTCGCGCCGTTCACCGAATACCTCGGCAAATGCCTGTCGAAGAAAGTGGTGTTCTACCAGGTGCAGTCCAACGCCGCCGAGATCGAGGCGATGCGCTCGGGCCGCCTGCACGTCGGCGGGTTCTCCACTGGTCCGACCGCCTTTGCCGTCAACCTGGCCGGCGCGGTGCCGTTTGCGGTCAAGGGCGATGCAAAGGAATTCCAGGGATACAACCTGATCGTGGTGGTGAAGAAATCCTCGCCGTTCATGAAGCTGTCGGACCTGAAGGGCAAGAAGGTCGCGCACACCGCGCCGTCCTCCAACTCCGGTCACATGGCGCCGATGGCGCTGTTCCCGGCGGAAGGCCTGGCACCGGAAAAGGATTACAAGATCCTGTTCTCCGGCAAGCATGACCAGAGCGTGATGGGCGTCAACTCCGGCGACTACGACGCCGCCGCCGTGGCCTCCGACGTGTTCCACCGCATGGCCGGGCGCGGCCAGGTCAAGGAAGACGACTTCCGCATCATCTACAAGAGCCAGAAATTCCCCACATCGAGCTTTGCCTATGCGCATGACCTCGACCCGGCGCTGGCAAAGAAAATGACCCAGTGTTTCTATGACTACCGCTACACGCCGGACATGCAGAAGGCGTTCGACGGCGCCGACCGCTTCTTCCCGGTGACGTTCCAGAAGGACTGGGAAGTGGTGCGCAAGGTGGCCGAAGGCTCGGGGGAGGCGTTCAACCGCGCCAATTACGACAAGCAGACCGCCAAGGAAGCGGAAGCGGCGAAAAAGAAAGCCGAAACCAAGAAGCCCTGAACGCTTCAGGACAGGAAACGCGCCGGATGATCCGGCGCGTTTTTGTTTGACACCGTGCAAATGATGCGTCCGCTCCTGCTGCTTGCCTTGCTGCTGCTGTGCCGGCCGGCGCAGGCGGCGGACGCGTGCGCGCACCGCGGCGAGCTCGATGCCGCCTATTGCGACGAAGACCGCGACCTGACCGCCGATCCGCCGGCGGATGCGGCACGGCGGCGCCGGCCCGCCAGCCTGCTGCTGAGCTACTCGCCGCAGGAAGACACCGCCACCTACGAGAAGCTGTGGCAGCCATATGTGGCGCACATGAGCCGCTGCACCGCCATGCCGGTGCGATTCTTCCAGGTCCACTCGAGCGCCGCGGCGGTGGAGGCGTTCCGCTCCGGCCGCCTGCAGTTCAGCATGCTGGCGACCGGCGATACGCCGTTCGCCGTCAACGTCGCCGGCGCGGTGCCCTACGCCGGCATCGGCCGCCACGGCGCGGGAGGCGTGAGCCTGCTCGGCTATCATGTCGTGGTGCTGGTAAAAAACGACAGTCCCTTCCACAAGCTGGCCGACCTCAGGGGCCGGCGGGTGGCGCACACCGCGCCATCGTCGAATTCCGGCAACATGGCGCCGCGCGCGCTGTTTCCGGCCGAGGGGCTGGTACCGGATCGCGACTACCGCGTGATCTACTCCGGCAAGCACGACAATTCAATCACCGGCGTGCTGCGCGGCGACTACGACGCCGCCGCGGTGGCTGACGATGTGCTCGACCGGATGCTGGCGCGCGGCCTGGTCAAGCGCGGGCAGTTCCGCATCCTCTACACCAGCAAGCCGTTTCCATCCGGCAGTATGGTTATGGCCCATGATCTCGACTCATCCCTGGCCGCGACCATTCGCGACTGCACCCTGTCGTACCGGTTCTCGCCCGAACTGGTGCGCGCATTCCAGGGTGCGGATCGCTATGTGCCACTCGACTACCGGCGTGACTTCGCCGCGGTACGCGAGGTGGCGCGCCGCAGCGGCGAGCCGATCAACCGTGCCAACAGCAGCCCATCCAAGGAAAGCCCCTGATGACCGATCGTTCCCTGAAAATTCGCGGCCTGGTGAAGGAATACAAGCGCGGCGTGCCGGTGCTGAAGGGCATCGACCTCGACATCGCCGGCGAGGGCATCACCGCCATCATCGGCCCGTCCGGCACCGGCAAATCCACGCTGATCCGCTGCATCAACCGGCTGGTGGAACCCACCGCCGGACAGATCCTGTTCCAGGGCATGGACCTGGCCAGCCTGAAGGGCGCGGAGTTGCGCGCAGCCCGGCGTCGCATCGGCATGGTGTTCCAGGAATACAACCTGGTCGAGCGCCTGACGGTGATGGAAAACGTGCTGACCGGGCGGCTCGGCTACATGACGGCATTCAATGCCTGGCTGCGCCGGTTTCCGCCGAGCGACATCGACGAGGCCTACAGCCTGCTCGAAACGGTGGGGCTGGCCAGTTTCGCCAACCAGCGCGCCGACAGCCTGTCCGGTGGCCAGCGCCAGCGGGTCGGCATCGCGCGCGCGGTGATGCAGCATCCGGAAATCCTGCTGGCCGACGAGCCCACCTCGTCGCTCGACCCCAAGACCTCGGTCGAGATCATGGAGCTGATGGCCGACCTGGCCGGCAAACGCAACATCCCGGTGGTGGTGAATATCCACAATGTGAACCTGGCCAAGCGCTTTTGCGGCCGCATGATCGGCATGACCGGCGGCCACGTGGTGTTCGACGGCGACCCGTCGCAGCTGAATGATACCCACCTGCAGGAAATCTACGGCGGCCAGAACTGGATCGAGTGAACGGGACCCCGACATGAACGCCACCCTGCCCGCCGGTCGTCCGTCACGCGACCCGTTCCCCGCCAACTGGCCGGCCCGCATCGGCTGGCTGGTGCTGCTGGCCTACGTCATCTGGGCCGCGGCCCAGCTGGATTTCACCTGGAGCCGCTTCGTCTCCGGCCTGGACAACGCCCACCGCTTCCTGACGCGCATGTTCCCGCCCAATTTCGGCGGCGACAAGTGGGAGATGATCGTCAAGGGCCTCACCGAAAGTCTGGAGATTGCGATCATCGCCACCGCCATCGGCATCGTCATCGCGCTGCCGATCGGCCTGATGTCGGCACGCAACCTGGCGCCGGTGTGGATCTCGTGGCCGGCGCGGCTGGTGGTGGCGCTGTGCCGCTCGTTTCATCCGGTGATCGTCGCCATCATCTTCGTCAAGGCGGTCGGCTTCGGCGCCATTGCCGGCATCGGCGCGCTGGTGATCGCCTCGATCGGTTTCATCTCGAAGCTGTTCGCCGAGGCAATCGAGGAAATATCCCTCAAGCAGGTCGAGGCGGTGCGCGCCTCGGGCGCGTCGTTTTCCAACGTGCTGACCTTCGGCGTGCTGCCGCAGGTGTTTGGCCGCTTCCTCGGCTTCTGCACCTACCAGCTCGATTCCAACCTGCGCAATTCGACCATGGTCGGCATCGTCGGCGCGGGCGGCGTCGGCGGCACCCTGTTCGCGGCCTTCCAGCGTTTTGATTACGACTTCGTGCTGGCGATCCTGATCAGCATCATCTCGCTCATCTTCGCCGGCGAAATCCTGTCCAACATCCTGCGTGCCGTGTTCCTCGACAACCGCACCATCTCCGCCTGGTTTGCCCGCGGCCCGGCAACGAAGGTGATCGCCAAGCGCGGGGAGGAGGAATGAGCGCCGCCCCGGGCCAGGCCGCCGCCAATCGGGAGTGGCACCGGTTCTCGTTCGAGCAGCGCGTGATCCGCTTTGCTTTCTATTTCATCGCGGTGGCGGCGCTGGTGATGTCGATGCGGCATATCGAATTCATCCCCGAGTTCCTCTACGATGCGCCGGCGCAGGTGCAGGATTTCTTCGTCCGCATGTGGCCGCTGGATACCGCCTACTACGGCAAGTCGGTGCACGAGGCGCTGATCGAGACGCTCAACATCGCCACGCTGGGCACCCTGATCGCGATCGTGCTGGCGGTACCGGTCGGCATGCTGGCGGCAAACAACCTGGTGCCGTTTGCACCGCTCAATTATCTTGCCAAGCTGATCCTGGTGTCGTCGCGCTCGGTCAATTCGCTGGTCTGGGCGCTGCTGTTCATCGCCATCTTCGGGCCCGGCGCGCTGGCCGGCACCATGGCGATCGCGTTCCGCTCGATCGGCTTTGTCGGCAAGCTGTTCGGCGAGGCGCTGGAGGAATGCCAGCGCGGGCCGGTGGAGGCGCTGACCGCGGTCGGCGCGCCGCGCGCCAGCGTGTTCATCAAGGGCTACTGGCCGCAGGTCAGCCCGGCGTTCTGGTCGATCGCCCTGTTCCGCTGGGATATCAACGTGCGCGAGTCGGCGGTGCTGGGACTGGTCGGTGCCGGCGGCATCGGCATGGCGATGGACTCGGCAATGAACCTGTTCCGCTGGGACCAGGTGGCGGTGGTGCTGCTGACCATTTTCGCGGTGGTCATCGTGGCCGAACTGATCGTAACCTACATTCGCAAAAAGGTGCTCTGAAATGCAGATCGGCATGATCGGGCTGGGCAAGATGGGTGCCAACATGGTGCGCAAGCTGTGTCGCGCCGACATTCACGTGGTGGGTTTCGATGCCGACGGCAAGTCGGTCGATGCGTTGGTCAACGAGCCCGGGTTCAATGCGGCGTATTCGCTCGATGCCCTGCTCAACGCGCTGCAGCTGCCGCGCAAGGTGTGGCTGATGCTGCCGGCCGGCAAGGCCACCAGCCACACGCTGGATGAACTGCGGCTCAAGCTGGCGCCGGGCGACGTGGTGGTCAATGGCGGCAACAGCTTCTACAAGGAAACGGTGCACGCGGCCGAGCAGTTCCGCGAAGCCGGCATCCGCTTTGTCGATGCCGGCGTGTCGGGCGGCGTGCACGGGCTGGCGAACGGCTATTGCCTGATGGTCGGCGGCGAGGCGGCGGCGATCCAGCGCATCGAGCGCGAACTCAATGCGCTGGCGCCCGGTCCCGGCCAGTGGCTGCACGCCGGCCCGTCCGGTGCCGGCCACTTCGTCAAGATGGTGCACAACGGCATCGAGTACGGGATGATGCAGGCCTATGCCGAGGGCTTCGCCCTGCTGGCGGGCAAGCGCGAGTTCGACCTCGACATCGCCGCCATCGCCGATGGCTGGCAGCACGGCAGCGTGGTGCGGTCGTGGCTGCTCGATCTCACCGCCCAGGTGCTCAAGGGCGACCAGGCGCTCGACGGCATTGCACCGCGGGTACCCGATTCCGGCGAAGGCCGCTGGACCGCGATGGAGGCCATCGAGCAGGGCATCCCGGCGCCGGTGATGTCGCTGGCGCTGATGTCGCGCTTCTCCAGCCAGGGCCACGGCGATTACGCGGCCAAGCTGCTGGCGATGATGCGCAACAGTTTTGGTGGTCATGTGGTGGTCAAACAGGAGGAGGAATCATGAACAAGCTGAATCTCGCCATCCGGCTGTCACTGGCTGCCGGGATACTGGCTGCCGGCGCCGTACAGGCACAGACCTGCGCCCATCGCGGCCAGCTCGATGACATGTACTGCGACGCCGACCGCGACATGGTCGCCGATGTGCCGGCCGACAAATCGAAGTGGAAAAATCCGTCGACGCTGATCTTCACCTACACCCCGATCGAGGACCCGGCGGTGTACCAGCGCATCTTCGCCCATTTCCAGGAACACCTTGCCGCCTGCACCGGCAAGAAAGTCGCCTACTACCAGGTGCAGTCGAACGCGGCGCAGATCGAGGCGATGCGAGCGGGGCGCCTGCACCTGGGCGGTTTTTCCACCGGCTCGACCGGCTACGCGGTCAATCTGGCCGGCGCGGTGCCGTTCGCGGTCAAGGGCGATGCCAGCGGCCCGCGCTCCTATCGCCTGGCGGTGATTGTGCGGGCCGACAGCCCGTTCCAGAAACTGACCGACCTGAAGGGCAGGAAAGTCGCGCACGCCTCGCCCTCGTCCAACTCCGGCAATCTCGCGCCGCGCTCACTGCTGCCGGGCGAAGGGCTGACACCCGAGAAGGATTACAAACCACTGTTTTCCGGCAAGCACGACCAGTCGATCATGGGCGTCAATACCGGCGACTACGACGCCGCCGCCATTGCCGATGACGTGCTGGAACGGATGGCCAAGCGCGGCGTGGTGAAGGCCGAGAACTTCCGCAAACTGTATTCGAGCGCGCCGTTCATCACCTCCAGCTTCGCCTACGCGCACGACCTCGATCCGGCACTGGCGGCAAAAATCCGCGAGTGCTTCGCCAGCTACAAGTTCACCGCCGAGATGACGCGGGAATTCAACGGCGACGACCGCTTTCATCCCGCCGTCTACCAGCGCGACTGGGCGATCGTGCGCAAGGTTGCCGAGGATACCGGAACGGCGTTCAACCGCGCCGCGTTCGAGCGCGAGAACGCCAAGGAAGCGGAAGCAAAAAACAAGAAGTGATGACCGGCGGCCCGGCGCGCGAAGGCCACGCCGGACTGCGGGCTGGGTTGCGGACCCGGGTTGTCAAAGCCGGTGGTTTCTCGCAAGCCGCAGGCAGAACTCCAGCACCGGCGCGCCTCTCCGGCCATTTTTGCCCGGAAACGCCCGCCGAATGGCGTTCTACGCGTTCTTGTCGACGGCGAATACGGCTTCGGTCGGCACAAAGGGTTCGACGTCGACGCGGGCATAGCGTACGTCGATGACCTCCAGTTCCTCGACCCCGCCCGGCGCGCGCAACGTTACCGCGTCGCCCGGCCGTGATTTCATCAGCGCACGTGCCAGCGGCGAGATCCAGCTGATGTGCCCGCGCTTCATGTCGACTTCATCGACACCGACGATGGTCACCGTATTCTCTTCGCCGGCCAGGTTGGCGTACCGGACAGTGGCGCCGAAAAACACCCGCTCGGCCAGTTCAGCGTCGCGCTCGATTTCCGGGTCGACGACCTCGGCCGCATCCAGCCGCTTGGTGAGGAAACGCAGTCGGCGGTCGATTTCGCGCAGACGCTTCTTGCCGTACTGGTAGTCGGCGTTTTCGCTGCGGTCACCATTCTTTGCCGCCCAGGAGACCGCTGCCGTCACCCTCGGCCGGTCTTTTTTCAACAGGTAGTCGAATTCCTGCTTCAGCCGCAGATGACCGCCGGGCGTAATGTAATTCTTGCTGCCGGGTGGCAGCGGCGACGCACCGGCCTCAATATCGTCGTCATCGTCCTGGTCGGACTCTTTCGTGAATGCCTTGCTCATGGATGACGTTCAGCCGTTTGGTTCATTTCACTTGCAGCAGGAACTGCTTGATGCCGCCAAGCAGCATTTCAACCGCGATCGCGGTCAGGATCAGGCCCATCAGGCGCTCCACCGCCTCCATCGCGCGCTTGCCCAGCAGCTTCTCGATCTTTTCGCCGAGCACCAGCAGGATGGCCGAGACCAGCATTGCGGCGGTCATCGCCGCCACCCACACGCCGAGCTTGGCGGGTTCGCGGGACACCATCAGCATCACCGTCGCCAGGGCCGACGGGCCGGCGATCAGCGGAATCGCCAGCGGAACGATGAACGGCTCGCTTTCCAGCGATTCGCCAAACACGCTGTCGCTGGACTTGAACACCATGTTGATGGCAATCATGAACAGGATCACGCCACCGGCAATCGACAGCGAGATTTCCGACAGGTGCATCACATCGAGGAATTGCCGCCCGCCGAACATGAACGCCAGCAGGATCAGGTAGGCGATGAAGCATTCGCGCGCCACCACCAGCGCGCGGCGGCGCGAATCGACCTGTTTGAGCAGCGAGGCGACGACCGGCAGGTTACCGAGCGGATCGAGCACCAGGAACAGCAGGACAAAGGCGGAAATCAGCTCGGCATTCATGCCGCCATTTTACCGCCACAGCCGCAGCGGCCTACGAAACGTGATGGGCGTAGATGTCCTTCAGTGCCTCGATATTGCGAATGCGCACGAACTTCTGCTCGACTTCAATCAGCCCGTCCTGGTGAAAACGCGAAAATGCACGGCTGACCGTTTCCAGCTTGAGGCCGAGATAACTGCCGATTTCCTCGCGCGTCATGCGCAGGTGGAATTCGAGCGGGGAATAGCCGCGCGCGGCCAGGCGCTGCGAGAGATTGAGCAGGAAGGCGGCAATGCGCTCTTCGGCGCGCATCACGCCCAGCAGCATCATCACGCCGCTCTCGCGCACGATCTCGCGGCTCATCACCTTGTGGAAGTGCCGCTGCAAGCCGTTGATTTCGCGCGACAGGTCCTCGAGATGCGCGTACGGGATGCTGCACACATCGCTGTCCTCCAACGCCACCGCATCGCAGTTATGCCGGCCCTGGCCGATACCGTCCATGCCGAGGATCTCGCCCGCCATGGAAAAGCCGGTGACCTGGTCGCGGCCATCTTCGTAGGTGACGCGTGATTTGAAAAACCCGGTGCGAATCGCATACACGGCATCGAACACTTCGCCGGTGCGATACAGCGCTTCGCCGCGCTTCACCTTGCGGCGGACATTGACCAGCGAGTCGAGCTGGTCCATCTCCGCCGGCGTCAGGCCGGCCGGCAGGCAGATCTCGCGCAGGTTGCAGCTCGCGCAGGCGGCCTTCAGTTCGGCCAGTACCATGTGGGTGCTTTGCTGTCGCGCTAGTTCAGCTCGGGACATGAAAGGAATCCTGCTTTCTTCTTTCTATTTTCTGCCAGAGGGCGGCTGCGTTTGATCTACATCAAAACACCAGTTCGCGACGCCGTCAAGATTTGACTATCCAAACTAACACAAATTCCACAGTGCCAAACACCCAGCTACTGATCGACACCGAACTGGTGCGCAAGTACGACAAACCCGGACCGCGCTATACCTCGTACCCGACGGCGGACCGGTTCATCGAGGCCTACGACATGCGCGCCCACGAAACCACGTTGCGGCAGCGCAGCCTAACGTTCGGGCCGGCGACCGGACAGCAGCCGCTCTCATTATACGTACACATCCCGTTTTGCAATACCATCTGCTATTACTGCGGCTGTAACAAGGTTGTCACCAAGGACCATAGCCGCAGTGCCAAATACCTGCGTTACCTGGAGCGGGAATTTGCCCTGACCGCGGCGATGCTCGACAGCAATCGTCGCGCCGAGCAGGTGCACCTGGGCGGCGGCACACCGACCTTCCTCACCTCCGAGGAACTGCGCACCATGATGCGCCAGCTGGGCGAGCATTTTGAGCTGATGCCGGGCGAATACGCGATCGAGATCGACCCGCGCACCGTGGACGATGAAAAAATCGCCGCGCTGGGCCAGCTGGGTTTCAACCGCATGAGCCTGGGGGTGCAGGACTTCAATCCCGACGTGCAGGCGGCGGTCAACCGCATCCAGAGCGAGGAAGAAACCGCCCGTGCGATCAACGTGGCGCGCAAGCACGGCGTCATATCCATCAACATTGACCTGATCTACGGCCTGCCCAAGCAGACCGTGATCGGCTTCGACCATACGCTGGACCGGGTGTTGCTGCTGAAACCGGATCGCATCGCGCTCTACAGCTATGCCCACCTGCCGCACATGTTCAAGCCGCAGCGGCGAATCGAGGCCGCGGATCTGCCAAGCGCCGACGAGAAACTGCAGATCATGACGCTGGCGATCCAGAAACTGACCGAGGCCGGATACGTCTACGTTGGCATGGATCACTTCGCCCTGCCGCACGACGAACTGGCGATTGCCGCCCGCCAGGCGGGCCTGCACCGCAACTTCCAGGGTTATTCAACCCGCCCCGACAGCGACCTGATTGCGTTCGGTGTATCCGCCATCAGCAAGGTCGGCACCACCTACAGCCAGAACGTGAAGACGCTGGATGAATATTACGACCGCCTCGACCGCGATGAACTGCCGGTGCTGCGCGGCATTGACCTGACCGCCGATGACCTGCTGCGGCGAAGCGTGATCCAGTCGATCATGTGCCACTTTGAGCTGTCGACCGAATCGATCGAGATCGCGCATCTGATCAAGTTCCAGGAATATTTCTCCGACGAGTGGGATAAACTGAAAGAACTGGAGCGCGAGGGCCTGGTGTCCCTGGAGCCGGGCTGGATCAATGTCACCCCACGTGGCAGGCTGCTGGTGCGCACCGTTGCCATGGTTTTTGACAAGCATCTACGCCGGGGCGAACAGCGCGAGCGCTTCTCCAAAGTCATCTGACGGCGGGGGCGGTGTCAACTTGGATTCAGGCGTCATTTCATGGACGTTGTCGCTGACTGCGCTGACGACCGGCCTGCTCGGCAGCCTGCATTGCCTGGGCATGTGCGGCGGCGTGTCCGGCACGGTTGCGCTGGCGTCCACTGACGTCGCCAAATCGTCGCGCCGGCCGGTTCCGGTCGCGGTCGTCGCCGTTACCGCCACCCCGGCCGCATTTTCCGCTGAAATCAACGTGCTGGCATTCAATGCCGGCCGCATCGCCAGTTACGCCATCGCCGGCGCCCTCGCCGGCACCGTCGGCGGTGCACTGGGTGGTATCGGCCAGGGTGGCGTGATCAGCGAGACACTCGCGGCACGCACCGCGCTGTTCGTATTCGCCAACCTGATGATCATCGCAACCGGCCTGTACCTGATGGGCATGCCGCAGTTGCTTGCCCCGCTGGAGCGGATCGGCGGCCATCTGTGGCGGCACATTTCGCCGCTGACACGCCAGTTGCTGCCGTTGCGCTCCGCGGCACACGCGACCCTGTTCGGCATGGTCTGGGGCTGGATTCCCTGCGGCATGGTGTATGCGATGTTGCTGAGCGCGATCAGCGCCGGCAGCGCGACCGGCGGCATGGTCACCATGTTCGCGTTCGGCCTCGGCACCCTGCCGGTGATGCTGGCTACCGGCTGGGCGGCCGGCTCGATGCGGCGCTGGACCCGCCATCCGCGCGTGCGTCAGGCAGCCGGCGCCGCCGTGGTGGTGCTCGGCATCGTCGGCCTCGCGCGGCTCGGCATGCTGGAACAGCTGCAGGCCTTCGGCGCCTACTGCTCCACATTGCTGCCGCATGCCGCACCGGCGGCGGGCCTGCCGCCATGAACGCGATCGCCGGGGCGTACCCGGATCGATCAACCGCCGCTGCCGGTGACCGCGCGGCCTGCTTTCACTGCGGACTGCCGGTGCCGGCGGGCACCGCTTACCTGGTGCGGTTTGACGGCCTGATGCGGCCGATGTGCTGCGTCGGCTGCGAGGCCGTCGCCCGCACCATCATCGACGCCGGGCTGGACGCGTACTACCGCGAGCGCACCACCCGGCCCGAATCCGCCCCGCCGGCACCGGCGGCGCTGGCCGAGGCCGGGCTGCTGTTCGGACTCGACAGCGTGCAGGCCGATTACGTCAGCGAGGACGGCAAGCGGCGGACAGCGGAACTGTACGTGGACGGCATCACCTGCAGCGCCTGTGTCTGGCTGGCCGAGTCGGCGCTGAAACGACTGCCCGGCGTGACGGACGCGAGCGTGAACCAGATGACGCACCGCGCGTCGGTGGCGTGGGACGCGAGCCGTACCGACCTGCCCGCGGTGCTGAACGCATTGCAGCGCGTGGGCCTCGGCGGCCAGCCGGCCACCGCCGCCGCGGCACTGGCGACGCGCCGCGCATCGCGCCGGCGGGCGCTGATCGGCCTCGGTGTCGCGCTGCTGTCGATGATGCAGGTGATGATGTTCACCGTGCCGCTGTATTTTGCCACCGCCGACGACGTCAGCCCCGAGGCGCGCCTGTTGATGGGCTGGGCGGCGATGGTGCTGACCCTGCCGGCGATGCTGTACTCGGGGCGCGGATTTTTCTACGGCGCCTGGCGCGACTTGCGCAACTTCGATTGGCGGCGCATCAGCATGGACCTGCCGATCGCCATCGCCATCGCCGCCGGATTCGGCACCAGTTGCGTCGCGCTGGCGACGCAGCACGGCGAGACCTACTTCGATTCGATTTCGATGTTCATTTTCCTGCTGCTGGCGGCGCGTTACCTCGAGTCATCGGCGCGCGAATCGTCGCTGTCGCTGATCGAGCGCCTGACCAATGCCGCACCGGCGCTGGCATGGCGGATGTCGGCGTTTCCGGCCGACCGGCGCGGCGAGTCGATCGCGGTGGCCGAACTGAAACCGGGCGACGTCATCCGCATCGCCACCGGCGAGATGGTCGCCGCCGACGGGGTGATCATCGAAGCTGCGGATGGCGAGGCGGAGTTCGACGAATCGCTGCTGACCGGCGAATCGCTGCCCGTCAGGCGGCGGCTCGACGATGCACTGGTTGGCGGCTCGCTCAACCTGGGTTCACCGGTGCTGATGCGGGTGCTGCGCACCGGCGAGCAGACCGTGGCGTC
Organism: uncultured Burkholderiales bacterium; assembly: GCA_964417885.1. Taxonomy (GTDB): domain Bacteria; phylum Pseudomonadota; class Gammaproteobacteria; order Burkholderiales; family Usitatibacteraceae; genus UKL13-2. The sequence continues at coordinate 2,281 of CAYQKN010000039.1, read as the reverse complement.
AACCCTGAGACAGCTGACCGAGCAGGCGCTGGCGGCGCGGCCGCGCCTGGTGCAGCTGGCAGACCGCATCGCGCGCTGGATTGCGCCACTGACCCTGCTGCTGTCGGGCGCGGCCGCATTGGCGTGGCTGGCCGTCGATCCGGCGATGAGCTTCCCGGTCGCCATTGCGGTGCTGGCCGTGACCTGTCCGTGCGCGCTGGCGCTGGCTGCGCCGGCGGCGCAGGCACTGGCCATCAGCCGGCTCGCGCGCGAGGGCCTGCTGGTCACGCGTGCCGACACGCTTGAACACCTGGCCGCGGCCAGCGACGTGATTTTCGACAAGACCGGCACCCTCACCACCGGCCGCATCGCGCTGGAGTCGGTGCGGCTGCTGGGAACCGTTGACGAGGCAGGCGCGCTGCACATCGCCGCCGCGCTCGAAAGCGGTTCACCGCACCCGATCGCGCGCGCGCTGTCTGCCGCCGCCGCCCATTCCCCGGCCGCCGATCCGCCGCACGCCGATCATCTGCGCTCGGTCACCGGCGCCGGCGTCGAGGGGCGGATTGACGGTGTGCGCTACCGGCTCGGTCACCGCGCATTTGCCGAGCAGCTGGCCGGCAGTGCGCCACCGGCCGCGGCGGGCGACGCTCCGCTGTTGCTCGCCATCGATGGCGGCTGGCTGGCGGCGTTCGAGCTTGGCGACCCGCTCAAGGCTGACGCGGCGGCGACCGTCGGCGCACTGCGCGCCGGCGGGCTGCGCCCGCACCTGCTGTCGGGCGACCGGCAGGATCGCGTGTCGGCGATTGCCGGCGCGGTGTCGATTGCCGCGGCACAATCGCGGGCACAGCTGACGCCACTGCAGAAATTCGACTACGCACAGGCGCTGCAATCGCGCGGTGCACGGCTGGTCGCGGTTGGCGACGGTGTCAACGACGCGCCGCTGATGGGCCGCGCGCAGGTGTCGATCGCCATGGGACGCGGCGCCGACCTGACGCGCCTGACCGCGGATGCCGTGCTGCTGTCCCCCAACCTGCGGCCACTGGCCAGCGCGCGGCGCGTGGCCGTGCAGATGAACGCGATCATCCGGCAAAATTTTTGCTGGGCGATAGCCTACAACGCCGTTGCCGTGCCGCTGGCGATGATCGGCCGCATTTCCCCGGCATGGGCTGCCATCGGCATGGCAACCAGTTCGCTGATCGTGGTGGCGAATTCACTGCGACTGCTGCGCCGCCGCGGATCCTGACGATGGAAATCCTGATCCTGCTGATCCCGATGGGCGTGGTGATTGCGCTGGTGATCGGCGCCGCGTTCTGGTGGTCCGCCGACAACGGCCAGTTTGATGACCTCGAAAGCCCGGGCCAGCGCATCCTGATGGACGATGACCGCCCTGCGCCCGCCATGGAAGAAGGCGCGAAGCCGCCGATCAAGCCGACTTGATCCACATCAAAACGCATTTTTATTGCGGTGCAAACATAGCATCGTCCGGAAAAACATCCGCAAAGGGAACTCACTATGCAGGCAGAAGCAAACACCTATAACTACAAGGTGGTCAGGCAATTTGCCATCATGACCGTTGTCTGGGGCATTGTCGGCATGCTGGTCGGTGTCATCATTGCCGCCCAGCTGATCTGGCCCGACCTCACGTTCGGCATACCCTGGCTTTCCTACGGCCGGCTGCGTCCACTGCACACCAATGCGGTGATCTTCGCCTTCGGCGGCTGCGCGCTGTTTGCCACCTCGTACTACGTGGTGCAGCGGACCTGCCAGGCACGCCTGCTGTCGAATGGCCTTGCCGCCTTCACCTTCTGGGGCTGGCAACTGGTGATCGTTCTGGCTGCCGTCACGCTGCCGCTGGGCATCAACAGCAGCAAGGAATACGCCGAGCTCGAATGGCCGATCGACATCCTGATCACCGTGGTGTGGGTGTCCTACGCGATCGTGTTCTTCGGCACCATCATGAAGCGCAAGGTGCCGCACATCTATGTCGCCAACTGGTTCTTCGGCGGCTTCATCCTGACGGTGGCGCTGTTGCATGTGGTCAACAGCGCGGCCATCCCGGCCAGCTTCCTCAAGTCCTATTCGGCCTATGCCGGTGTGCAGGACGCGATGGTGCAGTGGTGGTACGGCCACAATGCGGTCGGCTTTTTCCTCACCGCCGGCTTCCTCGGCATCATGTATTACTTCGTGCCCAAGCAGGCCGGCCGGCCAGTCTATTCCTACCGCCTGTCGGTGGTGCACTTCTGGGCGCTGATCTTCACCTACATGTGGGCCGGCCCGCACCACCTGCACTACACGGCGCTGC
>CAYQKN010000038.1:22713-29980 GCA_964417885.1 uncultured Burkholderiales bacterium | reverse complement strand
CACTCACGACGAATCACCCCGGCTGCGCTGATGCGGCACCGGAACAGGCGGGCTCGATGCGACCATTCAAATATTCGCGGCCGCTGATTTCCTGTGAGTAGATTAGGCCGGAAGCTGGATCGCCTCAGTGCGGGAGCACACATACCGGCGGTCATCTTGCGGCGGGCCTGCAGCCAGGTTTTGGCGCTGGTGAGTTGCGGCGAAACTTAGGCCCCGGACTAAATCCGGGGCGACAGTTTTAAAAGGTGTGCCCAATGGCGAGATCCGCTACTGGCGCGATGTTTGAGGGCAAAACGGTCGGGAAGCCGCGCGGAATGGCGGTCTGCGAATTTTGGTGTACTTATTTGGGCAGATCGATCAATCCGGGACGACAGTTTGAAAAGTTGTGCGCGGTTCGTGTCGCGGCAGAAACGCAGCCTCAACCCTTCTTCCCCGCAATATAGTCATTCACCACCCGCTCCAGCACATCCAGCGGCATGCCGCCGTTCTTCAGCACCGCATCGTGAAATTCGCGGATGTCGAATTTGGCGCCCAGCGCTTGTTTGGCCTTGTCACGCAGTTGCAGGATTTTCATCATGCCCACCTTGTACGCCAGCGCCTGGCCGGGCATGACGAAGTAGCGTTCGATCTCGACGATCACTTCGGCTTCGGTCATGCCGGTATTGGCCAGCATGTACTCGATCGCTTTCTCGCGTGTCCAGCGCTGGGCGTGAATGCCGGTGTCCACCACCAGCCGCACCGCGCGGAACATTTCGTATTGCAGGCGGCCCAGGTTATCCAGCGGATTCTTCTGGAAACCCGCCTCCCACGCCAGCTGCTCGGCATACAGTGCCCAGCCCTCGCTGTAGGCGGTGAACGGAATCACGTTGCGGAAGATCGGCAGGCCTTCGAGTTCCTGCGCGATGGCGATCTGCAGGTGATGGCCGGGAATCGCCTCGTGATAGGCCAGCGAGCGCATGTTGAACTTGACCACTTCATCGACCTTGCGCAGGTTGACAAAGAACACGGCCGGCTTGGAACCATCGAACGGGGCGGCATTGTAATAGGCATAGGCGGACGATTTTTCCGCGATCGCCGGCACCCGCTCCACCACCACCTTGGCCTTCGGCTTGGCGCCGAACCACGGGTCGAGGCCGGCCGCCATCTCGTCGATGATGGCCTGGTAATCCTTCAGCACCTGGGCGCGGCCGGCATCGGTGTCCGGATAGATTTGCGACGGCGCCTTCGACAACGCCGCCAGGCGCGCCGCGCGGGTCGGCTGCTTGTAGCCTTCCTGCTCCAGGATCGCGTCCATCTCGGCGCCGATGCGCGCCACTTCCTGCAAGCCGATCTGGTGCAGCTCGACCGCGTTCATCCTGGTCGTGGTCTGCGCTTCGACCTGGTGCTGGTAATACTGCTCGCCATCCGGCAGCGACCACGCGCCGTCGTTGGTCAGCGCCTTGGCGCGCAGGGTCTCGATGTAGGCCGCCAGCTTGCTGTACGCGGGCAGCACATGCGCCGTCATGTGTTCCTCGGCGCGCTTGACCAGCGCCTCGCGCGCCGTCGGCGTCATCTTGTCTGCGGGTATTTTGTCCAGCTTGGCCTTGAATGAAACCACCAGCACGTTACCCGCCGCCCCGGTCGCCATGAAATCCTTCAGCTGCTCGGCGACTTTTTCCACCGCAAATTTCGGCGGAATGATCTTCCTGCTCTCACGCACCTTCAGGCTTTCGATCACCTCATCGAACTTGCGCGGAAACAGCGCCAGCCGTGCCAGATAATGTTCGGCGTCGGTCGCATCATTGACCTGCTGGGTCTCGGTCAGCAGGTTCGGCAGCTGGCTCTGGATGCCGAACAGCTGGTTGACCGGAAAATCGTGGTAGCGCCAGCGCTCGCCACGCACCTGCGTGCCGATGAAATACTCGAGGATTTCGTAGGACAACCGATCCTGCCCGGTGAAGGCAGCGGTGTCGTAGCTTTTCAGCGTGTCGTAGTCCGCCTTCAGGCGCCGTGCCGTCCGTTCGGTCTCGGCCGGCGAGGCATCCGCCAGCTTGGCGTTGTGGCCGCGAATGCCGGCCGGCTCCAGCATCCGCAACTGCGTCAACAGCTCCGGGTTCTCCAGTGCGAACTTGGCAAACACCCGGGTGTAGAACCAATTGATCGAGAGCGGCTTGCCGTACCAGGTGTGCGCGCCCAGTGCGGCCGCGAGCAGGACCAGCGCGAGGACCAGCAGGCCGATCCACTTGAAGATTCGTTTCATGTTTGCGTTTCGTTTCGTTGAAAAGCGAAGAGTCTAAAGAGTTTGCGGGCATATCCGCAAATGAATGCGGCATGGTTGCGCATTCGCAGCGGGGTGCAATTTGATGGATTTCTTAATGGCGACACCGTTTGCCCTCTCCCGGCCTGACGGCCACCCTCTCTCCCACGGGGACTTCCTTCGGTCGCCGCGCGCGGGAGAGGGGCTGGGGGAGAGGGCAAACGGTGTCGCCATTAAGGGAAACATCAATCAGTAGGTGCCATTCAAGCAAGGCATCTTTGATGCACGTAAGGCGGTAACTGCCCCCGCGCAGTTTTGCCACTGTTGAAATACAGTGGAACGCACGCCCAAGCGCTGCGAAAAATTCCGCCCCGCCGACTCCCGGCAAACATCTTCTCCAGTACTATCATCGCCACTTCACTCCCCGCCGCACCTGCGCCCCCACCCGAAAGCCCGTCTTGAAACGCCTCCTCCGCTATCTGCTCTATACCTTCCTCACCCTGCTCGCCCTCATCGCGCTCGCCGCCGCGCTGTTCGGCTGGTTCATCTACACCCCCGACCCCATCCGCCCGCCGCTCACCGGCACGCTGGCCAAAGGCAGCATCGACGCCGGTGGCCTGAAGCGGACCTACCAGACCTACATCCCGAAGGACCTGCCCAAGGGCGCGCCGCTGGTGCTGGTGATGCACGGCTCGGGCGAAGGCGCGGCGGAGATTCGCACCGGCACCGGCTATGGCTTCGAGCGCCTGGCCGACCAGCATGGCTTTGCCGTGGTGTACCCCAATTCCGCCAGCTTCGACTGGAACGATTGCAGCAAGGTCGGTGACTTCAACGTGAACGGCAGCGAGGTGGACGACGTCGGCTTCCTGACCACGCTGGTGGACAAGCTCATCAGCGACATCGGTGTGGACCGCGGCCGCGTCTTTGCCACCGGGGTTTCGGCGGGCGGGTTCATGTCGCTGCGCCTGGCGCTCGAAGCACCGTCGCGGTTTCGCGCCGTGGCGGCGGTGGCGGCCAACGTTCCCGTGCCGGACAATTTCAAATGCAAGCCCGCCGGGCAGGGCACGTCCGTGATGATCATGAACGGCACCGACGACCCGCTGGTCCCGTTCGCGGGCGGCGAGGTCAATCTGCTGGGCCTGTTCTACAAGGGCGGCAACGTGCGCTCGTCGCGCGAATCCGCCCAGTATTTTGCGGAGCGCAACCAGCTCGCCGGCGCGCCGGTCACCACGGAAAGCACGGTGGCCGATGGCGAGCGCGTGGAGCAGGTGCGGTGGAACAAGGATGCCAGCGGCCGCGACAGCAACGTGGAGGTGGAACTGGTGGCCATTCACGGCGGGGGGCATGGGCTGCCGCAGCCTTACGCGCGAAGGCCAAGGTTGCTGGGGCCGTCGCCGATGGCGCCGGATGGGGTGGGGGTGATTGTGGGGTTCTTGCTGAGGCAGAGGTTGTAAGCGGAGCAGTGTGGCAATGGCCTGGAAATCGCGATGGCGCTGCTAGGGCGAACCGCACTGCAAGCCTCATTTGTCCCGTTGTTGCCTTTGATCGGGCCGTTCTTTGCTATCGGTAAATAGCCCAATCACCATAAATAGCGTGAACGATGCTAGAAACGGCAATGGCACAACAAGTGCAGCGAAGAGTAATGCATCCAGCAACAAGCTCGCGAATGGATTTCCGTTTTCCCAACTCATCATGAGGAAAATCCAACTCACGAGCACGCAGATGCCCGCGCTAGCGAAGAAAATCCCTGTGCGGCTCCAATTCCTGGTGACTTCTCGAGTTGCCGCTGCGATGCCCATGATCAGTGCGAAAAATCCAACACCAATTGCATACGCAAGAGCACCGTCCTTTGTGCTTGCATGCGCGACATTCGGAAACAGGAGTGCGCCATATAGGATAGCCGTCGTGCCAGCCGACTTGCTGACTTTCTGTTGTCGCATTGTGGTGTTCAAGTTGAAGTGCCGATTGAGAATAAAGGGTTGTCTGCGCTGCCACCAGTTGCTCGTTTAATTCACCACCTGAACCTCTTTGCCCACTGCGCGCGCAATTGCGGCGGCATCGAGAGACGCGGCCGTCTCGTCCTGCGTATAGAGCACGATATAGCTGCGTGAAATTCCCAGCCTCAGAAGAATGGTAAAGAGCGCTTCATCGCCGTTCCCTTTGCGAAGCTCGACCTGTCGAATCTGATGATAAGGCGCGATGACTCTCTTGCCTTTCATGACTTGCTGCCGCGCCCTGTCGAACTCCACGTCTGCCTGGATACGCAGAAGGAGATGGGCCACGACCACAAAGAGCACCACAAACCCGATCGCGGTTGCGGGTGAGTAAAAATCCTCCGCCACATCGACGCCATTGAGCCAGGAGTAGAAATAGAACATCGCCGCCGAGATCAGGCTGGATTGCAGCATGGGCACAAGGCGTGACGAAGGTACGAACAAATTGCCGCGGTCGTTGACTTCAAGTTGCATCAGACCAGCGTAATTGCGCTTTGATATCTGAAAGCGGCAGCGCGCTTAGTTTCTGCAGCCTCAAAATTAATCACACTAAACCACTTTATTCGTTGCATGGCGTTTTCCATTGCTCGTCCAGCTGAGTGTGCTCAGGCTGGCCGCAATACCGCGCTACGGGAAGCGTTGCCGAAATACCGACTCGGCTTCGTCGATCAGGCTTCGAGCGGCATCCGAAATTGCGCGCAATTTTTCATCGCCAGCATTCATCGCGACGCGGCTCACTTGATCAAATTCACCACCTGAAGCTGCCTGCCGAAATCTTAGGGACAGACTGGTCAAGTTGTTCGGTGCAGTGGCCGAGTGAAGGTGAAATGCTCTAGTGCCGATTTGCTTGACCCGACAGCGGATCTTATTTGCTAATTCAAAGCAGCGAGAGTCACCTGGGGCTAGCTGGAAGTAGGTATGGGCTGCTACATCCACCTCTTCAACCATCTTTATTAGGTCGTCCACCTGGTTTCGCACTTCTTTGCGAAATAAGTTGTCCTTGTCGACCTTGAGTTTGTAAAGCCATCCGCCACCAGCGACCAAGCCACCAAGTACGGTCCAAGTAAAGGGATCCATCCCTAGGTTCTTTTCTTTGCGCCGAAGTCCTCAGCGTCATCAATGTAAGACCACACCTCGGCGATGACCGTTGGGTCTTCTGAGGACCTGATTTCTAACAGCTCCCGCAGTTGAGCCTTGGTGAAAGCTCCCTTTCGAATCAACCCACCAAAAGCTTCGTCCAAGAATGAAGACCCATACCCCTCTGTGCCGTCAAAATCCACGACAACATGGGTGCCGGAAGAAAGTAGAGGCAGCAGCAATTCGTCACGAAACCGCTGTCCGTTGAACTCTCCATCCTCCGGATAGCGGCCGGCAGGGTCCCGGCTGTACTGCTTTGCCACATTTATTTCGCTACTCGATGACTTCATCTTCAACCTCGCTATCGGGGGACCAGTTCGTGACGCTGGATAGGGGTACAGTCCACTTGATAAGTGTTCCGCCAAGAGAGTGCAATGAGTTTGAAACTGTTTCATTGCCGCCGCTTTGATAAGTGTAAACGCCGGCGCGACTGAAAATCTTAAGTTCCCCGCTGGTGGCTAACTCGACGAATCGCCGCAAGTCGTTGAGCCCGCGTCCGCGCCCCTGCTGGCCAGTTTTGGTCCGCCCAATAATCATAGCTGCTTGAATCATTTCACCGTCATTTGGCTTAACCCCAGGCAGGAGTGCTAGCGCAGACCTAATTTTCTCCCATGTATATAGTTTGGGGAGTGTGTTTGATATTCCAACCCCAAGATCGCAAAACATGATCTGAAGTTGGTCCCTGCCACGATCCACGCTTCCTACAAGCCACCATTTCTTCCGAATGCGAATGTCGACATTATGGCTATCAGGGTATGCGTGCTGCACTACATTCAGCATAGCTTCTGATACGGCTCGATAAAGCTTTTTTCTCGCTGCCATACTTAATTCCATTTCGTCGCCAAGCAACGCCTCCCGAAGGCGTCTACTTGCATCTGTTGCCAATGTTTCGCCGCTGATGAATCGAATGTAGTGAATTGAGGTGGATTTTCTTGGCGCCCTAGGGCGTGGCTTGACGCCAAGTAGCGAAAAGAATCCAGTGTCCTCAAAAGCGCGCTCGATCCTAGGACTAGTCGGGTAGGTCCCCGTTACGTGATCCGCTCCATACAAAATCCGTGCGCGGTGCAAGTAGGCCAGCAGAACTAGGAGTGCATCAGGTCGAATCGCCTTTGTTTCGCTGAAAACAAGTCGCACTCGATTCTTCGAATGAGCTGTCGTACGTAAAAATGATCGGACGAAACTCACGGTTCGCTCGTGGTCGTTTACGAGATCCAACTCAACCGGGACGGCTACATCCAAATAATCGTCTCGAACTGCGCCGACGCGTTTGGATTGGCTTTGAAATGAGGTCGCGTTCCTTGATAGGCCGGTTACGTTTCTATGACGTTTCTTTTCCTTGGATCGTTGCCGACGACCAAATCGCTTGTCCTGTACGGCAAGTGGTACAAAATCCTCTTTCAAACGTACCTCGCCATTGCACTGTTTTGAATTTCGCCCATTTCAAGCATAGAACCGAAAAGTCACAGGATCAAAGGAGCCAGGCACGCAATATTCAGTCGCAAGCATTATTGCTGCTCGCAACTTGCCGATTCACGACTTCCTTGAAAACGTCAGCCATCAGTTCTCTCCCGTTTGTGAGGCCGTTCATGCGCCGTTGAAACGGGATCGGCGGTTTGGACGCGGCATCCGTTCGCTTTGTTTTTGTTAATCAAGATTAGTTATCGAACAAGCGAAAGTCAATGCGTTGCCGCATCTCCCACCTGAACAGGTGGGTTTCGAGGTGGTGGCCAAACTCAAGCACTGGTGCGGATTTCGGGCCATTTATGGCTGAAACACCGCGCCAATTGGCGATCTTCGAGGTTGGCAGCTTCGATTATTGCCACTCGCACTCGCGAATAATCACAAGGTTTGCGCTGGCCGGTATCCAGGTTTTGGAGCTTGTTGAGTTGCATAGAAAATT
>CAYQKN010000038.1:0-22637 GCA_964417885.1 uncultured Burkholderiales bacterium | reverse complement strand
ATCCGGGGCGACAGTTTCGCGGGTTGATAGATGTTCCGTGTTGCATCAATCCCGGTTCGATGTCTTGTGGCGGTCGCAACGGGCGTATCGGGAAGTTTCTTGGCGAGCAGCTCGCTGATATTTGTGCCGGCGCACGTGACACGAACTCCAGAGTTGGCTGCACCCCTGATTTGGTAACATCAAAACATCATCACCTCACGTGAGCAAACGCGATGAACCTTTGGGAACACAGTCACCTGGCGCTTTTGGGATTTGTCGTGTCTGGCGTGGTCATGTCCGTGGTGTTGGTTCTATTCATGTCCGCTCGCCCGAAGTTCAAGCGGGAGTGGAAGATTTTCGTGCTGGGCTGTGGCGTGACTAACTTGATCTTCCTCGGCGTGAACTGGTGGAGCTTTCAACTTCGAAAGGCCGCGCCCGCCGTAGAGGTGAAGCCGGAGCTATCCGACTATCTGGTGTGGGTGGCAGCGTTCGTGTTTGTTTTTGTGTTGGGCTTAATCGCGTCGCTGGTTTGTCACAAGCGCGGCTACCTCAATGGGCCTGCCCAGAAGGAAGAGTCCACGGGTGCGCGCTAGGCAGCGTATGACTTGCGCCGCGCGGAAGACTTCGCCGCTGGCCCCTTGATTCCCAATCGCGCCAACTACTTCGCCACCACCTCTACCACCTGCCGCGGCAATTCAAACGTCCCCCGCAACACGCCATACAGCGCCCACAGCAGCAGGAACGGAATGACCAGGGTTTGCAGGATGAAGATCACCATGATCTTGACGATGTGATCGATGGCCTGCTCGGCCGTCTTCTTCAGGCCTTCAAAACGCGTTTTCACGTCCGCGTTCTTCGATACCCAGTCCTTCACTTTTTCCACAAATCCCTGCGCCTCCGGGGCGGCGGGCATGGCGGGATTTTGCGTGGCCGCCTGGCCGGAGGTGACGTCGATCGCCTGCTGGCTCGATGTGTAGTCGGCGGCAAGGAATTTCTGTGACACGGCCTCGGTGCCGAGGGTCACCAGCGGGATCGCGAAACGCAGCATCAGCAGGATGACGACGGCGCGGGATATCCAGGCCGGCGGCGGCTCGCGCCGAAAGTAGAACCACCCCCAGCCCAGCGCGGCCGCGGTGAGGGCGAGCGAGATCAGCCAGTAGCCGCCGATGGCAATCAACACCTTCTGGATCGCGAACGCGACGCTGGCGGCCAGCATCAGGTCGGAAAAATGCTTCACCAGCTCACTGAGCGGGGCGAGTATCTGGCCGGGCGTGAAGTTGACGCCGACGCCGAAGGGTTGTGCCGAGATCTCCGTTCCCTGCACCACGGAGATGACGCCATTCAGCGCCCGGGCGGTGGCGAAACTGACCAGCGCCCGCTTGAGGCCGGCGTCAACCTGTTCGGTCGCGGGGGTATCCAGCGGGCCGAGCCAGGAACAAAGAACGATGATGGCCATGCCGATGGCCAATACCACTTGTCGTGCATCTTTCATTTTCTTGCCCCTGGATGGTCGGGAATCAGATCACTTGCGTGCGGTGCCACAACATCAGAAGACCAGAGGTGCCAGCTCGAATCTATTATTGAGAGTTCCAGAATGCATCCAACTACGCAGTTGCATGCACGCCCTCTCCCCCAGCCCCTCTCCCGCATGCGGGAGAGGGTGGCCGACAGGCCGGGAGAGGGCAAACGGTGTCGCAATCAAGGGCAACATCAACACTGATCTACGCGGCCAGTCGCTGCACGCGCGGCAGGGGTTTGTTCATCACCTGCCACAGGTCGTACTGCATTTGCAGGCCCAGCCAAAGATCGGCGGTCGTGCCCAGCGCTTTCGACAGGCGAACCGCCATCTCCGCGCTCACGCCGGCCCTGCCGTTCAGCACCGCGGAGAGCGCTTGCCGCGTCACACCAAGCCGGCTGGCGACTTCGACCAGTGTCAACGTCTCCGGCAAATACTCGCGCAGAACTTCGCCAGGGTGCGGAGGGTTATGCATCTTTTTCATAGAAACCTCAGTGATAGTCCAGGTAGTCCACTAACTCGACATCGCTTGCCACGAATCTGAAAATGACACGCCAATTTCCATTGACGGTAATTGAATGGTAGCCGCGACGGTCGCCCTTCAATTCATGCAGGCGCCAACCGGGTGCGTTGAGATCATTCGGCGATTTGGCATGATTGAGCGCGGCGAGTTGCAACCTCAGCTTGGTCGCATGAGCAGCCTGAATGCCTTTCTTGCTGCCTGTATTGAAGAAAGCCTCCAGGCCCTTGTGCGCAAACGACTTGATCATGTGTAAAGCGTAAAGCAACGCTTTACACGCGTCAAGCGCTGGTCATTTGCGATCTCCAACCCCACTTGCAGTGCGCGTTGCCCGCTGCATCGGGCAACCGTTCGACAGGCGGCAAGCATGCTTGCCGCAATCCCTATCTCACCCCCAACCCTCCCCTTCGCAGGGGAGGGAGCCACAAGAGCTGACGCCCGGTGGGATGGGGAAATCTTCGCCCTGGCGCTACGCTAGTCCCCCGCATCCCCGAATCGCGCGATCCACCCGCCGCGCCATTGCGGTATCTTTGCGTTTCATCCGCAGGGAGCAGAGATGAAACAAAAAACATCGCGCACCAACGCGCAGCAGCAAAAGCGGCAGGTCGGCACGCCGCAGGTCGGGCCGCAGCGGGCGGTGAAGGTGAACGGCTGGGGCCTGCGCTGGCATGCCGGGCACTTTCGCACCGCGCTGTGGCTGGCGGTGGCGGCCATCGGCATCGTGTGCACCTTCGGCCAGCAGAGCGGTGCGCTGGCGCAGTGGTTCCTGCGCGATGCCTATGTCGCCACCCGCGCCACCGTGGTGAAGGCGCCGTTCTGGGCCGACGCGCTGGAGCCGAAGCCGGCCAACAGCGATTACAGCGATGCCATCGCCGGCTGGCACATCGAGCTGCGCGTGGGCGATTACCCGTTCACGCTGGCGGTGGCGCTGGCCGATTTCGATCCGGACAAAAACAATACCGACCAGAAGATCGTCCCCGATGCGGCGCGCTTTGCCGTCGGCAGCGTGCATCCGGTGTGGTTCTACGCCAACAACCGGTTGAAGCAACCCGAGACGGTGGCGCTGCTGGAAAGCCCGCCTTCGCTGTTGATCAGCCGCGCCGCGTTCGGCCGCTTTCCCTCGCTGATGGAGGCGATGGAGAACAGTGTCGAAGTGCTGATCGCGCCGGCCATCATGCTGTCGCTGGCGGCGATATTCCTGGTGCTGGCGTTCTTCGGCAAGCAGGGCGGCGATACCGCCGGTGCGCCGCTTGCGGGGCGGCTGATGCCGGCATTGTTCGCCATGCTGATCGCGGGCGGCGCCTACCTGGTCAACAACGAGCACCCGCTGGCGGTGCACGATGACCAGTACGTGCCGGCCGAGATCGAGATCACGCGCGGGCCGGTGCCGTCCGATACGCTGACCTACTACCGCGGCTACCGCGTGCTGTGGCGCACCTGGCAGGTGCAGGCGCGCACCGTCGGCGGGCCGGGGCAGTCGTTCACCATCGATGCCGATGGGCTCGACCCGCGCCGCGCGCCGTGGGCGTCGCGCCATTCGCCGGATTTCTCTGCGCTGCAGCCGGGGATGAAGCTGGCGGTGTGGCAATCGAACATCTACAGCACCACGCTCGGCCACCTCGGTTCGATGAATCCGGTGATCCAGTGGGAGACCTTTCTGTCGCGCGAGCGATGGCCGGAAAAATATACCCCGCGCGACTTCGTCCGCGACGGCCCGGTTGCCACCATGGTGATCGCCTTCGCCCTGCTGCTGGCGCTGGTCTGGCTGCTGCCGCTGGGCGGGCGGCGGATGAACAAGTAGCGCGGCGCTGCGGCGCTATTCGAACGGGTAGCGCACGCCGATCTGCTGCCGGATCCGGTCCATCCATTCCAGCGTCTGCCGCGTTTCCTCGTGCGGCATCTGCGCACTTTCAATCTCGCTGGCGCCGATGCAGCGCATCGCCTCCTCGATCTCGCCTTCAAAGCCGTTGATCCGCAGCGGCGCGTCCACCGTCACCTGAATCGCGCCGTACTGCGCCAGCGTGGCCGAGGTGGCGGACCAGAAATGGCGGTGGATGGTGATGCTGCCGGCCTCGCCGTCGATGCGGAAGGTGTCGTCGCCATCGCTCTCCACGCTGCAGACAAACTGCGCGCGCACCCCGCCCGGAAAATGGAGGGTGGCGTCGACCCGGTGATCGACCCCGGTCGGGCCGATCACGGCGCTGGCGTCGATGCGCTCGGCGGGCGGGCACTCACCGAATGCAGCCTGCATCACCCAGCGGCTGATGGTGAGGTTGTAGATGCCGATATCGAGCAGCGCGCCGCCGGCCTGCGCGGGGTCGAACAGCCGCGAGGCCGGGTTCCACGGCGTGTTGAAGCAGAAGCTCGATTGCATGGCGCTCACCCGGCCGATGGCGCCGCCCTCCAGCCACTGCCGCACCGTGCGGTAGATCGGCAGGAAGCGGGTCCACACCGCTTCCATCAGGAACACCCGGCGCGCGCGGCTTAGCGCGATCAGTTCCGCCGCCGTCACCGCATCGGTCACCATCGGCTTCTCGCACAGCACCGGCTTGCCGGCCGTGAGGCAGCGGCGGATGGCGTCGGCGTGGAAAGCGTGCGGGGTGGCGATGTAGACCGCGTCGACGGCGGGGTCGTGCAGCAGGTCTTCGAGGTTCGTGGTGGCGCAAGGGTGGATGCCGCCTGCGTTCGCGCGGTCACGGCACCACTGGTCGGCAAAGGCACTGGCGCGATGAAGGTCGCGGCCATGGATGCGCGTGAGCGTGGTGCCGTCGAGGCGCGTGACGGCATCGGCAAACTTGTGCGCGATGGGGCCAGGGCCGATGATGGCCCAGCGGAAATCGGTCATGTGGTGTGGTGGGGGAGGGGGTGGGGGATAGCTTAGTGCAGGGAGGATCGAATGGGAAACGTCTAGTCATCTCTTTCGGACTGGCGGAAGCCTGTATCTGGATTTGTGAGGCGTCACGTTGCACCGAAACTTGGGCCAATCCACTGCATTGGATAGGCGCTCGGCGGGCGCAGAGCATGCTCTGCGAATTCCCCACCTCTCCCCCAGACTAAATCCGGGGCGACAGTTTGTAGGTTTGTAGTTTTCAAGCAGGCAAGCACCAGCACCGGCGCGCCTTCCAGGCCATTTTTGCCCGGAACGCCGCACTAGTGCTGGTGCTTGCCTCTTGGAAAATCCTCAAATTCACGAAACTGTCGCCCCGGATTTCGTCCGGGGCCTAAGTTTCTGGGCAGCTCACAGGTTTCCAAACTTTGGCACCGACCTACGCGCCATCACCCGCCGTACAGAGCCCCCCCCACAAGACTGCCCCCCACATTTCCGGTAGCATCGTCCGCTAAGGCGATTGCAGCCGGCCGCAACCTGCACATTCCGAAAAAACCACGCCAAACTCCTGAGTCCCATGGACGCCTCGGCCGCCGGCCACCCGATCGCCATCGTCGTGCCCTTCCACTTTGCCGGTGCCGGCATCGCGCTGTTCGCGGCTGCTGTGGGCATGGTCGGTTTCCGCCTGCCGCTCTATCGCGCCTTCGTCGCGCTCTGCCTGTGCCTGGCGCTGATGCAGTGGTCGCTGGCCGCGTACTACCAGGCCTCCACGCTGGCCGAGGTCGGGCGCGCGCTGCACTGGCAGCTGATCGCCTATGCCCTGATCGCACCGGTGTTTTTCATCTTTGTCGCGCTCTATACCCACCAGCGGCGGGTGATGCCGTGGCTAGCGCTGGTGGCGGCTTGCAGCGCGGTGCTGCTGCTGGCCAATCTCAACGCGCCGTACGGGCTGCGTTATGCCACGGCCGAGTTTGCGCCGCCGCATCTGCTGCCGTGGGGCGAATCGGTCAACGTGCTGCGCGGCGAGCTGAGCACCTGGAGTTATGTCGCCCGCGCGGAGATGGCGGCCGTCTTTGCCTGGGCCGGCTGGCGCGCGGTGCTGCAGTACCGCAGCGGCGAGCGGCGCCTGGCCACGCTGCTGGGCCTGTACCTGGCGCTGCAGCTGGTGACGGTGATCCACGGCTCGCTGATCGATGCCGGCGTGGTGAATTCGGTGTACTCGGTCGGCATCGGCTTTCTCGGGCTCACCTTCATCATGGGGGTCAGCCTGTCGCTGGAATTGAACGACCGCACCGTGCGGCTGGCGCAATCGGTCGACGAGCTGGACCGCGCCAACCGGCAGTTGCGCGCGGCCGAAAAGGAGATCAACCAGCTGGCCTATTTCGATGTCATCACCGGCCTGCCGAACCGCATCCCGCTGCACGAGCACGCTTATCGCACCTACAGCGATGCGGAATCGTCCGGGCAGCACGGCGCGCTGCTGCTGTTCGACCTCGACCATTTCCGCGTGATCAACGACAGCCTCGGCCACCAGCTGGGCGACAAGGTGCTGGCCGAAGTGGCGGCACGGCTGGCGGCGACGGTCGGCGATCGCGCCGCGCTGTTTCACCTGTCGGGCGATGGCTTCGTCGCGGTGCTGTCGGGCAACGGCGCGGAGCGCGACCACGCGCGCCAGCGCGCTGCCGCGCTGGCCGATGATTTCCTGCGCGGCATGCAGCCGCCGATGCAGATCGGCGAGCACCGGCTGCACGTCGGCGCCAGCGCCGGCATCTCGCTGTTTCCGCAGGAGGGCTCCACCCCGCACGATATTTTCCGGCAGGCCGAGATCGCGCTCTACCGCGCCAAGGACCAGGGCCGCAATGTGGTGCGCGTGTTCCAGCCCGAGATGCGCCGCGCGGTCGAGCAGCGGCTGGAGATGGACCGCCGCCTGCGCGGTGCGCTGGACGGGCGCGAATTCTCGCTGGTGTTCCAGCCGCAGGTCAGCGACCGCGGCGAGCTGACCGGCAGCGAGGCGCTGCTGCGCTGGCGCAATGCCGACCTGGGCCTGGTGCCGCCGGTGATGTTCATCCCGCTGGCTGAGGAAACCGGCCTGATCCGCCGCATCGGTGAATGGGTGCTGACCGAGGCCTGCAGTCGTATCCAGGCCTGGCATCGGCAGGGCATTCCTTTCGGCGACTACCTCGCGGTCAATGTCTCGCCCTGGCAGCTGAGCGATCCGGGCTTTGTCGACCTCGTGCGCGCCATCGTTGCCGCCCACGCGGTGGACCCGCGGCAGCTGATGCTGGAAGTGACCGAGTCCTCGCTGCTGTTCGACCTCGATGTCTGCGTGGCCCGGCTGGGCGAACTGCGCGCGCTGGGCATCGGCGTGGCGCTGGATGATTTCGGCACCGGCTATTCGTCGCTCAGCCACCTGCAGGAACTGCCGCTGGACGTGTTGAAGATCGACAAGTCTTTCGTCTACCGGCTCACCGGCGGCAGCCAGCCGCCGCTGGTCAGCGGCATCATCGCCATCGGCAAGCTGATGGGCATGAAAGTGGTCGCCGAAGGCGTCGAGACATCACAACAGCGCGATGCGCTGCTGCAGATGGGCTGCCACCACTACCAGGGCTACCTGGTCAGCAAGCCGCTGGACGAGAGCGCCTTCGCCGCCTGGTCCGCGGCGCGGCGCACCGGCTAGGCGGTCGCGGTGGCGGATGTGGCGCAAAGCCGTGATGGCCGCGCACGGCTGGTTGCGATCAAGTTGCTGCACACGTTTGTCTGGGCAATTTTTGCCGGTTGCATCGTTGCCATCCCGGTCGCGTCGTGGCTGGGCCACCACCGCGCGGCGGCATGGCTGGCGGCGATCGTCGCCGGCGAAGTGCTGGTGCTGGTGTTCAACCGCATGCGCTGCCCGCTGACCGGCGTGGCGGCGCGCTACACCGAAGACCGGCGAGACAATTTCGATATTTACCTGCCCGAGTGGCTGGCGCGGCACAACAAGCTGATCTTCGGGGTGCTGTACGTTGCCGGGCTGGTGTTTGCGCTGGTAAGGTGGGTTGCGCGTTGATCGCTGGGGGTGATGCCTTCCGCGAAGACTCACCCATCGCCGCCTGGCGCAACCTTGTGGTTGCTCAGCCCGCCATACCGTTCCCTACAGCGTCGCCGGATCCACCCGCAGCGAAGGATTGTCCCCCACCACCGTGGTCCACTCGCGCACCCGCCAGTTGGTCACCACACCGTTGATCACGTACGGATCCGCCCGGGCAAAATCCTCCGCCGCTTTCGGCGAATCACCCTGGAACACCAGCACCGCGCCGTCGGCCGGATTGGCCAGCGCGCCGGCCAGCAGGATTTCGCCGCGCTGGTGCGCCGCCATGGCGTGCAGCAGGTGCGACTTGCGGTAGGGCGCGCGGGCGGTGGTGTAGTCGGCGACCACGTCGTAGATCAGCAGGTAGTGCATGCGGCGTCTCCTTCGAAGGATGGATCGGCGTCGGCCGGCTCAGCCGGCGCGGTGATGGATGGAACGCGATTGCAGCGTCGGGCGGCAGAATGCATGGCCATGCGCGCGGTCTTCGATCAGCTGCACCTCGACGCCGTAGAGCACTTGCAGATTGGCCGCGGTGACGACCTCGCGTGGCGTGCCCAGCGCCAGCACGTTGCCCTGGTGCAGCAGCAGCGCGCGGTCCGCGCAGCGCAGCGCGTGGTCGGGATCGTGGCTGCAGAACAGCACGCTGCGGCCGCTGGCCTTGAGCCGCAGGATTTCGTTGAGCATCAGCGCCTGGTTGCCGAAATCGAGGCTCGCGGTGGGTTCGTCCATCACCAGCAGCGGCGACTCCTGCGCCAGCGCGCGCGCGATCAGCACCAGCTGCCGTTCGCCACCGCTGATGTGGGTGAAGGGCTGGTCGGCCAGGTGGGCGATGTTGAGCTCGGCCAGCGCGGCGTCGGCGGCCGCGATGTCGATCGCACCCGGTGCGGCGAACAGGCCCAGGTGCGCGGTGCGGCCCATCAGCACCACCTCGCGCACGGCGAAGGCGAAGTAACTGTTGCCGGCCTGCGGCACGTAGGCCATGGCGCGGGCACGCTCGACCGGGCTGCAGCCATCGAGAGGCCTGCCGTTGAGCGCGATGCTGCCGCCGTGCGCGGGCAGCAGGCCGAGCAGGGTGCGGAACAGCGTGGTCTTGCCGCCGCCGTTGGGGCCGAGCACGCACAGCACCTCACCAGTTTCGACCGCGAGCGTGATGTCGCGGCCGAGCGTGCGTCCAGGGTGGCCGTAGGCGAGGGCGTGCGTGGAGAGGATGGCGCTCATTGCTGCCGCCCGCGCGAATGCGTCACCGCCAGCAGCCACAGGAACAGCGGTGTGCCGATCAGCGCCGTCAGCACGCCCGGCGGAATCTCGATCGACGCCATGGTGCGGGCAAGGGTGTCGACCGCCAGCAGGTAGCTCGCACCCAGCAGCAGCGTCAGCGGCAGCATGCGCGCGAACTCGGGGCCGACCAGCAGCCGCGCCGCGTGCGGAATCAGCAGTCCGATCCAGCCGATGATGCCGGCAATGGCTACCGCGGCGGCGGTGATCAGCGTGGCGCAGGTGACGATCACCAGCCGCAGCCGCCCGACATTGACGCCCAGCGCGCGCGCCTCGTCATCCGACAGCGACAGCAGGTTCATCCGCCAGCGCAGCAGGAAAATCGGCACCAGCCCCAGCAACACCAGCGGTGTGGCCACCCACAGGTCGGACGGCGAGATCGAGCTCAAGCTGCCGAGCAGCCAGAAGGTGATGGCGGGCAGCTGGTTGTACGGGTCGGCCAGGTACTTCATCAGCGCGATGCAGGAGCCGAGCAGCGTGCCGACCACCACGCCGGTCAGGATCAGCGCCAGGATCGGGTCGTGGCCGCGCACCGCGTTGCCGATGAAATACACCATCGCCACCGCCAGCAGTCCGCCGGCGAAGGCAAAGCCCTGGATGGCGAGGATCGGCAGCGAGAGAAAGATGGCCAGCACCGCGCCCAGTGCCGCGCCGCTGGAGACGCCGAGGATGTCGGGCGACACCAGCGGATTGCGGAACATGTTCTGGTACACCGCGCCGGCGCCGGCCAGCGCGGCGCCGATCAGCATCGCCGCGAACACGCGCGGGCCGCGAATCTGAAAGATCACGGCGTCATACGCCGCCGGCAGCGTGTGCGCCCCGCCGGTGAGCCGCGTCCACAGCACCGTCAGCAGATCGCCCGGGCTGATGGAGAAGCGGCCGATCGAAAAGGCGATCAGCGCGAGCGCGATGAGCAGGGCGAGTGCGGCGAAGGTGAGGGCGGGGACGCGGGCAGTCATTGACCGGGAGTTTAGTGCACACCGAGCTGTCGTCCCAGCGGACGCTGGGACCCAGTCCAATGTTTAGTCTGACAAATGTTGGTAAAGCGTTGAGATACGCCGGACTGGGTCCCAGCCTCCGCTGGGACGACGGGCCGCTGTGTACGATGTTGTCACTTGCCTTTGCCCGTCATTCCAGCGAAGGCTGGAATCCAGTCCAATCCTTCGTAAGCTCATTGCAGTCGGGAAGTGAGGTGCGACGGGCCGAATCCCAGTTCGGTTCAACCCTGTCGTTGTGCGCTGCAATGACGGGCGAAAGTAACCACGAGCATTGGTTGTCTTGGCCCGCTAAACAATCTGCTCGTACAAATCATTCCAGTCCGGATTCGTTTTTTCAATCAATTCCAGTTTCCACAGTCTTTTCCAGGCCTTGATGTTCTTTTCGCGCGCAATCGCAGCTTCTATACTTTCGTGGACTTCGTACCAGACCAAAGTGTGCACCTTGTACATTTTCGTAAAGCTCGCGACCAAATCATTCTGGTGTTCCCACACGCGCCTGACCAAGTCGGACGTCACACCGACGTAGAGTGTGCCGTTTCTTTTGCTGGCAAGGATATACACGCAGGGGATTTTCAAAGCGCGTCAGTTCGGGCCGATCTCAATGATGTGTCGGCGCAGCAATTGACCATTGTCGCAGCCAAGCGGAGTCGCGACGAGGGATTTCACCCGCCTACGCATTCCACATCACCTCCCCCATCTCCGATACGTCATAACCCGCCAGCGTCTTGGCGTAGCGCTGGAATACGGGCTTGTGCGTGAACGCCATCAGCGCCTGCCACGGCGCGTCGAAATAGCTGGGACGCAGCACGGCAATGTCCAGCCGCTCGACCGTGAGCGGGATGAAATCGAGGTGGAACTGGCGCGCGACCGCGCGTACCGCGAGGCCGGCGTCGGCGCGGCCGTCGAGGATGGCGGAGGCGATGTCGGTCTCGGTCTGCGCGGCGGGCTGTACGTACTTGATGGCGCCGGCATCGATGCCGGCCTCGGCGGCGAGCTGCAGGAACAAGAGGTAGCTGCCGGCGCCGGGCTGGCGCGGGATCACGCGCACTTTCGGCTTTTTCAGGTCGGTGAGTTTGCTGATGCGCAGCGGGTTGCCGGCCGCCACCACCAGCCCCTGCTCGCGCCGCGCCCACTGCAGCAGCACGCAGTCGAGGTGGCCGAGCCGGTCGCGCGCCAGGGCGACGTTGCGATCATCGCGCGAGCGGTCGTCGGCTGAGCGCGCGCCGGGCGCGGCGGGAATATGCATCGCCGATGCGCAGGCGGTGCCGGCCACCAGGCGGTCGATGCCGTCCATGCTGCCGTAGGTCATGGTGGCCAGTCCGCAGCGCGATTCGCGCACCGCCCATTCCAGCAGCGGGTCGCTGCTGCCGGCGACCACGGCGGGGGCGTTGCGCATCGCGTTCAGCGCGGCGCCGGCGGTGCTCTGCCGCACCCACTCGTCGACCAGCGTGCGCGGAAACAGCAGCTTGCCGGAGATGCGCGAATGCGGAATTTCTTCCTGCGCGACCATGTCGTAAATCTTGCGTTCTTTCAGTCGCAGGTACTCGGCGACTTCCTTGGTGCTCATCAATTGGCGGACAGGCATGGCTAATCCTATGCATCAGTAAGCATGGTTATGCATTCCCTCCGGCATCCGGAATTGCTGCAAGTATGACTCTAGAATGCCGGTTCTTACAACGCCGCTCTGTCCAATCCGCCCGTGCAGGAAATCCCGCAAAGCTTCTCGCTGGCCTGGTCGCTGATCGCCTCGCTCGACGCCACGCTGCTGTCGATCGCGGCGCTGTCGCTGCGCGTGTCGGGCGTGGCGGTGCTGGCCGCGACGCTGCTGGCACTGCCGTTCGCGGCCTGGCTGGCGCTGGCGCGGTTTCCCGGCCGTCAGGGGGTGATCGCGATTCTCAACGGCATGATGGGGCTGCCGCCGGTGGTGGTGGGGCTGCTGGTATACCTGCTGCTGTCGCGCGCCGGGCCGCTGGGGGCACTGGGAATCCTGTTCACGCCGGCGGCGATGATGGTGGCGCAGGCGCTGCTGATTTTTCCGATCATTGCGGCACTGGTGCGGCAGGTGATCGAGGACGCGTGGGGCGAATATCGCGAGCAGTTGGTGTCGCTGAACGCGAGCCGCGGACAGTCGATGCGGGCGCTGCTGTGGGACATGCGATTCACCCTCACCACCGCGGTGCTGGCCGGCTTCGGCCGTGCCATCGCCGAGGTCGGCGCGGTGATGATCGTCGGCGGCAATATCGATGGCGTGACGCGGGTGATGACCACCGCGATTGCGCTCGAAACCAGCAAGGGCGACCTGCCGCTGGCGCTGGCGCTGGGCGTGGTGCTGATCGCGATGGTGGTGGCGATCAACCTGGCCGCGCAGATGATCAAGACCACGGCGATGAAAAAACATGGCTGATCGCGACCGAACTGGTAAAGGATGCGTGCGATGAATGCCGCCGCCGCCACACCGCGCATCCTGCCCCTGGCCGTCAGTGACCTGGGCTTTCGCATCGGCGACGTGACGGTGCTGAACGGCGTATCGCTCAACGTGGCGCCGGGCACGCGCAACATCGTGATGGGCGCCAACGGCGCCGGCAAGAGCGTGCTGCTGCGCCTGCTGCATGGCCTGCTGACACCGACCGTCGGCAGCGTGCGCTGGTCGCTGGCCGATGACGCGGCGGTGCGGCGCGCGCAGGCGATGGTGTTCCAGCGGCCGGTGATGCTGCGGCGCTCGGTGCGCGAGAACGTCGAATTTGCCCTGAAGCTGGCGGCTGCGCCCGAGCTTCGCTACGCGGCCGAGGCGGCGCTGGATCGCGTCGGCCTGCTGCGGCTGGCTGACCGGCCGGCCCGGCTTTGCTCCGGCGGCGAGCAGCAGCGCGTGGCGCTGGCGCGCGCCTGGGCGCTGCAGCCGGAGGTGCTGTTTCTCGACGAGCCGACCGCCAGCCTCGATCCGGCCGCGACCCGCGCCATCGAGGAGACGATCGCGGCGATGCATGCGCACGGCACCACCATCGTCATGACCACGCACGATCTCGGCCAGGCGCGGCGTCTGGCGGATCGCGTGCTGTTCCTGCATCACGGCCGCCTGGTCGAGGATGCGGTGGCCGCCACTTTTTTTGAACAACCGGCGTCGCCCGAGGCGACGGCGTTCATACGAGGAGAATTGCTGTGGTGAGGAATCTGCCAGGATTGGTATGCCATGCGTTCTGCGCGTTGCTGGCCGCCTCGGTCGCGTTGCCGGTGGCGGCGCAGGACAAGTTCATTGTGGTGGCATCGACCACCTCGACCCAGGATTCCGGCCTGTTCGGCCACATCCTGCCGCTGTTCAAGGCCAGAACCGGCATCGACGTGCGGGTGGTGGCGCAGGGCACCGGCCAGGCGCTGGCAACGGCGAAAAAAGGCGACGCCGATGTGGTGTTCGTGCACGACAAGGTGGCCGAGGCGAAATTCGTCGAGGAAGGCTTCGGCATCGACCGGCGCGAGGTGATGTACAACGACTTCGTCATCGTCGGGCCCAGGGCCGACCCGGCAAAAACGGCAGGCAGCGATGCGATCGGCGCGCTGAAGAAAATCGCGGCGGCCAAACAGCCGTTTGCCTCGCGTGGGGACAAGAGCGGC
Organism: uncultured Burkholderiales bacterium; assembly: GCA_964417885.1. Lineage (GTDB taxonomy): Bacteria > Pseudomonadota > Gammaproteobacteria > Burkholderiales > Usitatibacteraceae > UKL13-2. Next base: position 8,849 of record CAYQKN010000038.1, on the reverse strand, counting down.
ACCCACGCGGCCGAACTGCGCTACTGGAAAGCGGCGGAGGTTGACCCGCAGTCCGGCAAAGGCAGCTGGTATCGCGAGACCGGTTCCGGCATGGGGCCGACGCTGAATACGGCCTCGGCGATGAACGCCTACGCCTTCACCGACCGCGGTACCTGGCTGTCGTTCAGGAACCGCGGTGACCTGACGGTGCTGGTCGAGGGCGACACCAGGCTGTTCAATCAATACGGCGTGATGCTGGTGAACCCGGCCAGACACGCGCATGTGAAAAAGGAGATGGGCATGCAGTTCATCGACTGGATCACCTCCGCCGAGGGGCAGGCCGCCATTGCCGCCTACAGGATCGAAGGGCAGCCGCTGTTCTTTGCCAACGCCCGCAAATAACTAGAGCGAGAGCCCAATCAGTTTGGCCGCGGCAATGGTCATGACCAGCGCCAGCATGCCGATCAGCCAGCGGTTAGTCAGCTTGTAGAGCCCGAGCCAGGTTCCGATCAGCGCACCCAGCAGGGCGGCCGCGATCAGCGGCGTGGCGCCGAACGGGATGATGGCAAATGAGAATGAGCCCTTGATCAGGCCGCCGGCCAGTCCCGCGATCGAGTTCGCCATGATGAACGGCGCGGAAATGCCGGCCGTCGCCTTCGGTCCCGCCCAGCCCATCAGCAGGATGAACGGGCTGAGAAAAATGCCGCCGCCGGTGCCGGTGAGACCGGACAGCAGGCCGATGGCCGCACCGACCAGCGGCGACGCCCACAGTGGCACCCTGACCGGGATCTCGGCTCGCTGGTCGGTGTTGGAAAACGCGCGCCACGCCAGGTAGATCGCCGAACATAGCAACACGACGCCGACCAGCGCCTGGTAGACATGCGACGGCAGCTTGATTCCGCCGCCGATGAACGCCATCGGTATCGAGCCCACCAGGAATGGCGCGACCACCTTGGCGTCGAAATAGCGCGCGCTGCGGAAGCGCCAGGTGGTGAAGGCGGCGACGACGATGTTGAGCGTCAATGCCGTTGGCCGCATCGCCTCCGGTGCCACGCCGACCAGCGCCATCGCCGCCAGGTATCCCGAGGCGCCGGCGTGGCCAACCGAGCTGTAGAGCATGGCCACCACGATGAAGATGGCGGCAAGCTGGAGGATCTGCAGTTCAGTCAAGGGACGGGTGGCGGCGGCCGGGTTAAATGGGAAAGCGTAATATACCGGCGGATATAACGCTTGGCAAATGGCGCCAGGGCTGGGGCTGCCTGAGGGAAGAAATGCTTGTGGTTGTTCCCGCCGTGGCGGGAGGCGCGGTCAGTCGCGCGGCTTGTCCGCCAGCAGCGCCGCGAACGCGGTCAGATCCGCGTGGATGGCGGTATCGGCGCGTGTTTCCATCGACCGGAAATGCGCCAGGACCCGTTCGCCAAACGGCGTCAGTCGCGCGCCGCCGCCGCCGCCGCCGCCGGTGGCGGTATCGATCAGCGGCTCGCGGAAGCAGCGGTTCATGGTGTCGGCAAGGTTCCAGGCGCGCTTGTACGACATGCCCAGCTGGCGCGCGGCCTGGGAGATGGAACCGCAACCGCGGATCGCTTCAAGCAGATCCGCCTTGCCGGGGCCTATGGCGATCTCGTCGCCAAACAGGATGCGGAATTTCGCGGACGCAATCTGGTGCGTCACGATAAAACTTACTTGGCAGTGCCAAGCATCTGCTGCAATTCGCCGGACTGGTACATTTCCCTCATGATGTCCGCGCCACCGACGAACTCGCCGTTGACGTAGAGCTGCGGGATGGTCGGCCAGTTGGCGTATTCCTTGATGCCCTGGCGGATGTCCGGATCCTGCAGCACGTCGACGGTGAACGGCTTGTCGACCCCGCAGGCCTTGAGCATCTGGGTGGCGGAGGCGGAAAAACCGCACATCGGAAACTGCGGCGAACCCTTCATGAACAGCACAACGGGATTGGAGGTTACGGTCTCGCGAATTTTGTCTTGCACGTCCATGGAGTACTCCGGGTTGATTTGTTGACGGTCATTCTAGCCAATTTGACCGCCGGAAACGCGATCAATTCCGGCCAAATCCTTAATACAAATGGGGTTTTGCAAGCCGGCTTTCAAGAGCAGGTCGCGACAGGCCGCGGCCTGGTCGTAACCGTGCTCAAGCAGCAGCCAGCCGCCGGGGTTCAGATGTTGCGGTGCGCCGGCGACGATGGCCCGGATCGAGGCCAGGCCATCCGCGCTGCCGTCGGTCAGCGCGCGCGGCGGTTCGAAGCGCAGGTCGCCCTGGCCGAGGTGCGCGTCGGCAGCGGCCACGTAGGGTGGGTTGGCAACGATCAGGTCGAATCGGCGCCCGGCCAGTGCCGCGTACCAGTCGCTTTCGATGAACTCGACCGTTGCCTGCAGCCGGGCCGCGTTCTGCCGCGCCACCTGCAACGCATCGGCCGAGACGTCGCAGGCGCTGACCTGCGCCTGCGGCAGCTCGAGCGCCAGGGTCACGGCTATGGCGCCGCTGCCGGTTCCCATATCCAGAACTCCAGCACTGGTGCGGCCCCCAGGCCATTTGTGCCCGGAGAGGCGCGCCAGTGCTTGTTCTACGATCAGCTCGGTTTCCGGGCGCGGGATCAGCACATGCCGGTTGACGGAAAAATCGCGGCCGTAGAATTCGCGCGTGCCGGTCAGGTAGGCAACCGGTGTGCCGCGGGCGCGCGAGGCGACCAGCGCCTCGTAGGCGGTCACCTGCTCCACACTGAGTTGCCGCTCCGGATGCGCGATCAGCGACGCACGGCCGGTGGCCAGCAGGTGGCACAGCAGGTATTGCGCGTCGATGCGATCAATCGAGGCACCGGCCCGCTGCAGCGCTTCCAGTACGGTCACGGCGCTAGGCGGTGGTGGCCAGCGCCGCCAGCAGCTCGGCCTGGTGTTCGGCGATCAGCGCATCGGTCAGCTCCGACAGGTCGCCGTCCATGATGAAGTCGATCTTGTACAGCGTGAGGTTGATGCGGTGATCGGTGACCCGGCCCTGCGGAAAATTGTAGGTGCGGATGCGCTCCGAGCGATCGCCCGAGCCGATCAGCGATTTGCGTTCGGCCGCTTCCTTGGCCTGCTGCTCGCGCATCTGCTTGTCCTTGATGCGCGCGGCCAGCACGCGGAACGCCTGGTCCTTGTTCTTGTGCTGCGAGCGGCCGTCCTGGCACTCGACCACGATGCCGGTCGGGATGTGCGTCAGGCGCACCGCCGAGTCGGTCTTGTTGATGTGCTGGCCGCCGGCGCCGGAGGCGCGGAAGGTGTCGATGCGCAGGTCGGACGGGTTGATCACCACGCCGCTGGCGTCGTCGGCTTCCGGCATCACCGCCACCGTGGCGGCGGAAGTGTGGATGCGGCCCTGGGTTTCGGTGGCCGGCACCCGCTGCACCCGATGGCCGCCGGATTCGAACTTGAGGCGCGAATAGGCGCCCTGGCCGACGATGCGCGCGATCACTTCCTTGTAGCCGCCGACTTCGCCCAGCGACTCGGAGATGATCTCCACCTGCCAGCGCTGCCGCTCGGCGTAGCGCGTGTACATGCGGAACAGGTCGCCGGCGAACAGCGCCGACTCGTCTCCGCCGGTGCCGCCGCGGATCTCGAGGATGATGTTCTTGTCGTCGTTCGGGTCTTTCGGCAGCAGCTGCTTCTGCAGGTCGACCTCCAGCGATTCGAGGATGGCGCGACCCGCCCTGGTTTCTTCCTCGGCAAATTCGCGCATCTCCGGATCGGACGCCATTTCCTGCGCGGCGGCGATGTCGGCCTCGGCCTTCTGGTACTGGTTGAACAGGCTGACCACCGGCGCCAGTTCGGCGTGCTCGCGGGTGATCTTGCGATAGCTGTCCATGTTGTCGACCACGGTCGGGTCGGTCAGCAGGCGGTCGAGTTCGTCCAGGCGTTCGACCAGGGAGGTGAGTTTTTTGGTGATGGATGGTTTCATGTTCGGGTCGTTCAATCATCCGCCGGCAGGGTGCGGCGGTACGGCAGGTCGGAATGGATTCAGGGTGGCGCCGCATGGCGGCAGGGCGGCGGGTGCCGCCGGGGGAGCCGCGCAGCTAGGGCTCTTCCTGGTCCGGATAGAGTTTGCTCAGCGCCGCGGCCAGCGCCTCGCGCTCGGCGCCGCTGGAGCGATTGAGCGCGGCCAGCGGGTGATGCAGGAATTTGTTGGTCAGGCCGTTGGCCAGCATTTCCAGCACCTTGGCCGGGTCTTCGCCGCGCGCCAGCAGTTTGCCCGCGCGCTCCAGTTCGATCTGCCGGTATTCGTCGGCCTTGCCGCGCAATTGCTGGATCACCGGCACCGAGGCGCGCGAGGCCAGCCACTTCATGTATTCGGCGGTGCGCTGCTCGATGATCACATCGGCCTGCTGCACCGCGGCCTCGCGCCGTTCGCTGTTCTGCTGGATCACCTTGCCGAGCGCGTCGAGGGTGTACAGGAACACGTCGTCCATCTCGCCGACTTCGGCCTCGATGTCGCGCGGCACCGCCAGATCGACCATGAATATCGGCCGGTGCCGGCGCGCGCGCAGCGCGCTTTCGACCATGCCCTTGCCGATGATCGGCAGGGTGGAGGAGGTGGAACTGATGACGATGTCGAATTCGTGGATGCGTTCCGGCAGGTGCTGCAGCGTGATGGCGGTGGCGTTGAATTTGGCCGCCAGCTCGCGGCCGCGCTCGAGGGTGCGATTGGCGACCACGATCGCCTTCGGCGAATGCGCGGCGAAATGGGTGGCGGCCAGTTCGATCATCTCGCCCACGCCGATCAGCAGCACCCGGGTGTCGCGCAGGTCGCCGAACAGCTGCTGCGCCAGTTTCAGCGACGCGGCCGCCATGCTGACCGAGGTGGCGCCGATTTCGGTATCGGTGCGCACCTGCTTGGCGACCTTGAAGGTTTCCTGGAACAGCCGGTCGAGCGGGCCGCCGAGCATGCCGGCCTCGTCGGCGATTTTCACCGCCAGTTTTACCTGGCCGAGGATCTGCGGCTCGCCCAGGATCATCGAATCGAGCCCGCTGGCGACGCGAAACACGTGGCGCGCGACATCGGCTTCGGTCAGCTGGTAGAGGTGCGGGTAAATGCTGGTGCCCTGTGCCGACGGCTGTCCGGACAGCCAGGCGCTGGCGTGCTCGGCGGCATCGGCGCTGCCGGCGCGCAGGTAGATCTCGGTGCGGTTGCAGGTCGAGACCATGGCGATTTCGTCGGCCGACGTGTGCTGTTTCAGCGCTTCGAGCGCGGGCCGTTGCGTTTCGAGCGGAAACGCAACCCGCTCGCGAACCTCGATGGGCGCGGTGCGGTGGTTCAGGCCTATGGCGAAAAGCGGCATCTGGTCGGGTTTTTCGAGCGGGAGCAGGGTCAAATTTGCAGCGGATTATAGCAGTCGGCCCTTTTCGCCCCCTCGCCGCGGTGCGGCCTGCTCGCGCCTGATTACAAGGCGTCGAGATTTTCCAGCGCCGCCGCGGCCTGACGGCGGATGGCGGCGCGCTCGTCTGCCGTCAGCCGCGAGACGTTCTTGGCCATCAGCGAGGTGCGCGGGTTGGCGAGCAGCATTTTTTCGTGCTTGTCGAGGAAATTCCAGTACAGCGTGGTGAACGGACAGGCCTCGTCGCCGGTGCGGGCCGCCGGCTGGTAGCGGCAGCCGCGGCAGTAATTGGACATGCGGTTGATGTAATGGCCGCTGGCGATATAGGGTTTGGAGGTGAAGCGCCCTCCATTGGCGTAGATCGCCATGCCGGCCACGTTGGGCAGTTCCACCCATTCCACCGCATCGACATAGACCGCGAGGTACCAGTCCTCGATCTGGGTCGGCGTGATTTCGGCCAGCAGCGCCCAGATGCCGGTCACCATCAGCCGCTGGATGTGGTGGGCATAGCCGTAATCGAGGGTCTGGCCGATCACCTGCTTCATGCAGTTCATTTTGGTGTTGCCGTCCCAATACCAGCGCGGCAGATCGCGCCGGTGGCCGAAGTGGTTGGCGTCGCGCATCGCCGGCATGTCCTGCCAGTACACGCCGCGGATGAACTCGCGCCAGCCGAGGATCTGCCGCACAAAGCCTTCGACCGCCTCGATCGGCGCGCGGCCGGCGTGATACGCGCCGACCGCGGCGGCGATCACTTCGCGCGGATTGAGCAGCTTCACGTTGAGGGCGGCCGACAGCAGGCTGTGATACAGGAACGGCTGGTCGGTCCACATCGCGTCCTGGAACAGGCCGAACTGCGGCAGCCGGTGGGTGATGAAGTCGTCCAGCGCGCGCAGCGCCTGCGCACGGTCAACCGGCCAGTTGAAGCGCGCCAGCGAACCGGGATGCGCGGCAAAGTGCTTTTCAACGTCGTCGAGTGCTGCGCGGGTCACGGCGTCCTGCTCAAATTGGGGCAGCGCCGGCATCATGCCCGGCCCGGCCTTGCCGAACGCGCCGCGATTGTCGGCATCGAAATTCCACTTGCCGCCCAGTGGTTCGGCGCCGTCCATCAGCACCTCGTGGCGCTTGCGCATCATGCGATAGAAATACTCCAGTCGCAGTTGCCGGTAGCTGCGGGTCCATTCGGCAAATTCGCGGCGCGAGAGCATGAAATGGGCGTCTTCGCGGACGGCCAAAGGGGTGTTGCACTGCGCGCAGGCGGTCTCGAGCTGGCGCTCGACGCGCCAGTCGCCGGGCTCGACCAAGACCACTTTGCGCGGCTTGAATTTGGCGATCGCATCGGCCAGCACATCCGCCAGGGTGTCGAAGCGGTGTTCGCCCAGGGCAAGGTAATGGACCGGCAGGCCTTTCTGCTCCAGCGCGCGGCGGTACTGGCGCATCGCGGCGAGGAAGTAGGCGCTGCGCGGCTTGCTGCTCCAGACGTGGGTGGATTCCGCGGCAACCTCGGCCATCAGTACCAGGTCCTGCGCCGGATCGATATCCGCCAGGGCGACGCTGTCGATATCGAGCTGGTCGCCCAGGATCATGACCAGGTGGCGGACGGATTTGCCTCGCGCGGGTTTCGACACGGCGCTCAAAAGCCCGCCGGCGGGCGGGCGGCGCGACAGCGGGCCGAGCAGTATTTGACGCTTTCCCAGTTCTTTTCCCAGCTCTTTCGCCAGCTCATCGGCCGGCCGCATTGCAGACAAGTTTTCTGTGGAAGGCTGGATTTGTTACCCTTATGGGCTGTGTGCGCCATTTCGGTTGCCGGTGGAGGAAAGATGGGAATGTTGAAGCTTTTGCGCGTGCTGGGGGCACTGACCGTGGCCGCCTTGGTTAGTTCGCCGGCAGCGGCGGCGGATTGCCCGTCGATGCTGAATTACAAGTTCAAATCCCTGCAGGGAAAAACCCAGGACCTGTGCCAGTATCGGGGAAAAGTGGTGCTGGTCGTGAATACGGCGAGTTTTTGCGGCTATACCGAGCAGTACAAGGGCTTGCAGGCCATCTATGACAAGTACCGCGAGCGCGGCCTGGTGGTGATCGGCTTTCCGGCCAATGACTTCGGCCGCCAGGAACCGGGCAGCAATGCCGAGGTTGCTGACTTCTGCGAACGCACCTACAAGGTCAAGTTTCCGATGATGGAAAAGACCTCGGTGGTCGCGCCGCAGGCCAATCCGCTGCATGAAGCGCTGTTCAAGGCGACCGGCGAGCGCCCGAAGTGGAATTTCCACAAATACCTGATCTCGGCAAACGGCACCAAAGTGCAGAGTTTCGACAGCAAGGTGGCGCCGGAGTCGGAGCCGCTGGTGCGGCAGATAGAAAATGCACTCAATGAAAAATAACTGATTCTTTACAAAGTGTTAGCGTAAGTGCATGATGTAGTTTCTCTGAAATGATCCGGGGCAAGGAAATCTGAATGGCTGCGGTTGCCGCAAACACGTTTAGCCCGCTGGGCCGCGCACTCGTTCAACAGGGACGCTTGGTGCAGGCGGACGCGAACGCCATCCAGGCGGAGGCGACCAAGGCGGGCGTGACGTTTATCGAGCAGCTGGTGGCGTCGAAAAAGATTTCCACCAAGGATGTGGCGCTGTTCGCCGCCAATACCTTTGGCGTGCCGCTGCTGGATCTGTCGGCGGTGGATGCGGACATGCTGCCGACGACGCTGGTCGACACCAAGCTGGTCGCCTCAAAGCGGGTGATCCCGCTGCTGAAGCGCGGCAATCGCCTGTTCCTGGCACTATCCGACCCGACCAACGAGCAATTGCTGTCCGAGCTCAAGTTCGCCACCGGCTCCACCGTTGAACCGGTGGTGGTCGAGGAAGACAAGCTTGCGGTCCTGATCAAGCGCTTCGGCGAGACCTCGGCCAAGGCGCTCGACCAGCTGATGGGCGACGACACCGCGCTCGACAGCATCGACCTCGGCGCGGGCGACGAGACACAGCCGGAATCCGGCGCCGGTGCGCCGGAGGAAATCGACGACGCGCCGGTGGTCAAGTATGTGCAGAAGGTGCTGATCGATGCGATCAACGGCGGCGCATCCGACATCCACTTCGAACCCTACGAGAAATTCTTCCGCATCCGCTACCGCATGGACGGCATTCTCTACGACGTCGCCCAGCCGCCGCTGGCGATCAAGGAAAAGCTGGCCTCGCGCATCAAGATCATTTCGAAGCTCGATATTTCCGAGAAGCGGGTGCCGCAGGACGGGCGCATGAAGTTGAAGCTGTCGGCCACCCGCGCCATCGATTTTCGCGTCTCGACGCTGCCGACCCTGTTCGGCGAAAAGATTTGTATGCGGATTCTCGATCCGTCGAGCGCGACTCTCGGCATCGAGGCGCTCGGCTACGAGCCCGAGCAGCGGGCGGCCCTGCTGCACGCCATCAGCCGTCCCTACGGCATGGTGCTGGTGACCGGCCCGACCGGTTCGGGCAAGACCGTGTCCCTGTATACCTGCCTCAACATCCTCAAC
>CAYQKN010000037.1:27543-30699 GCA_964417885.1 uncultured Burkholderiales bacterium | reverse complement strand
CATTCGCCGACCGTGCACCTGGACATCCACGACGCCGATTCCCGCTTTGCCCAGATTCCGGTTGGCGATCACATCGTGATTGCGCCGGAGGACAATGCCTGGGGCAAGCGCTGGTTTGTGCTGCGCGATCCGGACGGCAACCTGATTGCCTTCAACGAAATGCGGCAGAAGCCCTGAGACCTGCCGGCCGCATGCATCCTGTTTCCTTCGCCCTGCCCCGTCCGCTGCTGCCCGGGGCCACCATCGGCCTGTTCGCCCCATCCGGCGTCGTGCATGCCGCGCGCCACGAACAATCGGTGGCGCGTTTGCAGGACCTCGGCTACCGCGTGGTGGTGGCGCCGGAGGCCGCCAGCCAGTGGCGCTATTTTGCCGGTACCGATGACGAGCGACTCGCCAGCTTTCACCGTTTTTTGGCCGATCCGGCGATTGACGGCCTGATGATGATTCGCGGCGGCTACGGCTGGTCGCGACTGCTGCACCGCGTCGACTGGCCACTGGTGGCCGCGGCCCGCAAGCCGCTGATCGGCTTCAGCGACTTCACCGCCCTCAACCTGGGCGCGCTGGCGAAGGCGCAGCTGGTAACCTACGCCGGTCCCGGCGCGGCCATTGACTTCGGCGGCGCCGATGACCCGGCTGAAATCCAGGCTGACCATGACTTCATGGACGCGCATTGCTGGCCGGTGCTGCGCGGGGAGCCACTGCTGGCCGGGCCATTCACCTGTGAGCATGGCTATGCGCCCGAGGATATTCGCGGGCCGCTGTGGGGCAGCAACCTGTCGCTGATCGCCCACCTGACCGGCACCCCCTACATGCCGGCAATCGACGGCGGCATCCTGTTTGTCGAGGAAGTCACCGAGCAGCCCTACGCCATTGAGCGCATGTTCATGCAGCTGTTTCATGCCGGCATCCTGCAGCGGCAGCGCGCCATCGTGCTTGGCGACTTCAGCGATTGCGAGCCCGAGGCGGGACGTTTTCCGTATTCGGTGGAACACGTGGTGGAAACACTGCGCACGCTGCTGACGATCCCGGTACTGACCGGCCTGCCGTTTGGACACGTGGCGAAAAAGCTCACGCTGCCGGTCGGCGCCCCGGCCCGTCTCGCCATTGACCGGTCCGGCTTTTCAATCGGCCTGAACGGCGCCTGACGCCGCCGCCTGCTCGACCGGCAACATGGTCAGCCGATCGACAGGCCAAACAGCACCAGCACACCGAGCAGCGCAAAAATGCAGGCGGCAACGATGCGGATTGCCTTCAGCGGCAGCTTTGGCGCCGCCTTCTCGCCGAGAATCACCGCCGGCACGTCCGCAATCAGCATCCCCAGTGTGGTGCCGGCAACCACCTGCAGCAGGTCGGGATACTTGGCCGCCAGCGCCACGGTTGCCAACTGCGTCTTGTCACCCATCTCGGCAAAGAAAAAGGTGATGAAGGTCAGCGCAAACACGCCGTAGCTGGATTGCGCGCGCGGTTCGTCATCCAGCGTGTCGGGCTTGAGCGCCCACAGCGCAATGCCGATGAACGACAGCCCCAGCAGCCAGCGCAGCAATTCCGGGCTGAGGGCCGACCGGATCAGCTCGCCGACCACCCCGGCCAGGCCGTGGTTGAGGATGGTGGCGAAAAAAATGCCGAGAATGATGGGGAGCGGCCGGCGGAAACGCGCGGCCAGCAACAATGCGAGCAACTGGGTCTTGTCGCCGATCTCGCCGACCGCGACCACCAGTGTTGAAACGAGGAATGCATCCATGAAGTGCCCTGGCGAGTCGGACGAACATGACAGATGACATGCAGCGCCCGTCCGACTCCGAACGGCATTGCATGTCAAAAGTCTCGCCAAATCGACTGATCGATTGCGCCATGGCCGGGGCCAAGTGTGTTGACGCAATCCCTTCACTGATGGAAGGAGGCTACTCCCTGATGACTGATGCATTTTACCACCGGGCGGGTCGCCACACCGATCAATCGTGTACATTTCAGCCAGCGGCAGGATCATGCCGCGCCTGTCACAACCGGAGGAAACATGCCGCAGAACACCACCCGTACCGCCTACCGCGCCTGCAACCTGTGCGAAGCGATCTGCGGCCTTGAATTCAAGCTCGACGGCGACCGCATCGTCTCGATCCGCGGTGACGACGCCGATCCGTTCAGCCACGGCCACATTTGTCCCAAGGCGGTCGCGCTGAAGGACATCCATGAGGATCCGGATCGATTGCGGCAGCCGATGAAACGCAGCGGGGACAGCTGGCAGCAGATCGGCTGGGACGAGGCATTTGAACTGGCGGCGGAGCAGCTGGCCACGCTGATCCAGCAGCACGGCAACAACGCGGTCGGTTTCTATGCCGGCAATCCCTCGGTGCACAATCTGGGCACACTGCTGGGCATCCAGCATTTCGCGCGCCTGCTGAAAACCCGCAGTGCGTTCAGCGCCTCATCGGTGGACCAGCTGCCGCAGCAGCTGACCTCGTTGCTGATGTTCGGCCACCAGTTCCTGATTCCGATCCCGGACATCGATCGCACCGACCATTTCCTGATCCTGGGCGGCAACCCGATCGCCTCCAATGGCAGCATGATGACGGTGCCGGACGTCGCCCGGCGGCTGAAGGCGATCCAGTCGCGCGGCGGCAAGGTGGTGGTGGTCGACCCGCGGCGCAGCGAAACGGCGGAGATGGCCAGCGAACACCATTTCATCCGCCCGGGCAGCGATGCCGCGCTGCTGATGGCGATGATCAACGTGATCCGCGGCGATGGTGCGTTCAAGCCGAACCCCGCGCTGCCGCTGAAAAATCTCGACGCCGCCCTTGCGGCCATTGCGCACGTGACGCCGGCCGCCGCGGCCGCCGTGACCGGCATCGGCGCGGACCAGATTGTGCGCATGGCGCGCGAATTCGCCCATGCAAGGTCGGCAATCGCCTATGGCCGCATCGGCGCCTGCCTGCAGCCGTTCGGCACCCTGGCGCAATGGCTGGTGCAACTGCTCAATATCGTCACCGGCAACCTCGATCGCGAAGGCGGCACCATGGCGACCACGCCGCTGATCCCGATCTCGGGACCGGGCACCCGCCCCGGTCACCACGCCAAGTGGGCATCGCGCGTACGCGGCCTGCCGGAGTCCGGCGGCGAGCTGCCGGTCGCCACCCTGGCCGAGGAAATTCTCACCCCCGG
>CAYQKN010000037.1:0-27443 GCA_964417885.1 uncultured Burkholderiales bacterium | reverse complement strand
AACGACGCGCTGTGGGCGCGCCCGGACGACGAGCGCTACGACTGGGAAATCTTTGCCGGCATCGGCCAGCGGCTGGCCGCCAGGCTGGGACGCGATTTCACCCCCCTGCCTGCGCTCGAACACATCGTCGGCGGCATGCTGGCGAAAAGCCCGCAAAGCCAGGGCCAAAGCGTGGCATCGTTGCGGCTTGCACCGCACGGCATCGACCTCGGTCCGCTGCAGCCGTCGCTGGCCGGCCGCATCGAAACCGCCGACCGGCAGATCGATTGCGCGCCGCCTCCGATGCTGGCCGACATGGCGCGCTTCAACCGCGACCTGCTGGCGCCAGCGCCGGGCGCCCCGCTGCAACTGATCGGCCGGCGCCACGTGCGCAGCAATAATTCCTGGATGCACAACTATCATCGCCTGGTCAAAGGCAAGCCGCGCCATCACCTGATGATGCATCCGGACGATGTCGCCGCGCGTGGCCTGCGGAGCGGCCAGCTGGTGGAGATCGCGTCGCGAATCGGCAGTATCCGGGTCGAGCTGGAAGCCTCGCCCGCGGTGATGCCGGGGGTGGTCTGCCTGCCGCATGGTTTTGGCCATGACCGCAGCGGCACCCGCCTGCACCTGGCGCAGCAGCACGCCGGCGTCAGCTATAACGACCTCAGCGACCACGCCCTGCTGGATGCCATATCCGGCAACGCGGCGCTGAACGGCCTGCCGGTTCAGGTGACCGCGGCGGCCTGATATGGCGCTACCGGCCGGCAACGCCGGCGCCAAACCGATCGGCGTCGACAGTTTTCGCCGCAGCGGTCAACCCCGGCGCCGCCTGGCCCGTTTGCTGGGTGGCGACAACCCCGGCGTTGTGTAGCGACGGTGGCCAGCGCCATGCACCGTTACTCACTCAAATCATCCAGGAGAATCACATGAAAAAACTGATCGCAGCCCTGATTGTCGCCCTGCCGTTTGCCGCCGGCTCTGCCGTTGCCGCCGACCCGGCCCCGGCAAAGACCGCGCAGCAAACCAAGATGGGCGCCTGCAACAAGGACGCCGGCGACAAGAAAGGCGATGAGCGCAAGGCGTTCATGAAGGAATGCCTGAAAAAGGAATCCGACGCCAAAACCGCGCAGCAGAACAAGATGAAAACCTGCAACGCCGACGCCAAGGACAAGAAGGGCGATGAGCGCAAGGCCTTCATGAAAGAGTGCCTCAGCAAGTAACCAGCGGCACCGCAACGCAAAGGGCGCACCGCGGTGCGCCCTTTGTCATTTCCGGCGTCGCCGCCGACAGGATCTGCGATCAGGCGACGATGCGGTTGCGCCCGGCTTCCTTGGCGGCATACAGGCGCTGGTCGGCGATGGCCAGCAGGCGCTCATGGGTCGGCTCGTCGGCCAGCGCAGCCAGGCCGAAGCTCATCGTCACGCGCAGGCCGGTGCCCTTGCCGGACCAGTCGTGGCTTTCGATGGCGACCCGCAGGCGTTCGCAAATTTGCGTGGCGTCCTCGATGCCGGTTTCCGGCAGCACCAGCAGGAACTCCTCGCCGCCGTAGCGGCCGACCATATCGATGCTGCGGCAGCCCGCACGCAGGATCTGCGCGACTTCACGCAACACCTCGTCGCCCACCGCATGCGAGTGCAAATCGTTGATCTTCTTGAAGTAATCGAGATCTGCCAACGCCACCGTCAGCGGCCGGCGCGCGCGCACCGCCCGCTCGAACTCGGTGGCCAGGAAACGATCCAGCTCGCGGCGGTTGGACAGCCCCGTCAGGCTGTCTTCCTTGGACAGTTTTTCATAGGCCTTGGCGGCGTCGGCAACCTGGATCAGCAGGTGGGCCTTTTCATTGTTTGCCGATTCGAGCTTCTGCTTTTCCTTCTCCAGCGCCTGGGTGCGCTCGTCCACCATCTGCTGCAGCAGGCGGCCCTGCGCATTGAGCTGGGCGATCCGGCCGCGATAGACCGCCAGCCCGGCGAATATGATCAACAGCGATGCCGCGATGCGAAACCAGGCCGTCTCATAAACCTGCGGCCGCTGCTCGACCGTCAGGGTCGCGCCCTGGGTGCTCCAGGGACCGCCCTGGCGCGACGTGATCACCTGGAACTGGTACTGGCCCGGGGTAATGTTGGTGTACACCGCCTTTGCCTCGCGGCCGGCCTCGACCCAGTCCGGATCAAAGCCCTGCAACTGGTAGCGGTAGCGGACTTTTTCCGGGTCGGCCATGCTCAGGCCGACGTAGGAGATTTCCACCCGGTGCTTGCCGGGCGGAATCTCGATCCGCCGGTCGACGCCAAGCGTGATGCGCTCGGTGTCGATCAGCACGTCCTTGATATGGACCGGCGGGGCGCGCAGGTCGCGCGCCGCCTCGCGCCCGGGTTCGGCGACGGCCACGCCGCGGGCGGTGGGAAACATCAGCCGGCCATCGCGCGCGCGCCAGCCCGCCGGTTGCGACGCGCCGTTGCATTGCGCGGTTGCCATGCCTTCGGCGCGGCCATAAAAAGACGGTTCGATCTTTTGCCGCTTGCCGGCGAGCAGTTCATCGAGCTGCGACTTGGCGATCTTGATCATGCCGCGGTTGCCGCAGGTCCAGATGTGGCCGGCCAGGTCGTCGATGGCGCTGAAGTAGGCCTGGGCCGGCAGTCCCTCGGACGGCAGCAGCTTGCGCACCTGGTGGCCGGAAGCGGTCGAGCGGACGAAAGCGATGCCGTTGCCGGTGCTGATCCAGACCCGGTTTTCGGTGTCGCCATTGATGGCCAGCACGGTGCCATCGATACCGAGCCCGGCAGTGGTGATGGTATCGGTGCCGGCTTCCATGACACCGAGGCCCCCGCGGGTGCCGACCCACAGCCTGCCGCTGCGGTCTTCGTACAGGGCGCTGACCTGGTCGCTTGGCAGGCCGTCGCCGAGTCGCATCACCCGCGGCGGCACCGGCTTTTTCCACGACCCGCGCACCAGCCCGGTACTGGTGCCAACCCAAAGCGTGCCGTCGCGCGCCGGCAGGATGGCCCGCACCGGCACCACGGCGATACCCAGTTCGTCCGACTGCACGTCGAACCGGTCGCCGACCAGCCGGTGGATGCCGCCGCCATTGGTGCCGACCCAGAGCGTGCCGCCCGCATCCTCGGCCAGCGACAGCACCGCGCCGCTGACCAGCCCCTGCTCACGGCCATAATGCTTTACCGTGGTGGCGGTGATGGCGAACAGGCCGTCCGAGGTCGCCACCCAGACGCGTCCCTTGCGGTCTTCCAGGACGGCGCGGGCAAATTCCTCGGTCAGTCCCTTGCGAATGCCCCAGGTGGTGATGGTGGCATCGCGAAACCGGTTGATGCCGCTGTCAGTGCCGATCCAGACGCTGCCTTCGCTGTCCTCGAAAATATCGCGCACATAGTTGTTGGTAAAGCCGTCCGGCGTGGCGAAGCGCTCAAAGCGCTCGCCGGTGAGGCGGTAGATGCCTTCCAGCGATCCGACCCAGACCCCGCCGTTGCGATCCACCGTAATGCGCGTCAGTGCCTCGGTCATCAGACCCTCGCGCTGGGCGAAACGGCGGATCAGGCTGCCCTCGCGCACGGCAATCCCCTGGCCGTTGGTCGCCACCCACAAGCGCCGGTCGCGATCCTCGGCAATCGCGGCGATGCTCGCGCCATCCAGCCAACTGGCAGTCGGATTGCGGATGAACTTGCCGTCACGCCGGACAGCGAGCCCGTTGTGGGTGCCGATCAGCAACTCGCCATTGGCCAGCAAACGCAGCGCACTGATGCTGTTGGCGGGCAAGCCGTCGGCAGTGGTGAACAGTTGCACCTTGCCGGGCGTGATCCGGATCAGGCCGGTGGTGGCAATGGCGGCCCAGATGGTGCCGTCGGCCTCCTCCGCCAGGTGATAGACGGTGCCGGCCGGCACGTCGCCGTTGGGATTCAGGGTCTCGAACTTGCCGCGGGTAAATCGTGCCAGCCCGGTATCGCGCAGGCCCAGGATCAGGCTGCCGTCGCGCGCCGTCAGCAGCGAGGCCACGCCGTTGCCGGCCAGTGCCGGTGCGTTCTCGCTATTGAAAACCGTGAACGACGAGCCGTCGAACCGCGCAGCACCCTCGTGGGTGGCAAACCAGAGATAGCCGTCGCTGGTTTGCGCCACCGCGCGCACGGTGCTGTGCGGCAGGCCGTCATCGACCGACCAGGACTGGTGCATCAGGTCGCTCAGCGGCTTTTTCGCATCCAGCGCCAGCGCAGGCGCGGCGGCCAGCAGACAAAGGCATGCCGCCAGCCGCGCAGCAGCAGCGAACGGGCCGCGCGAAAGGCGAAAATAGGTGAGTGGAGTATTCAGCACGGCCACATTATGCCCGCGCTTTCGAAGCGCGAATGAATTTGTGTGCGCCGCCACAAAAGCGGCTAATTCCGGCGCGCGGTAGCCGGCTGGCGTTTCGCCAGGATGGCGCGCTGCGCAAGGATTCGGCTGGTCAAACACCAGCATTGGCGCGGCTTCGCAGGCATTTTGCGTCCGGGAACCGCGCCGGTGCTGGAGTTTGTTCGCCAATGCATCGCCGGGAACCGCCGCTGCGGCGCGACGCGCATCGACCCGCCCGGCGTCTGCCCGGTGGTTGAGGATCATCAAGGTCACGGTGCAAATGTGCCGTAGCATGATAAATACCCGCAGCGGCCCCCGCCGCCAGCGGATTCAGACCTGCCGAACCGAAACGCGTGTCCGAACGACAACCTGCCGCTGGTACAAATCCCGCCACGCTTCGTCCCGCCAACGACGTGGTGTTTCGCCTGCGCGGCGTCGGCAAGACCTACCGCATGGGCGAGGTCGATGTGCTGGCCCTGAAGCAGGTCAACCTCGACCTCTACCGCGGCGAGTTCATGGTGCTGCTGGGCGCCTCCGGCAGCGGCAAGTCCACCCTGCTCAATATCCTCGGCGGGCTGGACACGCCGACCACCGGCACCCTCGTCTATCTCGACCATGACCTGACGCAAGCCGGCGACGATGCCTTGACACGCTTTCGCCGCGAGCATGTCGGCTTCGTGTTCCAGTTCTACAACCTGATTCCCAGCCTGACCGCGCTCGAGAATGTGCAACTGGTGACCGACATCGCCGACAGCCCGCTCGATCCCGCCGAGGCGTTGCGGCTGGTCGGGCTGGGTGATCGGATCGATCACTTTCCGTCGCAGCTGTCCGGCGGCGAGCAGCAGCGGGTGGCGATCGCCCGCGCCGTGGCCAAGCGCCCCGACGTGCTGCTGTGCGACGAGCCAACAGGCGCACTCGACTACCAGACCGGCAAAATGGTGCTCGATGTGCTCGACCGGGTCAACCGCGAGCTCGGCACCACGGTGGCGATCATCACCCACAACGCCGCCATTGCCGGCATGGCGCACCGGGTGGTGTACCTGTCCAGCGGCGAGATCGCGCGCGTCGTTACCAACCAGACGCGGATCGGCGCGGAGGCGATCCAGTGGTGACTCGCCGCGGCAACACCCTGGACCGCAAGCTGCTGGGCGACCTGTGGCGGATGCGCGGCCAGGTGCTGGCGGTGGCAATCGTGGCGATGTGCGGCATCGCCACACTGGTGACAATGCGCGGCTCCTACGAGGCGCTGGTGCGGGCACAGGCCAGCTATTACGACAACGGCCGATTCGCCGACGTGTTCGCGAGTGTCAAGCGCGCGCCACTGACGCTGCTGTCGCGCCTGCGCGAAATTCCCGGCGTGGCCGACGCCGAGGGCCGCGTGGTGTTCGATGCCATGGCGGACATCCCCGGCCTCGATGAACCCGCCACCACTCGCCTGGTCTCGATCCCCGCCACCTACCGCAGCGGACTCAACCGGATCGAGGTGCGCCGCGGCCGCTACATCGAGCCCGGTGCGCGCAACGAGGTGCTGGTCAGCGAGGCCTTCGCCACCGCCAACCAGCTCCAGCCGGGCGATACATTCCATGCCGTCATCAATGGCCGCCGCGAGCGCCTCAACATTGTCGGTATCGCCATCTCACCGGAGTTCGTCAACGAAGCACGCGGCGACACCTTCCCGGACAATCGCCGCTTCGGCATCGCCTGGATGGAGTACCGTGCGCTGGCCGGCACCATGGGCCTGCGCGATGCATTCAACGACCTGGCCATCACGCTGGCGCCGCATGCCAGCGAGCAGGTGGTGATCGAGACGCTGGACCGGGTGCTTGCGCCGTACGGCTGCCTCGGCGCCTACGGCCGCGAATACCAGTCGTCGCATCGCATGCTGTCCGACGAGATCGCGCAGGACCGCGTCACCGCCAACGTGCTGCCGGCGATCTTCCTCGCGGTCGCCGCGTTCCTGATCCACAACGTGCTGCTGCGGCTGACCGCGCTCCAGCGCGGCCAGATCGCGCTGCTGAAAAGCTTCGGTTACGCTGATTCCAGCATCGGCCTGTTCTATCTCAAGTTCGCGCTGGCGGCGGTGTTCACCGGCGGTGTGGCCGGGATCGCGCTGGGCGCATGGCTGGGCGCCGGCCTGGCAGAGCTGTACACCAATTTTTTTCACCTGCCGCAACTGGCATTCTCGCTTTCGCTCTCCACCACGCTGGCGGCGGTGGCGATCGCGGCCGCCGCCGCCTGTGTCGGCTCGATCCTGGCGATACGCCGGGTGCTGAAGCTGTCACCGGCCGAGGGCCTGCGCGCCGAGGCGCCGGTACGCTATGCGCACGGTGCGCTACAGCGCGCCGGCCTGATGGCCATGGTGCCGGTGGCACTGCGCATGGTGCTGCGCGACCTGACGCGCAAGCCGCTCAAGACCGCGCTGTCGGTGCTGGGCATCGCGCTGTCGCTGTCGCTGATCATGATCGGCCGCTACTCCTACGACGCGCTGGACGAAATCATCCGCGTCACCTTCCGCACCGCGCAGCGGGACGACATCACCCTCGCCTTCAACGAGCTGAAGGACACCGGTGCGGTGCACAGCATCGCCGCGATGCCGGGCGTGCTGCGGGTCGAGCCGTTCCGTGCCGCCGCGGTCAAGCTCAAGTTCCGTCATCGCGAAAAGCGCACCGCGATCACCGGCCTGTATCCGGGGCACCAGCTGCGGCAGATCCTCGACCAGCAGGAGCGACCGGTGCTGCTGCCGGACCGCGGCCTGGTGCTGACACGCCAGCTGGCCAAGGTGCTCGGCGCAACCCTCGGCGACCAGGTTTCGGTGGAATTCCTCGACGGCCGCCGCGTCACCGCCGAGGTCGAGGTGACGCGCATCGTCGACGAAATGATCGGCACCTCGGCCTACATGGATGCGCGGGCGATGGCGGTGGCGATGCGCGACAGCGAGGCGATCAGCGGCGCCTTCCTGGCAATCGACCCGCTTGAGCGCGCCCCGCTGTACCGGCAACTGAAGACCACGCCCGGCATCGCCAGCGTGTTCCTGCGCGAGAACATGCTGCAGAGCTTCATCCGGACCGTGGCCGAAAACCTGACCATGAGCACCGCCATCCTGATGCTGTTCGCCTGCGCCATCGCCGCCGGTGTGATCTACAACTCGGCGCGCATCGCGCTGTCGGAACGCGCGGTCGAACTGGCCAGCCTGCGCATCCTCGGTTTCTCGCGCGGCGCGGTGGGACGGCTGCTGCTGGGCCAGCAGGCACTGGTGACGCTGGTGGCGCTGCCGCTGGGCGTGGCGCTCGGTTACCTGCTGATGCTGTGGCTGAGCGTGCTGTTTTCCACCGACCTGTTCCGCCTGCCGGTGGTGGTCAGCGCCCGGACCATTGGCCTCTCGGTCGGTGTGGTGCTGCTGGCGGCGGTGGCGTCCGCCCTGCTGGTATGGCGCAAGGTGCAGCGCCTCGACCTGATTGAAGTTCTCAAGACGCGCGAATAGGATGGTGATATGACGGCATCGAACCCCCCGAACCCTCGCGGCCTGCCGGCACGCTTTGCCGCGCAACGCGTGAAATGGAGCGTGACCCTGCTGGCCGCCGCGGCAGCAGCCCTGCTGCTGTGGTGGATGATGCGGCCAGCACCGGTCGAAACCGAAATCAGCCCGGTACTGAGCGGGCCGATGCAGGTGACGGTCGACAACCAGGGCCAGCTTCGGGTGCACGACCGGTATGTCATTGCGGCGCCGGTGGCGGCCGAACTGGAACGGATCGAACTGCATGACGGCGACCGCGTGCGCAAGGGGCAGCGGGTGGCGCTGCTGCGGCCGCTGGCGCTCGACGCGCGGCAGCGCGAGGAAGCGCAGGCGCGGCTGGACGCGGCACGCGCGCTGGCCCGTGCCGCCACCCTGGGCGTACAGCGGGCGGCATCCGACCAGAAGCTGGCGGCCGGCGAACTGGCGCGGCTGGAAAAACTGGTGGCACAGGGCTTCATGTCGCCGCAAGCGGTCGATCGCGCCCGCAATGCCGATGTCAACGGCCGCGCGGAACTGCGCGCGGCAAAAGCGCGCGAGGAAGCGGCGCATGCCGACGTGAAGGCGATGCAGGCCGCGTTGCCGGTGGCCGCGGGCGGCGAGCGGCGCAGCGTGGAACTGGTGGCGGCGGTCGACGGCCAGGTGCTGCGGATCCACGAAAAGAGCGCCCGCACGGTCGCCGCCGGCACGCCGCTGGTCACCATCGGCGATCCGTCGCGGTTCGAGGTGCTGGTCGATGTCCTGTCGGCCGACGCGGTCAAGGTCCGCCCCGGCGCCGAGATGCGCCTGGAGCAGTGGGGCGGCGGCAAGACCCTGCGCGCGACGGTGCGCACGGTCGAACCGGAGGCGTTCACCAAGGTCTCCGCACTGGGCATCGAGGAACAGCGCGTCAACATCATCGGTGACCCGATCGATCCGCTCAGCCCGGCCGACGGACTGGGCGACGGCTATCGCGCCGAAGTACGCATCGTGGTCTGGTCGGCGGCGGACACCGTCATGGTGCCGGCCAGCAGCCTGTTTCGCGTCGGCGAGGCCTGGCACCTGTTCGTGGTGGAAGACGGCAAGGCGCGCGAACGCAAGGTCAGCATCGGTCAGCGCAACGCCACCCAGGCCCAGGTGCTGGACGGCGTCCGCGCCGGCGAACGGGTGGTGCGGTTCCCGGGCAACGCATTGGCCGACGGAATTCGGGTGGTGGCACGCGACGGCTAGGCCTAGGCCGGCGCAGCCGTGCCGCTCGCCCGCGCCATGGCTGCGCGCATTGACTCGCGCCGGCACCTCGTCCAGTATCCGTGGGTTCCGACAACCTTCGAGCCGCATTCATGACTTTTCGCCACCGCGCCTGTTCCACCGCCATCGCAAGCCTGACCGTCTGCCTGTTGTGCGCCTGCAATCCGACCACCTGGACCGCGCCGGCGAATCCGGACATGACCACGATCCTGGTCGATGCGACGGTCGACCGGCATGCCAAGCGCGTCGAAGTCGCGCTGCTGAAGCACACCTGGATGCACGGCTATGTCCACCAGGCCGGTGCCGCCCAGCATCCGCTGTGGCTGGGCGCCGGACTTGCCGAACTGACGACACTGGCCGGCGACTACCCGCCGGCACGCGCCTTGCTGGTCACCGCGCGCGACCAGGCCGAGCAGCAGGCGCTGGAGAAAACCGACACGGAGCACTGGTTCATCGATGCCATGGCGCTGAATAAAAGCCTTGGTGAATTGCCGCGCACGGTCCAGCTGTTCCAGAAACTGGACGCCAGCCACCCCGAGCGGGCGCAGCGGGTCTACCACCATGCCCAGGAGGCGCTGCTGGCCGCCGGCCAGTACAAGCTGTGCGCCAAGTATGTCGATGCCGATGCCGTGTTTGCCAACCTGCGTCAGAGCTGGCGCCAGTATTCGGACATGGCGGCCCAGGGCAACCAGCCGATCAGGGACGCCTTGCCGGTGATCCGCGACAGCTTCACGCGCGAGTCGAGCATCCTGGTGGCGTTGCTGGTATTGAACGACAAGCCCAAGGAGGCGGCGCGCATCGCGGCCGAGGCACGACGCGACGTGAACGACGCGGCATTCGCGGCCCAGCTGGACAGCGCGCTGGCAGGCAAGCTGCCGCCGGCGAAGTAGGCTCGCGACGAACAAGACTCCAGCACTGGCGCGCTGTTCCAGCCATTTTTGGCCTGGAAGCCGCGCCAGTGCTAGGGTTTCTCTATCTGCGACGCGGCAAAGAACGCAACGGCTTCCGCTTCATGCCGCGTGCGCTTCATCGGCGGCAGGCTTTGCCAGATCCGCCGTCCGTAGGGCTTTTCCACCAGCCGCGGGTCGCAGATCATCAACACGCCGCGATCGGTCTCGTCGCGGATCAGCCGCCCGGCACCCTGCTTGAGCGTGATGGCGGCATGCGGCACCTGGTACTGCATGAACGCGTTGCCGCCGGCCTGGGTGATGGCCTCGATGCGCGCCGCCAGCACCGGATCGTCGGGCGGCGCAAACGGCAGCTTGTCGATTACCACCATCGACAGCGCGTCGCCCTTCACATCGACGCCTTCCCAGAACGAGTGGCTGGCCACCAGCACGGCGTTACCCAGCTTGCGAAAGCGGTCGAGCAATTCGGTGCGGGTGCCCTCGCCCTGCACCATCAGCGGAAACTCCCAGCCGCGCTGCTGCCACTGATCCTTCAGCATGCCGTAGGCGCGGTCCATCGCGCGTAACGACGTAAACAGCAGGAAGGTGCGGCCGGCCGCGGCCTCGATCAGCGGCAATGCTGCCGTCACCACCGCCTCGGTGTGCTCAGGCGTGTTGGGCGCCGGCATTTTTTCCGGCACATACAACAGCGCCTGGTTCGGATAATCGAACGGCGACGCCCAGGCGGCGGTTTCGACCCGGCGCTCGTTGAAAGCGTCATCCTCGAAATCGCCGGCCCGCTCCTCGTCGGTCAGGCCCAGTTCATTCTGGTAATGACTGAACTCGCCTTTGACCGCCAGGGTGGCCGAGGTGAAAATCCACGCCCGCTTCTGCGCGAACACCTGTTCACGGAATACGCTGGCCACCGACAGCGGCGTCAGGTGGAACGCCAGCGAATGGCCGAACACTTCGGCCCAGCGGATGAAGCCTTCGACCGGACCATCCTTGCCGTCGCCGCGCCAGCCGGCCATGCGCGATGCGAACTCGTCGGCACGTTCCAGGCAGTTGGCCAGTTCCTGCGCGCGCCCCGACTGGCTTTCCAGCATTTCGCGCAGCTCGGACAGTTTTTCCTGGGTATCGGTGAAGGCGGCATCGAAGCCGTCGCGCACCGCCACCGCCTGGCCCGGCAGGCGGGCGCTGTCCTCCTTCATCACCAGGCGCAGGTCGCGTGCGGCCTTGTCCAGCGTCAGCGCGGCTTCCTGCAGGTCCTTGAAATCGCCGGCGTGCTCGATGCCCATCAGCCGCGCGTCGCGCGCCAGTTCGGTCAGCTGCGAGGTCGTCACCACCTCGCCGAAAAACATGGTGGCGGTTTCCGGCAACTGGTGGGCTTCGTCGAATATCACCGTGTTGCAGGCCGGCAGCAGGTCCTGCGCGCCATCGTCCTTGAGCACCAGGTCGGCGAAGAACAGGTGGTGATTGACCACCACCACTTCCGCCGCCAGCGCCGCCTTGCGCGCCTTCATCAGGAAGCACTGCTCGTGCTGGCTGCACTGCGAGCCGAGGCAGTTTTCCCGCGTCGATACCGCCATGCCCCACGCGCTGGAGCGCTCCGGCACATCCGGCAGTTCGGATTTGTCGCCGCTGCCGCCGCCGCTCAGGCAACGGTCGGCGAAGCGGCGGATGACGTGGACATTGCGCACGTCCTCGCGGTTGAGGAAGCGGCCATCGGCGATGGCGCTGTCGAGGTGATGCAGGCAGACATAGTTGGCCCGCCCCTTCAGCAGCGCGGTGCTGACCGGGATGCCGAGTGCCGCGATCACGGTTGGAATGTCGCGGTGAAACAGCTGGTCCTGCAAGGTCTTGGTGCCGGTGGAGATGATCACCTTGCCGCCGGATCGCAACGCCGGCACCAGGTAGGCAAAGGTCTTGCCGGTGCCGGTGCCGGCCTCGGCGATCAGGACCCCGGCGCGATCGATGGCGGCGCCGATTTTCTCCGCCATCTCGATCTGGCTGTCGCGATGACGGTAACCGTCTATCCGCCGCGCCAGCGGGCCGTCGGGGCCAAACAGTTCTCGTAATTCAGACATGCCGCGATGATACCGTGCGGGTCGCGGCCCGCCGGCGCAATGATACGAAAAGGCGCGCGGTTATTTTCGCGCCGCAACCTTGACACGCGGCCGGACACCGCTTGCCTGCGCGGCTGCGGACGGCGGCCGCGCAGGCAGCCAGCCTAGGCGCGGCCGAAAATGATCTTTTCCTTTGTCAGCAGCGACGAGATCACCATGATCGACACCAGCGTGATGGCGGCGTTGATGGCGAGCGGGATCAGGAAGTGCATCGCGTCGACCGGGTCGCCGCGCAGGATGCGCGTGATCACCATCAGCTGTCCCAGCATCGGCACGAACAGCTGCCAGGTCGCATCCTTGAGTTGGGCAAAGATGGTCAGCGCCGGCAGCATCGACACCGCCGTGATCAGGTAGCTGACATAGGTCTGCGCTTCCTTGAAGGTGCGGCCGTAAGTGGCAATCAGCATCTGCAACGCACCCATGGCCGGCGCAAACGACAGCATGGTGACGCCAAAGCCGGCGAACTGCAGCCAGGTGATCGACATCACCGTCTCCAGCTTCGGCATCGGCAGGAACTTGAGCGTGATGGCAAAGCCGGCCAGGGTCAATGCCACCACGCCGATGCCGTAGATGCCCACTGCCAGCCACTTGCCGGTCACCAGCGCGCTGCGATCGACCGGGTTCATCAGCAGCGGCTCCATCGAGCCGCGCTCGCGCTCGCCGGCGGTCATGTCGATGGCCACCGCGGTGCAGCCGGTGACGCAGACGATCAGGGTGATGAACGGGATCATGAACAGCAACTGCGCGGCACGCTGCGCGGCGGTGCCCATGTTGACGTCGCGCACCTCCACCGCCCGCGCAATCTGCGGCGACACGCCGCGCGCCATCAGGCGCTGGTTGGTGACCTCGGCATTGAAGCCGCGCATCAGTCGGCGCAGCACGCCGATCGACACATTGCCCGAATCCTGCCGCGTATCGTCGTACACCAGTTCGACATCGGCATTGCCGGTGAGGAACTTTTCCTGGAAGTCCTTCGGGATCACCAGCACCGGGTCATGCTTGCCGGTCTTGATCAGGTCGCGAAAATCGGGCTTGGGGTCCTTGATCGTGATGTCCTGGCGGGCGAAGTAATTTTCCAGCTGCGGCGCGTTTTCCTTGCCCAGCACGAACACCTCGCGCGCCTCGGCTTTCTTCTCGATGCTGGCGATGAACTGGGCAAAGCCGAACAGCACGATCGGTCCCATCGCGATCGACAGCAGGAAAATCATGGTTGCGGTGCGCTTGTCGCGCAGGTGATCGACCAGTTCCTTGCGGCAGACCGTGAGCACGGTGGAAATCATCATGCGGCCTCCTGGTGGTCATGCGGAATCCCGGCCAGCGCGACGAAGGCGTCCTCGAGGTTGTCCCGGCCGCTCTGTTCGAGCAACTGGCGGGTGCTGCCCTGCGCGGTCACCCGGCCATGGGCGATGATGATGATCTCGTCGCAGAGGGCGGCGACTTCCTGCATCACGTGGCTGGAGAACATCACCGTCTGGCCCTCGGCCTTGAGCCGCTTGATCAGATCGCGCAGCGCGCGCGTGCTCATCACGTCGAGGCCGTTGGTCGGCTCGTCGAGGATCACGGTGCCGGGTTCGTGGATCAGCGCGCGGGTGATGGCGACCTTCATCCGCTCGCCCTGCGAAAACCCCTCGGTGCGGCGGTCGAGCAGCTCCTTCATGTCGAGCCACTCGGCGAATCGCGCCAGGGTGCGCTCCGACCGGGCGGCATCGATGCCGCGCAGCTCGGCGTAATAGCGGATGTTCTCGCGTGCCGTCATGCGCGTGTAGAGCCCGCGCGAGTCGGTCAGCAGCCCGCAGGCGCGACGGGCGCCGTCGGCATCGCGCGACACATCGAGGCCGTCAATGGTGACGCTGCCGCTGTCGATCGACACCAGGGTGCCGATCATGCGGATGGTGGTGGTCTTGCCGGCGCCGTTCGGCCCCAGCAGGCCGGTGATGGCGCCGCCAGGCGCCGTGAACGAGACGCCGTCGACCGCGCGCACCGTACCGAACTGTTTCTTCAGGTTGCGGACTTCAATCATTTGGCGGCCTCGCTCTTGCGGCTGTCGGCGGGCGTCGTGCCGCCTGGTTCACGCAGTTTCATCGGTTGATAGAAGGTCGGGCGCGGCAGCCGCTCGAGACATTTTCCGTCGAGCCCGGCCACGCTGGCGGTCTCGACAAATTTCTTGATCAGCTTCGGCGCACAACCGCGGCCGCTGACGCCGTGGCCGACGTTGGGCGCAACCAGGTGCAACGCATTGGAGAACGACTGCTTCACCTCATCGCCGAACGACGGCGGCGTGACCGGGTCCAGCCCGCCGCTCAGGATCAGCACCGGCTTCGCGGAAACTACCGGCTGATCGAAGTCCTTTGCCATCTCGCCGCGCGGCCAGGCTTCGCAAGCCCGGGCAAATTCGCGCTCGAACAGGACGCCGAACGGCGCCAGCGCCGCGGATCCGGTCTGCCGGCCGGCATAGCGCGGCACGTCCTCGGCGCAGACCACGGCAAAGCGCATGCCGATGGCCATCTTGTCTTCCATGCCGTCGGTGAAGGCGGCGGACATCGCCATCAGCGGGCCGAAATTACCCTGCCGCGCGTGCGACAGCGCATCCGGCAGCAACGCGGACAGCTCGGGTGCATAGAGCGTGGAAAAAATGGCGCCGAGGACGCCATCGCGCGTCAGTGCCATGTCGCGCGGGTTGCCGGTCAGCGGATCGGCAAGCGTCAGCTTGCGCGGCTGCCGCTCGAGGCCGGCCAAAAGCTCATCGACCTGTGCGCCGACGCCGGCATAACGTGACGCGCAGGCCGGGTCCTGCTCGCAGGCGGAGAGCATCTTGCGGTACGCATTGCCGGCATCGCGGGCGAAGGTCGCCGGCAGCGCCAGCGACGGCGGAGCGACGCCGTCGATCACCACGCTGCGCACACGGTTCGGATAGCGCCGCAGGTACTCCATCGCGGCCCGCGTTCCATACGAGCCGCCCCACAGGTTGATGGTGTCGTAGCCCAGCGCAGCGCGCACCTCGTCGATGTCCGCCATCGCGATCGTGGTGGTGTACTGGGTCAGGTCGGCGCGCGCGGCCAGTTGCTCGCGGCAGTCGGCCAGCAGTTTGCGGCTCAACTGTTCGCGGCGTCCGGCGTCGATGGTCTGGATCAACTCCGCCTCAGCGGGCTTGCAGTTCAACCCGTTGGATTTTCCGGTGCCGCGCTGGTCGACCAGCACGATGTCGCGCTTGGCATTCAGGCCGCCCAGTATCGCCAGCGCCTGCTGCGCGAGGTCACCGGCCGCCTGGCCCGGCCCGCCGGCGAACAGGAACACCGGGTCCGGCTCCTTGATGCGCGCGGTGGCCGGCAGCACCACGATGTTGATGTCGATCTTGCGTCCCTGGCCGGTGGCGCGGTTTTCAATCACCGGCAGGGTCGCGCAGCGGACCGCGTTCTCGACATTTCGCACCCGGCACTCGCTCAAGGCCAGCGCTGGCTTGTCCGGCGCAGCGGCGCCGCTGCAGCCGGCCAGCGATGCGGCTGCGGCCAAACCCAGCACGGCGGCAAACTGGTTTTTCATGGTCTTTTCCCGACTCAATGGAACAGGCCGCACCTTATCGGCAGCGACCGTCGAAGTCAAAAACGAAGTGACGAACTGCCGGAAATCCGGCGCGAGCGCCTATAATTTTTGGCATGACCTCGGCTGCCCAACCTCCCGCATTCCCACGCCACGACCCGGCGACGCCCGCCTTCTGGGATGTCCGTTTCGAGGCCCAATTCACGCCCTGGGACCAGGGCACCGTGCCTGCCTGCCTGGCAGATTACGTCAAGCGCACGCCGCCGCCCGCTTCGGTGCTGGTGCCCGGCTGCGGGTCTGCGCACGAGATGCGCCTCTTTGCCGGTGCCGGCTGGCCGGCGATTGCCATCGACTTTTCCGCGGCGGCGGTCAAGCGCGCCCGCCACCAGCTCGGCGCGCTAGGCGACCGGGTGATGGAAGCAGATTTCTTTGCCGATGGCGTTTTTGCCCATCCGGTTGATCTGGTCTACGAGCGCGCGTTCCTGTGCGCGTTGCCGCGCCAGATGCGCGCCGCCTGGGCACGGCGTGTGGCCGAACTGCTGCAACCGGGCGGACGCCTGGCCGGCTTTTTCTATTTTGACCAGACCGACCGGGGCCCGCCGTTCGGCATCGAATCGGGCGAACTGGCCGCGCTGCTCGGGCCGGCATTTGACCTGATCGAAGAATCCACGCCCGGCGATTCGATACCGGTGTTTGCCGGCAAGGAGCGCTGGCAGGTGTGGCAGCGGCGCTGACCGTCCAGCCGCCGGATTACGCCGCGCTGGCGACCCCTGGCGGCCCTGCTGCCTGTTGTTCGACCACCATTGCGCTGCCCGGTTGTTCGCGCGCATGACTCGCGGCTTCGCGCGCGAGTGCCATCACCTCGTGGCGCGACTCACATTGGTCGGGCGCGATCCGCACCGCGCCGATGGCCATGCGCGGCACCGGACGAAACTCAATCTGGCCGCGGCGGCCCACCCAGATGATGCTGCCACGCTCCAGGATTTCGGTCGACAGCATGTCGGCCAGCCGGCTGCGAAAAGCGGCCAATGCCGTCTCCGCCCGCTGTTGCCAGTCGGGACTCTGCATCAGCAACACGAAGCGATTGCCGTAAATATGTCCGACCAGGTCATGGCGCTCCTCGACCGCCGCGGCCAGCACCGACCCCGCCATGCGGATCAGGTCGTCGCCACGCTGATAGCCGAAGGCATCGTTGAAGCCCTTCATCGGCTCGACCTCCACCAGGCAGGCAGTGAACGGCTGTCCGCCTTTCAGCAACCGGTCAATCTGCTCGTTGGCCGGCACCGGTCCCGGCAGGAACGTCAGCGGATGCGTATAGCGGGCCGCGGTCAGCTGGGTATCGGCGATCACCCGCAACACATCGGTCGCGGCGCCCATTCCCAGGTAACGTCCCTCGTCGGTGATGATGAAGCCGTCAGCCAGATGCTGCGGCGTGGAACGCGCCAGCGTATGGGCCAGCATCAGCACCGGCTGGGTACGCTCGACCATCAGCGGCGCGATATTCATGATGTCGCGCGCGCACTGTGCGTAGGCGGCGGCGGCAGGATCGGCAATGGTCTTGATGAATCGCACATGGCGGCGTGCCACCAGCCCGATCGGGCGGCCGTTTTCGACCACCGGGATGGCGTAGCAGGATGGTTCGCGCTCAAAAATGTCGATCACTTCGCGTACCGGCGCGTGCGGCGTGGCGTGACTGGCTTCGCGAAGAAACTGCTGCGCGCATACCACCGATGACTGCCGGTAGGCCAGCGTCGGCGGCACCGGCACCCGGCCATCGGCCAGCAATTGTTGCATCGCCGCCGACAGCACGGCCTTGGGCCGTTCTTCCGGCCGGCCGATCAGGTATCCCTGGCCAAAGGCAATGCCCAGTTCGCGCACGGTCTTGAAGTCCGCGTCGTTTTCGATTCCCTCGGCAATGATCTGGCTGCCGCAGCTTTCGGCGATCTGTTGCATCGCCTTGAGGAACTGCAGCTTGATCGGGTCGTCGGCGATACCCTTGACGAAATGCTTGTCTGCCTTGACGTAAGCCGGTTTCAGTTCGGACCACAGACGCAGGCTGGAAAAACCCTCGCCGAGATCATCGATGGCGACCTGGAAGCCCATCGCCTTGAACACCTGCAGCGAATCCTGAATCGCCTTGAAATTGTAGGTAGGGTGATGTTCGGTCAGTTCGATAATCACCTGGTCCGGCTTCAGGCCTAGCCGACTGAGCAGATTTTCGCCCCGCACCGGGTCGAAGCCGGGCGCGGTGACGACACTCGGCGACAGATTGAGAAACAGCTTGCCTGGCAGGCGCTGCGCGGAAAAATGGTGCAGCACGGTATTGACGCAGATGACCGACAGCTCGACCACGCTGTCGGTATCCTCGGCCGCATCAAACAGGTCGACCGGGCTCTGGAACAGCGAATCCTTCGGCCCGCGGATCAGCGCTTCGTAGCCGTAGATTGACTTGCCATGCAGGCTGAGAATCGGCTGGAACACGCATGACAGCGCGCGCCGCTCGAGGATATCGCGAAACAGATGCGCCCGGGCTTCGCGCCGCCCGGCGTGCACTTCGGACCGGTCCAACCCCATTGGATTCCCCTCCCGAGCAACCTTGCCGGCCCATCCGCGCCACCGGTGCGGCGCCGAATCGTTCCGGCCGTCCATCTTTTCACCGGCTCCGCCGCAACGCAGTGAACTGGCGCACGTTTTCCGCGACCGGACGCCCAAGATAGCCCGATGTACGGGCGCTGGCAACGCCTGAATTTCGCGCCTGCGCCGAATGCACTGCAAATGACCATATCGCGCTATCATCGCCGGATGAAACTGCCCGCGATGCTATTTTTTCTTACCCTGTCACTGGTGCCCCCGGTCGCCGTGATGGCCTCACCGGTTGATGCCGCCGGCGTGGCGACGCCGGTTGCCACCGATATCGGCGTCGATGCAGGCAGCGTCACGACCGCGCCGAACGCGGTGGCGGATCGTACCGGGTCTGTACTGATGCAGGCGCTATCGCTGATCGGCGTCAATTACCGTTTCGGCGGCAGCAGCATTGAACATGGCTTCGATTGCTCAGGATTTGTCCGCTACGTCTTTACCGAAGCTGTTGCGCTGGAGTTGCCGCGCAGTTCCACCGCCATGGCCCGGCTGGGCAAGGCGGTGGACCGGGATCAGCTCGAGCCGGGCGATTTGCTGTTCTACAACACGATGCGCCGTCGCGCATCGCATGTGGCGATCTATCTCGGCGACGGGCGCTTTGTCCACGCCCCGTCGAAGGGCAAACAGGTGGAAATCGTCGAGATGTCAGACTCATACTGGAAGAAGCGCTTCAACGGCGCACGCCGCCTGCTGCACCTCGACGACTGAGCAGGCACAACCGGGGCAAAAAAAACGGCCACATCGTGGCCGTTTTTTTTCTGCTGCACGCGCGCTTATTCGCCGTACATCTTCTGTTTCATTTCGCGGCGCTCCTGGGCTTCAATGGTCAGGGTCGCCGTCGGCCGCGCCATCAGCCGCTGGATACCGATCGGTTCGCCGGTCTCCTCGCAATAGCCGTAGCTGCCGTCCTCAATGCGCATCAGGGCGGACTGCACTTTTTTCAGCAGCTTGCGTTCGCGGTCGCGGGTGCGAAGTTCGAGCGCGTGTTCTTCCTCCAGCGTGGCGCGGTCGGCAGGATCGGGCGCAACCGAGATTTCGCGCAGGTGCTCGGTGGTGGCGCCGGCGTTGTCGCGCAGCTCGCTTTGCAGTTCCAGCAGACGATGCTTGAAAAACGCCAGTTGCTGCTTTGACATGTAATCGGTCTTTGCCTGTTTGATGACTTCGGCTTCCGACAGCAGGCCGGCGACTTTTTCCGTCGACGGCGGCTTGGTGGTCATCACCGGTGCGGGCGCGGAGACGCGCGGTGCGTGAACTGGAGGCGCCTTGTGTACTGCGGGCGCGACGGCCTTGGGCGCGGGCGCCGGTGCGGGTTTGGCAGCCGTTTTCACGGCGGGCTTGGCTGCAGCCTTGGTTGCGGTTTTTGCGGCGGTCTTTGGGGCGGCTTTGGTGGTGGCTTTGGTCACTGTTTTCGGGGCGCTTTTTGCGGCCGTCTTGGGAACGGCTTTGGATACGGTTTTGGGAGCAGGCTTGGGGGAAGGCTTCTTGGCAGTCTTCGCGGTCTTGGCGACCGACTTGGCCACTGTTTTCCCGGTCGAACCCTTGGCGCCTTTTGCGGCGACTTTCACCTTGGTTTTTGCTTTTGCGGTTGCCAACTTCAATCTCCCGAAGCGACTTGCTGGAATGTGCGATTTTGACCTGCGGGTACCGGGCTTCGCGTTGATTCCCGGAACCTGAAAAACGCGTAAGTGTACTTGAATCGAGCCTGCCTATTCAATGTAATTATTTTACTCTCGACCGCAGGCAGGAATGCAGCCTGGAACGGGGCCGCCCGCGAGGGGCGGCCCGCGATCGGGCAGCCGGCAAAAGCCGCGCCGGGCGTCAGCCTGCCGGCCGCTTGTCCGGCGAGCCTTCTGCCGGGTGGGCAGGCGTAACCACCAGGCTTGCAACCACCGCGATGGCGAGGATTGCCGCGACGACCGCCAGCGAAACCATGACCGGAATCTTGAAAAAATCCACCACCAGCATCTTGCTGCCGACGAATACCAGCACCGCCGCCAGGCCGTAGGACAGCAGGTGGAATCGTCCGGCGAGATCGGCCAGCAGGAAATACAGCGCGCGCAGGCCGAGGATGGCAAAAATGTTCGACGTCATGACAATGAACGGGTCCTCGGTGATGGCAAATATGGCCGGGATCGAGTCGACCGCGAACACCACATCGGTGATGCCGATCATCACCACCACCGCAAACAGCGGGGTGAAATAGCGCACGCCGTCTTTCCAGACCACGATCCGCTCGCCTTCAAAGGCGTTGACCATGTTCAGATGGCCGCGCATCCACTTCAGCAGCGGATTCTGGTTCAGGTCGGGCTTCGAATCGGCAAACACGATCATCTTGATGCCGGTCGCGACCAGGAACGCGCCGAACACGTACAGCACCCAGTGGAAGGTGGAGATCAGCCATGCGCCGACCAGGATCATCACTACGCGCAGAACGATTGCCGCCACGACGCCGATCACCAGCGCTTTGCGCTGGTATTCGGCCGGTACCGCAAAAAACGAAAATATCATCAGGAAGACGAAAATGTTATCCACCGACAACGACTTTTCGATCAGGTAGCCGGTGAGGAATTCGGTCGTTTTCAGACTGGCGAATTCCTGGCCATGCTGGCCATTGAGGTAGAACCAGAGCAGGCCGGCGAACACAAACGACAGCGCGACCCAGATCAGGGACCACACGGCGGCTTCCCGGGTGCCGACTTTCTGTCCCTTCTTCTGATCCAGCACCACCAGGTCGATCGCCAGCGCGATCAACACGAAGCCGGCAAATCCGGCCCACATCCAGCCATTTCCGATTGTTTCCAATGTCTTCCTCCGTCTTTACATTGCGATTGATTGGGTTGCACCTCAACGCAACACACAGCCGGTCGCGCCGCAATGTGGCGGCTGAACGAAGGACATGCAGACTTGCAAGACCTTGCGCCGATCGACAGTCGATGCGCAAAGGTCTTGCTCACCGCCCACCGGAGCCGGTTGGCGATCTGCGATACCGGGGGTCAAGCTGCTACCCCGTATTGACGATATCGACGCCGGCCCACATGCAAAGGCCGGGAGCTACTCCCCTTTGGAGGGCTGGCAGAATGGCTGCCAGCGGTGCTTGGTACGTCATGCCTGGAAAAAGTTCACCGTCCGCACGAAAAAAAATCAATGTACTCAACACCTCACGCACCAATCAAGAATGATTCTTGTTACAATCAAAATGAGCCGAGCCGGCTGCCGCCCTCGCCGGCTGGTCCCGATGCAAACACGCTTCCGTCACTTTTTCCGGCCTGAACCTCCATTGGCACCATGAGCAGCCTGTCGAAACTCGTCGCGCCCGTCCGATCTCCCCGACAGTCTGCCGGGCGTGGCAGACGGGTGGGCCGGGCAAACTGGCCCGGTTGGGTGGGTATTGGCGTGGCCGGGCTGTTGATCGCCCCGCTTGTCAGTGTCATCGGCAACGCGGCGTCACCCGACAACGGCGCCTGGGCGCACATCGCCAGCACCATCCTGCCGGGCCTGGTGATCGACAGCCTGCTGCTGGCGCTGCTGGTGGCAGCCGGCGTCGCGATCCTCGGCACCGTCTGCGCCTGGCTGACCGCCAATCACGAGTTCCCGGGCCGCGCCGCCTTCGAGTGGATGCTGATCCTGCCGCTGGCAATGCCGGCCTACGTGGCCGCCTACGCCTACACCGACCTGCTGCAGTACGCCGGCCCGGTGCAATCCGGCTTGCGCGCCGCATTCGGCTGGCAGTTCAAGAGCGACTACTGGTTCCCGGAAATTCGCTCGCTGGGCGGTGCGGCGACGATGCTTGCGTTTGTGCTGTATCCCTACGTCTATGTGCTCGCGCGCGTCGCTTTCCTGGAGCAGGCGGCTTCGATGGCCGAGGCCGGGCGCACTTTCGGCTATGGCCGGCTGGGCATTTTCTGGCGCGTATCGCTGCCGCTGGCACGGCCGGCCATCGCCGCCGGCATGGCACTGACGCTGATGGAAACACTGGCCGATTACGGCACCGTGTCGTATTTCGGCGTTTCCACGTTCACCACCGGCATTTTCAACGCCTGGTTTTCACAGGGCGACCGGGCATCGGCGGGCAAACTGGCGGTCATCCTGATGCTGTTTGTCGCGGCAGTGGTGCTGCTGGAACACGCCGCCCGCAACCGTTCGCGCTTTTTCCAAGGCGGCCATCGGCATGAACGGGCACCGCTGAACGGCGCCCACAAGTGGCTGGCCAGCGCGTTCTGCGCCCTGCCGCTGCTGGTTGGTTTCGCTGTGCCGACACTGCTGCTGCTGAGGCTGGCGGTCGCCGACGGCGATCCGGCATTCGGCGCGCGTTTCCTGCAACTTGCCGGCAACAGCTTCGGTGTTGCCGCCTTGACCGCCTTGCTGGCGGTCGGACTTGGCCTGCTGCTCGCCTATTCGGCGCGGCTGTCGGCGAGCCGCCTCAATCGCGGCGTCAACCGCCTGGCCGGTCTCGGCTATGCCATCCCCGGCACGGTGATCGCGGTCGGCGTGCTGATTCCGGTTGCACAGCTCGATCACGCCTTGATTGCATTGCTGGAAAGAATCACCGGCAATCCAATGCCGCTGTTGCTGACCGGCAGTGTGATCGCACTGGTGTATGCCTACCTGATCCGCTTCCTCGGCGTCGCGTTGCAAAGCGTGGATGCCGGGCTGACCAAAATCACCCCGAGCATGGACGATGCGGCGCGCTCGCTGGGCGCCGGCGTCGGCAGCGTGGCCCTGCGGGTGCATGTGCCGTTGCTGAAAAGCAGCCTGGTCACCGCCTCGCTGCTGGTATTCGTCGACGTGATGAAGGAACTGCCTGCCACGCTGGTGATGCGTCCGTTCAATTTCGACACCCTCGCGGTGCAGGCCTACACATTGGCCATGGACGAACGCCTGACCGAGGCGTCGACCGCGTCACTGGCCATCGTCGCGGTCGGCCTGATTCCCGTCATCCTGGCATCGCGCGCCATCACCCGGCCGCAGCGACCGGCGCCCGCGGGCAGCAAATGAATCGTGCCACGCTGCCTGCGGCGGAACGGATGGCAACATCGCGGCAGCGCAACGACGCGTCACCGCAGCCTGTTATTTCCAGCCCGCGCGGTCAAAGATTTGCGCGGCGACCGCGTAATTCTTGCCGACCATGTCCATCGGCAGCGGGTCGCGCTTGAACGAGCCCATCAGTTTCAGCTGCGGATTGTCCGCGTTGCCGACCACCGGATATTCGTTGTTGCCGTTGGCGAAGTAGTTCTGTGCTTCCGGGCTGGTCAGGTATTCGAGGAACTTGATCGCGTTTTCCCGGTTGGGCGCGTACTTCGCCACGCCGGCGCCGGAAATATTGATGTGCGCGCCACGGTTCCCCTGGTTGGGAAAGATTACGCCGACCCGCTCCACCACCGCCCGGTCCTCGGGTTTGTCGGACTTCATCATGCGCGCGAAATAGTAGGTGTTGCCGAGTGCCACATCGCATTCACCGGCGGCCACGGCCTTGATCTGGTCGGTGTCGCCGCCCTTCGGCGGACGCGCCATGTTCGCCACCACGCCGCGTGCCCAGGCTTCGGCTTTTTCCGGGCCGTTTGCCGCAACAATGGATGACATCAGCGACAGGTTGTACGGATGCATGCCAGAGCGCGTGCAAACCTTGCCCTTCCACTTCGGCTCGGCCAGCGATTCATAGTCGGTGATCTGCGCGGCGTCGACCCGCGCCTTGGCGTAATAGATCGGCCGCGCGCGCACCGAGAAGCCGAACCAGGTGCCGTCGGGCGCGCGCAGTTCCTGCGGCACCTTCTGCTCCAGCACGGCCGATCGGACCGGCTGAAACAGGCCGAGTTGCTGCGCTTTCAACAATCGCCCCATGTCCACGGTGACCAGCACGTCCGCCGGACTTTTCGCGCCCTCGCTTTTCATCCGCTCGATCAGCGGGTCCTCGGGACCCTCGATGCGATTGATCTTGATGCCGGTGGCTTTTTCGAAATTTGCGTACAGCGCCTCATCGGTCTGGTAGTGCCGCGACGAATACAGGTTCAGGGTTTTTTGCTGCGCCTGGGCTGATACGGCAGCGGTCAGCAAGGCCAGGACGGCAACTGAAATGACGGTCTTTTTCATGGTCGATCCTCGAAGGTGACAAATGCGGGCGTATGGCAACTCACCCGCTCATCCGGACCAGAACAGCAACCTCACGGCGGCCCGGATTCAAACTTTTCAAATGGTAATGCGAATAATTCGTATTTGTCAAGATATTCAGCCGCTGAGCAGTTTGGCCTATACTGCGCTGATGAGTAAATTTCTGGATATACAAGACATTAGCTTTGCTTACCCGGACGGCACCCGGGTTTGCGACGCATTGTCTTTTAGCGTGGATGATGGCGAAATCGGCTGTTTACTGGGCCCCAGCGGCTGCGGTAAGACCACCATGCTGCGGCTCATCGCCGGCTTTGAACGGCCGTCGTCCGGGCGCATTCTGCTCGGCGACCGGTTGTTGGCCGATGCCGCCGAAAGCGTGGTGCCGGAACAGCGCAAGATCGGTGTCGTGTTCCAGGATTACGCCCTCTTCCCCCACCTGACCGTGGAGAAGAACATTGCGTTCGGATTGCGCGGATTGGACGCGCGCGCGGCCCGCGCGCGGGTCGACGAACTGCTGTCGCTGGTACAGCTGGTCGCGGAGGCGCATAAATATCCGCATGAAATTTCCGGTGGCCAGCGCCAGCGCGTGGCGCTGGCGCGCGCGCTCGCGCCGCGACCGGCGCTGCTGCTGCTGGACGAGCCGTTTTCCAACCTTGATGTCGACCTGCGCGAGCGCCTCGGCCTCGAGGTTCGTGCCCTGCTGCGCGAGCTGGCCACGCCGGCGCTGCTGGTCACGCACGACCAGCACGAAGCGTTTTCGATTGCCGACCGCATCGGCGTGATGAACCAGGGCCGCATCGAGCAATGGGACACGGCCTACAACCTCTATCACCGCCCGGCATCGCGATTCGTCGCCGACTTTGTCGGCCAAGGGGTGCTGATGCGCGGCCGCGTCATGGAACTGGACCAGATCGATACCGAACTGGGGCTGTTGCCGCACTGCCCGGGATGCGCGCTGCAGCCCGGCGAAAATGTCGACGTGCTGCTGCGGCCGGACGACATCCTGCACGATGACGCCAGCCCGCGCCATGCCGAAGTGCTGCACAAGGCATTTCGCGGCGCCGAAATCCTCTACACCTTGAAGCTGCCCAGCGGTGCCAATGTGCTATCGCTGGTGCCGTCGCACCACAATCACGAAATCGGCCAGAAAATCGGCATCAAGCTGGAGATCGACCACGTGGTGGCGTTCCCGGCAGCAGGCGGCTAAGCAAACAAACTCCAGCACTGGCGCGGCTTTCAGGCGGAAAATGGCTGGAAAGCCGCGCCAGTGCTGGAGTTTCACTTTGCAGGCGCTGGATTTCAGTCGTAGCGGCGCTGGTCCTCGATCACCATACCGTCGTTCTGCAGTGCGCCGGGCAAGACGACCTGAACCTGGCCGCGCAGCTTGGTGATGTCGCGAATGCTGCCTGCCACCCGCTCCGCATCAACCGCGGCTTCCGATTCGCACCACAGGGTCATCGCGTCGTTGCCGTCGACGTGGCTGATCACCAGGCGCGCCCGCTGAATTTCCGGGTGACGCCGCACGACTTCGGCGATCTGGTGCGGATGGACAAACATGCCGCGCACCTTGGTGGTCTGGTCGGCACGGCCCAGCCAGCCGCGAATACGCATGTTGGTCCGGCCGCACGCTGACGGACGGCTTTCCCAGCCGGGCATGATGGCGGACAGGTCACCGGTGGCGAAGCGGATCAGCGGATAGTCGCGATTGAAGGTGGTCACCAGCACTTCACCGACTTCGCCGGTCGCGACCGGATCACCGGTGCCGGGCCGGACAATTTCGACGATCCGGTCTTCGGCCACGACCAGGCCCTCGCGAGCCACGGATTCGTAAGCGATCATGCCCAGATCCGCCGAGCCATAGGCCTGGCAGGCGGTGATGCCGCGCGCCGCGATGAACTCGCGCGCCGGTGCCAGAAATGCCTCTCCCGACACCACCGCTTTGCGCAGCGAACTCACATCCGCTTTCAGCTCGTCGGCCTTTTCCAGCAGCAGCTTGAGAAACGACGGCGTGCCGACATAGCCATCCGGCCGCAAGGCAACCATGGCCTCGATCTGCTGCTCGCTCTGCCCGACCCCGGCCGGTATCACCGCGCATTCCAATGCATGGGCGCCGGTCTCGAACATCGAGCCGGCCGGCGTCAGGTGATAGGAAAACGTGTTGTGGACAATGTCGCCGGCACGAAAGCCCGCCGCGTATAGCACCCGTGCCGTGCCCCAGAAATCCGCTGCCCTGCCTTCCGGGTCGTAGATCGGCCCGGGCGAGACGAACAGGCGCGCGAGCCGGCCCGGCGGCACCGTGGTCATGCCGCCGAACGGCATCTCCGCCGCCTGCAGGGCATGCAGGTCCGACTTGCGCGTCACGGGCAGGCCGGCCAGTGCCGCGCGCGAGCAGATGTCCGCGGGATCGATCGCGGCCAGCAACCGGCCGAAATGCGCCGTGCACGATTTCGCCCGCGCCACCTGCGCGGGCAATTGTTCCATCAGCTCGCGTTCGCGCTGCGCCGGCGGGCGAGTCTCCAGCGTGTCGTAGTGCGCGTTGATCATGCCAGCCAGCGCTTGCGCCGCCGGTAATGCTTGACGTCGCGAAAGCTGCGGCGTCCGGCCTGGGAAATGCCGAGATAGAACTCCTTCACATCCTCATTCTCGGACAGGCTGGCAGCGGCCCCCTCCATCACCACGCGGCCATTCTCGAGGATGTAGCCGAAATTGGCGTAGCGCAGGGCCACCATCGTGTTCTGCTCCGCCAGCAGGAAGCTGACCTTTTCCTTCTGGTTCAGGTCGCGCACGATCTCGAATATTTCCTCCACCACCTGCGGCGCCAGGCCCATCGACGGCTCGTCGAGCAGGATCATGTTGGGCCGCGACATCAGGGCACGGCCAACCGCGGTCATCTGCTGTTCGCCGCCGGAGGTATAGCCGGCCTGTGACTTGCGGCGGGTCTTGAGGCGCGGGAAATAGGCATAGACCTTTTCCAGGTCGCGAGCGATGTCGGCTTTCGACGCGTTGCAGGTATAGGCGCCGGTCAGCAGGTTTTCCTCCACCGTCAGGTGTGCAAAGCAGTGACGGCCTTCCATCACCTGGATCACGCCGCGCTTG
>CAYQKN010000036.1:0-31004 GCA_964417885.1 uncultured Burkholderiales bacterium | reverse complement strand
CGCGCAACCTGGGCGGCGCTGCTGTTCAGGCGCGTCACCAGCAGCACGCCGATTGCGCCCAACGCCAGCAACACGATAAGCAGCAGGGCAAAGCCTCTATTCTTGCGACGGCTGGTTCGGCCTGAAAAGCCGCGAAAACCGGTCACGGCGCGTCACCCTGCCGGCGTTCGGGATGCAGGACGGGGCGCGGGCTTGGTCCTCGGCTTTTTGACGGACTTGTTCTGACGCGCGCGATCGGGTGGTGTCACCTTTTCCGCTGGTGCATCGGCAACCACGGACGCGATGTCCATGCCGACCGAACCCGGCTGCACCCGCGCCACCACGTTCGCATCGCCGATTACCCGCGGCTTGCCATCGACCCAGATCGCCGATACGCCGTCACTTCGCTTGACGAATCCATTTATCGTCGGGCGGGAGAGATCAACTGCCTCAACGTCGCCGCCAAGGGTTGGTGCGCGGTCGCGGTTCCGGTCCATCTGCAAGCGCTGGCCTCGACTGAAAAACAGCGTCCCGCCCAACGGCTGCGCCGCCGGCCGGGTCTCGCCGGGAGGTGCAATTTTCGCCGCGGCGGCAACAGCTTGCGCACCAACTGGCGACGTAACCAGCATCGCCGTCACGATCGCTGCCAACAGTACACAGCCGGCATGCCTCATGACGGCCGTCCCGGTGCAGCGGCGGCTTTCGCCGGATCATTTACCTGCAACGCCGGTGGCGCGCGCTTGTCCACCAGCGTTATCCATTCCAGTGTGCAATCCGCCTCGATCGCTGCGGCGGAGGCAGCATTGTTGGCGAGCGCGGCTCCCGGGGCGGTTGCGACAACGCCGGCTACCGGCGTCAGGGTGCCGGACAGGGATGGCAGTGTGCGCTTGATCAGGCAGCGGTCGATCGGAAAAAAACCGCGCTGGATGCGTGGAAACTCGTCCAGAAATGCCAGCAGGTCGCCGTCATGGTAGGCCAGCACCTTGAGGCGCATTCTGCTCGCCATGATGTCCACGGCGGCATAGGCGGCACCGCTGCCGAACTTGAGCGGGCGCTGGGGAAACACTTCGTAGTCAAGCCCGATCAGCCGGTGACGCTGACGCAATGTGGTCATTGCCTCGACCAGGTCCAGTCGCTTTTCAGGCGCGAAGGCGCCGTTGGAGATCAGGTTCTTGTAGGTTTCTTCCGAACCCTGCAGATCGTCGCGCTCACGCTTGATGGACTCGAGACGATTGCGCTGCTCCTGCAGTGCCCGCTGCGAAACCACGGTGGCGCTTTTTTCCGACTGCCAATACAAATAGCTGCCAACCACCAGGAACGCGGCCACACCAAGACCCGCGAGGGACACCAGCACGGCGAACCGCAGCGCCTTGACGCCACCTCTGCTGGCCGGCGAGCTCATGCGGCCACCTGTGAACGGACGATCTTCAGCGTGAAGAGTACACGGTCCGTCTCCTGCGCCATCGGTGAGCCGCGCAACATGGCGCTTGGCCTGACATCAACCGGAAGCACCACCGCCGTCGCGCGGATGTTGGGCGTTTTGTTCAGCGCGTCGATCAGCCGATCGATCTCGGCCAGCACTGCGCGATAGTCGCCGTTGAAACGTTCAACCGCGCCCTCGGCAATCAGGATTTCATATTGATGGCCCGGCAGCGGATTGTCGCCATCAACCACGTTGGCAACCGCGGCAGCCTGCGCCGGCACCGTTCCGGGTGCCACCCGCGCTTCCGAACGTACCGACTGGACACCGGTAGCGGCGACCGATTGATAGGCGGGCATGTAGGCTGCGTCGTGATGCGGCGACCACACAACCTGCAGCAGTTGCATGTTTGGAAACCCGGCCCAGACCGACGACAGGTCCTTGAGGAAAGCGCCGGGCGCCGGCGGTGCCGGGCGCATCTGTGCACGGAAAAAGGCGCTGGCATCGCGCACGGTGTCGGTCGCGGTCGCCTGGCCGCTGATTTCCTTTGCGATTGCCTGGTATTGCGCCTGCAACTGGCGCATCAGCGGGTCACGTTTCTCTATCTCCGCAGAAATCGCGGCAGCCTGGTACAGGTTGAACGCGGTGCCGACGGCCCCGAGCGCGAGGATGCCCGCGGTCAATCCGT
This sequence comes from uncultured Burkholderiales bacterium, assembly GCA_964417885.1. GTDB lineage: Bacteria > Pseudomonadota > Gammaproteobacteria > Burkholderiales > Usitatibacteraceae > UKL13-2. The sequence continues at coordinate 28,917 of CAYQKN010000036.1, read as the reverse complement.
ACAGGCCGATCCGCGCCTTGCGAAACACCGAGTAACGGACCTGTTCCTTGTCGGCAAAGTGATTCTCGATTGCCCCCTGGGCATACAGATGCGCCAGCACTTCCTCGGCGTGCGAGGAGGTCGGCGCCGGCTTGAGCTTGATTTTCGCGGCGACATCCTCGATGTCGAGGAAACGGTACTTGAGCAACGGATAGGTGCGAATGGCATCGGCGATCATTTCGCGGTCGCGCGCATGCACCATCATGCAGACTTCGAGCGAATCGCCGCCGGCAAAATATCGCTGGCTGTCCAGGTACTGCCAGGTGCGGCTGGTTTCCGCCGCAATCAGGCTGCCGACCGATTGCCCCTCGTGGTAGATGATCGGCGTCAGGCGGCTGAACTTGATCTGCTTGTTCTGGAAATAGGTCTGGCGCAGTCCGAAATCGGGCACGATGGTAACAAGCAACGTGTGCTCAAAGACAATTGCCAGCTCCTTCAGCAGTCGCACAGACAGCACTGCCGATGAATAGATACCCTCAAGCGGGACTTCTGCCTTTTCAATCGCCGCCAGCCAGGGCTTGAGCAGGTCCGGATTGGTCACCGCGTGATAAAGCACGCGATCATCACGCCTGCCCTCGGCCTCCCGGTCCTGCACGATGGCGTGGCGGAACGTGCTGGCGCGATAGAGCTGTGCCATTTTCCGTCCCAGCACCGCCTCGCGGTCGCCGCCGCGCAAATGCGGCACGGTGTCAGTCCGGAAATCCTCCTCAATGAGGTCGGTGATCAGATACGTCGGCAATGCCGCGTGGCGCGCGAGATAGTCGGCGAACTCGGGCGACTCGGCATCGGTTGCACTGAACACGTCCCGCTCGACAATGCCGCCGCTCTGCCACGTGAGGGCGATCATCTTGTCATTGGTGAGGTAGAGAAAGTGTTTGGCCAAGGAATTTCGCCTCAAACGGGCTAGAACTTGATTTTCGAAATGACGTCGTACATGGGGTTGAACACCGTCACCAGAATGCCGATCAGCACCCCACCAAGCACGACGGTCAGGATCGGCTGAATCATTTCCTGCAGCCGGCTCATCTGCTCCTTGACATCACGATTATAGAAATAGCTGACATTGAGCAGGGAGGTGTCGAGTGCGCCGGTGGATTCACCGACTTTCAGCATGCGCAGCACCAGCGGCGGAAACAGGCGGGCATTCTGGAACGCCTGCGTGATGCCGGTACCGTCGTTGATCTCGCGGCCGACGCGTTGCAACCCTTCCTCGATGACCCGGTTACCGACAATTTTTTCCGAAATCTGGATGCAGTCGAGCACGCCCAGCCCGGACTGGTACATCAACGCGAAGTAGGTGGAGAAGCGGGCGAGGATGATCTTCGTCACCAACGGCCCCATGATCGGCAGCTTCAGCATCAGCGAATCTATCCGGTACTTGGCGTCATCGTTGGTCTTGGCCAGGATGACGAGGGTCGCGACGATGGCAATCGGCGCGCCAAGAAAAAGAAACCAGTACTTCTTCATGACGGCTGAAACAGCGATCAGCGCCATCGTCGACGCTGGCGGATTGGGCGTCAGCGTCTTCATTGTCGCGCCGAGCTGCGGCACCAGGAAAATCATCAGGGCGAACACCACCGCCAGGATGACGGTGCCGGCAAAAATCGGATACATCATCGCCTTGCGCACCTGTGCCGTCAGCTCATCCTGCCACTTCAGGTTCTCGGTAAGCTTGGCGAGGACCTCCGGCAGCTGGCCGGCCTGTTCGCCGGTGCGAATCAGGGCAACAAACACCTGGTCGAAGGCCTGCGGATGTTCGGCCATGGCGTCGGACAGCTTCAGGCCGCCCTCCACGTCCTCGAGGACGCTGGCGACGATTGCCTTGAAGCCGTCGTTTTCAACCGTATCGCGCAGGTCGGTCAGGGCATCAATGATCGGCACGCCGGCGCGCATCAATTGGTCCATGTGGAAGCAGAACGTGATCAATTCCTTGCGCGTCACGCGCCTTGTCCGCATCAGGGTCGATTTCTTGATCGACTGAAAGGTGACCAGGTCCAGCCCGAGGCGGCGCAGGCGCATCTCAAGGTCAACCGGATTGATCGCATCGGCGTGACCGGCCATGATTCGACCGGTTTCGTCTATCGCACGGTAGGAATAAGACGCCATGGCCGCGTTGCCTATACGACCCGGTCGGTCAAATCAACGACCCGGGAAATTTCATCGAGACTGGTCTGTCCGGCAAGCACGCGCCACACCGCGTCCTCCGCCAGGGTTCGGAATCCGGTACGGCGCGCGGCCTCGCGTATCTCGCGCCCGGTTGCCCGGCGTGCAATCAATTCATCGATATCGCCGTCCATCTTGAACAATTCCATGATGGCCACGCGACCGCGATAGCCGGTGTTGTCACACTGCTCGCAGCCTGCCGCGCGATAAATTTCGCCTTTCCATGCCGGATCAACGCCCAGTATCTTTCGCGTCAGCTCATCGTCCGGGCGATACGGGTCGCGGCAGTGGGTGCAGAGTTTTCGCATCAGGCGCTGTGCGACCACGCCGATGATGTTGCCGGCCATGATGTCGGGCAGCACGCCGAGATCCTGAAGGCGCGGGATGGCGCCGATGGCCGAATTGGTGTGCAGCGTGGAGTAAACCTGGTGTCCGGTCATGGCGGCGCGAAATGCCATTTCCGCCGTTTCCTGGTCACGTATTTCGCCCACCAGGATGACGTCCGGATCCTGCCGCATCATCGACCGGATGCCGCTGGCAAAGTCGAGTTTTGCGACCTCATTGATCGATGTCTGGCGAATCATCGCCATCGGATATTCGACCGGGTCTTCCAGCGTCATGATGTTGACGCCCTCGGTATTGACGTGATTCAGAATCGAATACAGTGTCGTCGTCTTGCCGGAACCGGTCGGACCCGTCACCAGGATGATGCCTTCCGGCCGCGCCATCATCAGGCGCAGCATCTTCAGTTCATCTTCCTGCAGCCCCAGGTCTTCGAGCGGGACGATGCCCTTCTGGCGATCGAGAATGCGCAACACGATATTTTCGCCGTGCGTCGTTGGCTGGGCGGAAACACGAAAATCGACCGACCTGCCGGACAAGCTGAGGGAGATGCGGCCGTCCTGCGGTGCGCGCGTTTCGGCGATATTCATGCCGCTGATCACCTTCAGGCGCACGACCATCGCGGACCAGTAGTTCTTGTGCAGCGAGCGAATCTGGCGCAGCACGCCATCGATGCGATAGCGAATGCGCAAGAAGCCGTGCTCGGGCTCAAAGTGAATGTCTGACGCGCCGCGCTTGACGGCGTCGTTCAGAAGCGCATCCACCAGCCGCACCACCGGCTGGCTGTATTCATCAAATTCGGTTGCCAGACTCTGATAGTCGATTTCGCCGGTTTCAATTTCGTTGAGAATGCCGTCAATCGACAACTCAAAGCCGTAGTGCTGTTCAATGCCGATTGAAATATCGGATTCCCGGGCGAGCACCTGCTCGATCCGCACTTCGTCCTTGATCAGCGCCCGGATCTGGTCGAGCGCCACCACATTGGACGGGTCCGCCACCGCCAGCAGCAGCTTTCGGGCCTGCTTGTCATAGTCGACCGGCAGGACCTGGTAGCGGCGCGCGATGTCCTTGGGCACCAGGGCCAGCGCATTGTGATCAATGATGGTGTTTGACAGGTCAATGGCGACCTGGCCGAGGCTTTCCGACAGCGTGTCGCGGATGGTGGCTTCGGTAACGAAACCCAGGCGAACCAGGATCTTGCCAAGCGCGGTTTTTGACTTGCGCTGCTCGGTCAGCGCGATGTTGAGCTGATCCTGTGAAATGACCCCTCGCGCAAGCAGGGTCTGCCCGAGCGGAAGCTGGGATATCGGGGAATTCACTTGATCCATTTTCTGCCGGTCTTCCAAATTTCCTGCGGGTCTGTAATTTCGGCGTTACGCAGCGATTGTACCAACCGCCCGCCCGGATACCGAACAAGGTTGCCCATTGATTCGTGCGGCAGGCCTGCCGTGCACTGGCTCAGCGCGTTGCCGGGCTGGCCGCCAGTTGGCGCAGTCGGCGGACCACTGCCGCTTGATCAAATTGCGCACCCGCGTCTGCCGGCATCGCCAGCAGCCGCGCGTAGTAGTCGCGCGCCAAAGCCTGCTTGCCGAGGTGATCGAGGCTGACGGCAAGATTGTAAACATGGTCGGGCCGGTCGGATTCCAGCCGGTAGGCCTCGAAATAAGCCTGCTGTGCCTCGACCCAGCGCCGTTCGGATGCATAAAAATTGCCCAGTGAAAAATGCAATGCGGCCGCATCCGGATTCTTGGCCAATAGCGTCTTCAGTTCAACCTCAAGGGAGACGGTACGCGACTGGCTGACCGCCAGCAGCCCGGCGATTGCCACGCTGTTGCGCGGATCGATTGCCAAGGCATGTTGAAACTGCCGTGCCGCGCCTTGCGTATCGCCGGCGCGCGCGAGCGCCGTGGCGAGGCCGAGATGCGCGTCGATGTTGAGCGGTTCGGCCTGTACCAGTTTCGCGTAACGCAATCTGGCCTGCGCATAATTTCCTTCCTTCAATGCACGGTACGCGTCAGTCAGGTCCGCGCTGACCGACGGCAATACGGTGGAACGGGAAAGCTTGAGCGCAACCGGCTCGTCGCGAATTTCAGCGGCATCCCTTATCGCCTTTGCCAGCGCCTCGCGCTCGCCAGGCGGGGCGGTGGTGCTGATCGCCGGTGACACTTTCTGCGGTAGCACTGTTGCCACGGCCAGCGGCGGCAGCAATGGTGGCAACGGCGGCTCTGGCGTTGCCGCTGGCGCGACCGCCACCGGCGCTACCGGGGCGGGGGCGGGTTGCGCAACAGGTGCCGGGGGCTGGCCCGCCGGTGGTGCCACGACGGGCATGGGTTGTGGGGCCGATGCGATTGATGCGGCAGGGCGCGAAAAGCGGCTGATTTCTTTCCAGACGTACCATCCCCCGGCGCCGATGCCAACGACGACGAAAGTGATTGCCGGCAGCAGCCACTGTTTGCCGCCTGCGGTTTCCTTGGCGAGTGGCTGCTTGGCGACAAATACCGTCTTCGCCACCTCGCGCGGCGGCAGGCCAACGGCGTTGTCTGCTTTTACAGCCTGCGAGGACCGTTGTGGTGCCGCGGGGGGGGCCGCGTAAGCACGGCTGTCGGACGGCGTGGCGGGCAGGCTTTCCAGCGACAGTTCACCGTAGGCCGCAGGCGGCGTGGCAGGCGCCTTTTCCGGTCGCGCGGGCACCCGCATGGGCGACGCGGAATATTCCTCGTGATCGTCTGCCAGGCGCAATTCCATCTCAGGCTGCTGGCGCGTCGGCGGGGGGCTCGCCGGTACGGGTGGCGCGGACGCTGGCGACGCGCCGGCATCACGCTCGGGCGCAATGCCCGCCTCCTGTTCGGCCGCCAACCTGGCGCGTTTAGCCTCCTCGGCTCGTCTGAGCGCATCGAGGAGCAGGCTCATGGCGCTTTCCTTGGCTCCCCTTCAGGAACGACCGGAACCGGCTGATAGGATTTCGGATTCATCAGATCGACGGAGGGGGACGAATCCTTGAAGAACTGCGTGCCCGGAAGGTAGCGCCGGAATTCAGACAGATCCGAATCCAGGCTGGCCTCACGAATGACCATGGCGCGGATAAACACCACCAGTTCGCTTTTGCGGCCGGTGTCGTTGCGGTAGCTGACCGCGTCGCCGAGCACCGGGACACGCGCTAGCAGCGGCAAGCCGTCACGGCTGGTCTGCAGACTGTCCTGCATCAATCCGCCAAGGATGGCCGTCTGTCCGCTGGGAATCCGCATCATGGTCTCGAATTCGCGGGTCTGGATCTGCGGTACGCGGCTGACCACGCCGGCTCGCCCAAGGTCAGGGTTGGGGTCATTCACGTAGGAAGTGATGCGCGTGACGCTGGGCCGCACGTTGAGGTTAATGATGTTGTTGTCGCTGACCTGCGGCGTCACATTCATCACAAAGCCTTCCGGCACCACGTTTGGACTGGTGTTGTACGAAATGACTGCCTGCGAATTTGTGGTTGCCGGTGTTACGGTCGACTGAACCGTGAAATAGACCGTGTTCTCGACCACCCTCATCACCGCCGTTTGATTGTTGAGGGTCATGATCTTCGGGCTCGACAGCACGCGGGTATTGCCAAATGAGTTCAACAGCTTGATGGTGCTGCTGATGTCGCCACCGGAGGCAGCGTTCGGGTTGCGGTACTGCAAAGAGAAAAACGGCGCCTCGGTGAGATTGGCCCCGGTGAAGCTCTGGCGTATGGAATAACCCAGACCCTGCAGGCCCAACGCGGACCAGTCGACACCGGACTGATAGTTGTCGTTGAGCACCACCTCGACAACCGTCGCTTCAATCAACACCTGGCGCTGCGCGGAACCGGTAACCTGCTCGACGAACTCGGCAATTTTTTCGTGCTGGCGGGATGTCGCCCGGACGGCAACGGTACCGGTTTCGGGATTGACGATCACCGATGCGGCCTCGCGAAACGTCAGCGTCTGCGAAACCGACTCCTGCGCGGCCTGAGTGCCCGTCACGCCAGGCGCCGTGGTCGAGGTCGTCTGTGCCCCATTTGCACCCGCGCGTCTTTGCGCGATTGTCTCGGGACGGGTCGTGGCTGTGACGCCCTGGGTCCGGTTCTGCACGATGGTCTCGGTACTGCCTTCGGGCAACTGCTTGTCGGTTTCGCGAAGCAGATCACGAATATTTTTTTCCAGCGTTTCCCAGAACCGGTTCTTGACCGAATTCTCCAGCCTCGTCGCGGAGGAATTCTGGCCGGCCCCGCCAGCAGCGGCAGTTCCGCCTGACAATCCGCTGGACGGACCGACAACCTGGGTTTGCACGCCGATCGAACCGCTCGAATCGCGCGTCATGTTGACGTAGTCGATTTTGTACATTTTCAGATACGGCGAATCCGGCCGCACGACGATATTGGGCCCGTCAACTTCCCAGCGCATATCCACCTGCTTCGACACGCGCGTCAGTATCTGTTTGAGTGTCTGGTCGAGCGCATTGAGCGTGACGCGACCCTCAATGCCCGGGTAAACGTCAATATTGGCCTTGGTATCGCGGCTGATGGCGAACAGCAGTTCCTGCACCGGCACATCCTTGACCGTCACCGAGTATTTGACTTCATCCACACGCGGCACCGGGGGCGGTGGCAGCGGAACTTGCCGGACCGGTTCCGGGATCGATGAATTTTCGGCCGCCGCGCCAGGCGCCAGCCCCGACAACGGCATCGTTTCACTCTTGATGTGGCCGTCGGTGCGGGCGACCGGCTGCGTGCCGCAGCCGGCAAGCAGCAATGCGCAGGCTGCAGCGACGACGGTGGCGCGCCGGGCACCGCCAATGACGGCCGCAACGCTGCACGAACCAGCGGGTACCAGCGGCCGGTCCATCATGGCCTTTGACCTGTATGAGAGCTTTCGCTGCATGCCTGTTTGTCCACTTGAGCGCCTGTCCGATTTGCACAAACACCGGAGAAAATAATTTATGACCGCCATTCAATCGACTTTATAGAATGTTTATTCAATAAAAGCAATGGCTTGGACTGGATTTCAAAAAATTACTTTAGTTGCGGCAGCGGCTGCCATCTGTTCTCGCCTTTACCGGCGACCCATTGGCGCAACCCGCATGTCGTCCTTCACCGCGCCGATCGACCTCGCGTAGGGCCGGAAACGGGTGAGCCGCACGGGCAATCGCGCAAGCTCGTCGGCGGCTTCCGCGCGGTCGGCAAAATTCCCGTACAGGACGCTCACACGCGGGTTTTCCTCGGTGCCCGCGGCATACACCATGATCCGATCCGGGTTGAGCTCGCGGCTTACCTGGCGCAGGAAGGATTCGATTGCCGGCTTCTCGCGCGCATCGGCCATCATCAGCTGGATTGCGTAGCGGCTCACCGGCAGCGCACCGATCCTCGACATATCCGCACCCATGCGCGCATCGAGCCAATCCAGCTTGTCGTCGATCAGCGCCGGTGCGGTTGCGGCGGTCACCGTAACGGGATTCCCGGCCGTTTCGGTTTTCGCAGGCGACTCGGTGGCAACACTGGCGGCGGGCACGTTCGCAGGGCTGCTCGCCGTGGTCGGGGATTCGATTTTTTCCGGCGCCACGGCCTGGGGCTGCGGTGCCGGCGCCGGCGGGGGTGCCGACCGGGTCACGGCGCCGGTCACCGCCGTTGCTGCCGCTTGCGACAAGGGCGACGCCGGCTCGGGCGCGGTCATGCGGCCGGCAAGGAATCCAATGCCCGCGCCGGCCACCAATGCGCCGGCGCCGATCCACCAGCCCTGATGATTGCGCGGTGGGTTCGGCAGCACGATCTGGGTATCGCTGATTGCGGCCCTGACGTGATCGGGCGTGATGGTAAAGGTATTGTCCGCATAAGCCGCCAACAGTGTCTTGTCGGCATAGATATTGATTCGGCGCGTCAAGCCTTCGGATGCTTCGGCAATCAATTTCAGCGCATCCGGTGAAAACAGGTCCGGGCCCTTGTAGCCGGCAGCCCGCAAACGGAAATTCAGGTAATCCTTGATGTCGCGCGGCGGCAGCGGCAACAGGTTGAAACTGTGCGTGATGCGTTCCTTCAGCTGGCGCATGTTCGGCAGCATCAGGTGCTGGTCCAGTTCGGGCTGGCCGAACAGCACGATTTGCATCAGCTTGTCGTGACTGGTCTCCAGATTCGACAGCAGGCGGATTTCCTCCAGCGTTTCCAGCGGCATCGCGTGCGCTTCATCGATCAGCGCCACCACTTGCTTGCCTTCGCCGTGAATCGTGATCAGCCGCTCCTGCAGCGCGCGAATCAGCTTGGTCGTATTGCCGCCGTGCAGGTCCACCGACAGGTCATCCGCAATGGTGGCGAGCATTTCATCCGGCGACAGTGACGGCACGGCAAGGTAGATGGTTTCGACGTTTTCAGGCAATCGTTCCATCAGTACCCGGCACAGCATGGTCTTGCCGGCACCAACCTCGCCGGTCACCTTGACCATTCCCTCACCGCTGGTGATCGCGTAAATCAGCGCCTCAAGCGTCTCGCCCCGGCTGGCACCGGCAAAGAAAAACTCGGTGTGCGGCGTAATCTTGAAAGGGGCTTCGTTGAGTCCGAAATGTTCAAGGTACATCGTCATGGAAGCGCGGCGCCGATAGATTTTGCAACGAGGTTCAGTTTAGCACCGGCCCGGGTCCAGGGAACCGCTGATCAAGCATCCGGGTCGCGGTCTTTCGGCGCGCCCGGGCGCAATGCGTCCAGCCGGCTGTAGAGGGTCGAGCGGGAAATGCCCAGCGAGCGCGCCGCCTGCGACATATTGCCCTTCGCCAGCTCGATCGCCGCATCAATATATTGCAGCTCGATGCCGGCCAGGGTGGAGGCCAGGTTAAATGCGGGTCTCGATTCGATCTCATGGGCAATGCCGGCTGACGCACTGCCAGCCACCGCTTCGCCCGCCGCCGCCGGCAATGCCGCGAGCTCAAACTCGCTCAGAAGTTCGGGCAAGCTGACCACATAGCCGGCATGCTTGGCGGTGAGGCGAATCGAGATGTTCTTCAGTTCGCGCACGTTGCCCGGGAAGCTGTACGCAAGCCATGCGGCCCGTGCCGGCTCGCTGAGCGTGAACGGTGTCGCGCCATGTTTTGCGGCGTAAAGATTCCGGTAATACTCGAGCAGCTTCAGCCGGTCGTCGCCCATTTCGCGCAACGGTGGAACCCAAAGCGTAAAGACCGACAGGCGATGAAACAGGTCAGCCCGAAACCGGCCCGCCTTGACCTCCGCCCTGAGATCGCGGTTGGTTGCCGCAATGATGCGAGCCCTGGATTGCCGCGACTGTGTTTCGCCGACCCGCTGATACTCGCCGTTTTCGAGAACCCTGAGCAACTTCGGCTGCAGATCGAGCGACAGTTCACCAATTTCGTCGAGGAACAGCGTTCCCTCGCTGGCATCCTCGAAATAGCCGGATTTGTTTGCGCTGGCACCGGTGAAGGCGCCTTTTGCGTAGCCGAACAGCGTCGGCTCAACCAGACTGGAGGAAATGGCCGCGCAGTTCAGGGCCAGAAAAGGCAACCCGGATCGCGGGCTGAGATAGTGGAGCGCGGCCGCGACCCGTTCCTTGCCGCTGCCGGATTCGCCCTCGATCAGCACCGGAAACGCGGACGACGCGCACAGATCAATCTGGCTTTTGAGCTTGCGCATGGCCGGACTGTCGCCGATCAAGCCGTGGGCCGCCTCTTCCGTACCAGCCACCAGCTCTTCCTGCTGAACCTTCAGCGCCGCATTGAGCAGCTTCTTCAGTCGCGCCGGATCACACGGTTTCGGCACCAGATCGGCGGCGCCCAGCGCGCGCGCGCGCCGCGCATTGGATTCTTCATTCTGGCCGGAAAGCACCAGGATGCGAATGTTGGGCGCCAGCGACAGCAGGTCTCCAATCAATCTGAAGCCCTCGGTCGGCAGATCCGGCATGGGCGGCAGGCCAAGGTCGATCAGCGCGATCGCCGGCTTGAACGGTCCGTCGCGCAGCAAAGTCATCGCCTCCACCCTGGATTGGCAGACGCGAACGCTGAAATCGCTAGACAGGACAAAAGACAGCCCTTCGCCGATCAACGGGTCGTCGTCAACAATGAGCAGGGCGGGCTTGGCGGACACGCTGGATTGAACGATTTGGTTGGGAACAGATCAATAGACTACCGCGTTTGGCCGGATCCTCATCGATTCGGTGCCAGACGCCGGCCGGGTGCAGGCGGGATGAATCTATCCGAACCGCCATCATGTAGCAATGCTTTGTTGCCCTTTGCGGCAACATGGACGGCGCGAACGCCGGCAATGCTAAAATTGTTGACTTCATCGCGGGGTTTCTTGAACACCCTGCGTCCTTAACCTTTTCGACAACCCTGCCTTGGATCAAACCAGCACACCATCATTGGTCGAGATTGACGCCGTCGACTTTGCCTACGGCAAACGCGCCATTTTGAAGGGCATCAGCCTCAGCGTTCCGCGGGGCAAGGTGGTCGCCATCATGGGCGGGTCCGGTTGCGGCAAAACCACGCTGCTGCGACTGATCGGCGGGCAACTGAAGGCCTCGCGCGGCCGCGTGCTGGTCAACGGCGAGGACGTGGGCACGCTCGATGCCGACGCGATGTACGCGATGCGCCGGAAAATGGGCATGCTGTTCCAGTTCGGCGCCCTGTTTACCGACATGAGCGTGTTCGACAACATCGCCTTCCAGTTGCGTGAACATACCGAGCTGCCCGAGGAAATGATCCGCGACCTGGTCCTGATGAAGCTCGATGCGGTCGGCTTGCGCGGCACCGCGAAACTGTTTCCGTCCGAACTGTCGGGCGGCATGGCGCGTCGGGTTGCACTGGCCCGTGCCGTCGCCCTTGATCCGATGCTGATCATGTACGACGAGCCGTTTGCCGGACTTGACCCGATTTCACTGGCGGTGGTGGGCCAGACCATCCGGCGCCTCAACGACGCACTTGGCGCGACCTCGATACTGGTCACGCATGACGTGGTGGAATCGCTGCAGATCGTCGATTACCTGTACTTCATTTCCGACGGACGGATCGTCGGCTTTGGCACCCCGGACGAAATCCGCGGATCCACCGAGCCGTTCATCAAGCAGTTTGTGCATGCCGAACTTGATGGGCCGACCCCGTTTCATTACCCCGCCGCCAATTACGCGGAAGAGCTGGGGCTGGCCAGGCAGGTGCGGTCACGATGATCAAGTCGATACAGAGCCTCGGCCGGCGCGGCATCGATTCGGTCTGGCGGATTGGCGCCATGGCGCGTTTTTTCTGGATGATCCTGTCTGCATCCGGCATCAGCTTTCGCCGCTTCAGCCTGACGATTCGCGAAATCTACTTCGCCGGCGTGATGTCGCTGGTCATCATCATGGTGTCGGGCCTGTTTGTCGGCATGGTGCTGGGATTGCAAGGGTTCGAGACGCTGCAGAAATACGGCGCCGAGGAAACGATGGGCGTGCTGGTGGCGCTGTCCCTGGTCCGTGAACTCGGCCCGGTTGTGGCGGCGCTGCTGTTTGCCAGTCGCGCGGGTTCGGCCATCACCGCCGAAATCGGCCTGATGAAGGCAACCGAGCAACTCAAGGCAATGGACATGATGGCGATCGACCCGATTGCACGCGTGGTCGCGCCGCGATTTTGGGCGGGGGTGATTTCGATGCCGCTGCTGGCGGCATTGTTTTCGGCAATGGGAGTGTTCGGCGGCTATGTCGTCGGCGTCGCCCTGATCGATATTGATCCGGGCGTGTTCTGGAGCAACATGCAATCCGCGGTCGACTTCCGCTACGACGTCCTGAACGGCTTCGTCAAATCGTTTGTATTTGGCATTGCTGTCTCCATCATCGCCACCTTTGAGGGCTTTGACGCGGAGCCGACGGCGGAGGGCGTCTCGCGCGCCACCACCCGCACCGTCGTTACCGCCGCGCTTACGGTGCTGTTGCTCGACCTGATATTGACCGCATTCATGCTTAGAGGTGTTCACTGATATGGAACGGAAAAACATCGACCTGATGGTCGGCATCTTCATACTCATGGGGGTGGCCGCGTTGCTGGTACTGGCGCTTCGCGTAGGCAATCTCGGCGCCGAGCGGGTAACCGACCAGTACAACGTCGAGGCCCGGTTCGAAAACATCGGCGGCCTGAAGCAGAAAGCCCCGGTCAAGAGCGCCGGCGTGCTGGTGGGACGTGTCACGGACATCCGGTTTGACAACCAGAAATTCCAGGCGGCCGTAACCCTGACCCTGGACAAGCGTTACAGCTTCCCGAAAGACACCAGTGCCTCGATTCTGACATCCGGCCTGCTTGGCGAGGTGTACATCGGGCTCGAGGCCGGCGGCGACGAGAAAAACCTGCAGGGAGGCGACAAGATTTCGCTGACGCAATCGGCAGTGGTGCTCGAACGGCTGATCGGCCAGTTCATGTTTGGCAAGGCGGCAGAGGGGAACGGCGACAAGCCAACCGACAAAAAATAGCTGTAAACCGTACCAACCGAACCGCGTTCTTCCTGTTCCAGCACTTTACCGAGCGATGACATGTACAAAAAAATGATTGCATCAACTTTTCTGGCGGCGGGTCTGTTTGCCCTGTCCGCCCATGCTGCCGAAGCACCCGATGAAATGGTGCGCCGGAGCACCAACGAAATTCTCGCCGCCATCAAGGCGGACAAGGATCTGCAGGCCGGCAACCAGGCAAAGATCGAAAAACTGGCTGAGGAAAAAGTCCTGCCGTATTTCAATTTTGCCCGCATGACCCAGCTTGCCGTCGGCCGCAACTGGCGGGATGCCAGCGACGCACAGAAAAAATCGCTGACTGATGAGTTCCGCAGGCTGCTGGTCAGGACCTATTCCACGTCGTTGTCGCAGTACCGCAACCAGACCATCGAGGTGAAGCCGCTGAAAATTGCCGCCGCCGATACGGAAGTGGTGGTGAAGACACAGGTGATCCAGCCGGGCGGCCAGCCGATTCCGATCGACTACAGCCTTGAAAACGGCAGCAGCGGCTGGAAAGTCTACGACGTGCTGATTGACGGTGTATCGCTGGTGACCAACTACCGCAGTTCGTTCAACACGGAAATCCAGAAAAACGGAATTGACGGACTGGTCAAGTCACTGGTCGAGCGCAACGCCAAGAACGCCGCCAAGAAATAGCGGCGCGGACGGCACGCATGAACACGCTTCAATCCAGCACGGTCGTCGGCGAGGTATTGCAGATCGAGGGGGCGCTGAACATTGCCAACATGCCCCGTTTGCTGGCCGAAACCAGCGCCTATGCGACGCAGAAGGACCTGCCGGATTGCCTGGCAATCGATTTTTCCCATGTCACCGAAATCGATTCGTCCGCCGTGGCGCTGCTGCTGCACTGGCGCCGCGAGGCGTCGCGGCTTGACAAGGCGCTGCGCTACATCCATCTGCCGCCAAACCTGCAATCCCTTGCCGAACTCTATGGCGTTGACCAACTGATCCATTGCCCGTCCCAGCTGCCCTGCCCCCCTGCCAAGTAGCCCAACGGGTTCACGGAACCCGCTGCATCAATGATTCCTGCCATCGAAGTTGAACGCGTCGAGAAACGCTTTGGCCAGTTTGCTGCCCTGGGCGGCGTCTCGCTGCGCGTCGAGAAAGGCGAGTTTTTCGCCTTGCTGGGACCGAACGGTGCGGGCAAGACCACGCTGATATCGGCATTGGCAGGACTGGTGCGGGTCAACGCCGGCCAGTTGCGCGTGATGGGCTTTGATGTCACCGCACAATACCGTGATGCCCGGCGCGCGCTCGGCATCGTGCCGCAGGAAGTGGTGTTTGATCCGTTTTTTTCGGTGCGCGAGACGCTACGCTTCCAGGCCGGCTATTTCGGCATCGGCCGGAGCCGGGCATTGGACGGCTGGATTGACGAACTGTTGGCCAGATTGTCGCTGACCGACAAGGCCGATCACAACATGCGGCAGCTGTCGGGCGGCATGAAGCGCCGGGTGCTGGTCGCGCAGGCACTGGTACACCGGCCGCCGGTGATGGTGCTTGACGAGCCCACCGCCGGCGTTGACGTCGAGCTGCGGCAGACGCTGTGGAGCTTCATTCGCGAACTCAATGCACAGGGTCACACCATTCTGCTTACCACGCATTATCTCGAGGAAGCGCAGCAGCTTTGCACCCGGATCGCCATGATGAAACAGGGAAAGATCGTTGCCATGGATTCGACCGAGAACCTGCTGAACGCGTTTTCAGAGCGCATCCTGCGGGTCAAACTGGCCGGCGACCTGCCGCCGGGCATGGCGTCACTTCGCGCCAAGCAGGAGGGAGCCTGGCATTTCTTCGCCATCCACGACTACGCGGAAGTGGAAACCCGGCTCGCGCAGTTGCGGCAGGCTGGTGCCCAGATCGTCAACCTTGAGGTGGCCGAGCCGGATCTTGAGGAAGTCTTTGTCAAACTGATGCACCGATGAACATGACCGGATTCCAGACCCTGTTGCTGAAGGAAATCCTGCGCTTCTGGAAGGTCGCGTTCCAGACCATTGCGGCGCCGGTGTTGACCGCATTGCTCTACATGATGATCTTTTCGCATGTCATGTCCGGCAGCAACGCGGCCTTTCCCGGTATCACCTACGAGCAATTCCTGATCCCGGGCCTGGCGATGATGTCGATGCTGCAGAACGCCTTCGCCAACACCTCGTCGTCGCTGATCCAGTCGAAAATCACCGGCAACATCCTCTTTATCCTGCTGCCACCACTGTCACACTGGGATTACTACGGCGCTTACCTGATTGCCGCCCTGGCGCGGGCACTGGCGGTGGGCCTGGGCGTTTTCATGGTCGGGATATTTGCCGCCGACATTCCGGTGCACAGCGTCGCCACCATCATCGTCTTCGCCGTGCTCGGCAGCGGACTGCTGGCCGCGCTGGGCATCATCGCCGGCCTGTGGGCGGACAAGTTCGATCAGCTGGCCGCGTTCCAGAATTTCATCATCATGCCCCTTACCTTCCTTTCCGGCGTGTTCTATTCGATCCATTCGTTGCCGGCATTCTGGCAGCGACTGTCCCATTTCAACCCGTTCTTCTACATGATCGACGGATTCCGCTACGGTTTTTTCGGCAAGTCGGATGTTTCGCTGGCGCTTTCGCTGTCGGTCACCGCCGCGTCATTCTTTTGCCTTTCTGCCGCCACCCTTTACTTGCTAAAATCAGGCTACAAGCTGCGGCAGTAGCCGCGAGCACCCATTCCGGCGGCCATGGTCACTCCTGAAGCAATTGAACAATACATCCGCGCCGAACTCGACTGCCGCCACCTGGCGGTTGAGGGCGATGGCGCGCACTTCCAGGCGGTCATCGTTTCGGAGGCGTTTGCCGGCAAGTCGCGGGTCCAGCGCCACCAGATCGTCTATCGGGCGCTTGGTGACCGGATGCGCGAAGAGATCCATGCGCTGTCGATGCAGACCCTCACGCCCGCCGAGTGGTCGCATCCCTCCGTCAACTAACCTCCGCCTCTTCCCATGCAAAAACTGATCATTCGAGGCGGAAAACCGCTTCGCGGCGACGCTCGCATCTCCGGTGCCAAGAATGCCGCCCTGCCGATTCTTTGCGCCGCGCTGCTGACCGGCGAGACGCTCACCCTGCACAATGTGCCGCGCCTGAACGACATCGACACCATGCTCAAACTGCTCGGGCAGATGGGTGTCGGCACCTCGCGCGACGGCGAAACGGTTGCGCTGACCGCCGCCTCGATGGATAACCTGGTCGCGCCCTACGACCTGGTCAAGACCATGCGCGCGTCCATCCTGGCGCTGGGACCGCTGGTCGCGCGCTTTGGCGAGGCCAAGGTTTCGCTGCCGGGCGGCTGCGCCATCGGTGCCCGGCCGGTCGATCTGCACATCAAGGGGCTGGAGGCAATGGGAGCGGCCATCACCATCGAGGCCGGTTACATTCACGCCCAGGCGTCGCGGCTGCGTGGTGCACGCGTGTTCATGGACACCGTCACCGTTACCGGCACCGAGAACCTGATGATGGCTGCCGCCCTGGCCGAGGGCACGTCGGTGCTGGAAAACGCCGCCCGTGAGCCGGAGGTAGTGGATCTGGCCGATTGCCTGATCAAGATGGGCGCCCGTATCAGCGGGCACGGCACCGACACCATCACCATCGTGGGTGTGCCTTCGCTGCACGGGGCCGAGCACGCGGTGATGCCGGATCGGATTGAAACCGGCACCTTCCTCGCCGCGGTGACCGCCGCCGGCGGCACGGTACGGCTGACCAATGCCTTGCCGGGCACGCTCGATGCCGTGGTCGACAAGTTGCGCGAATCCGGGGCGGCAATCGACGTGTCGCCGGGACAGATTTCCATTGCCATGAGCAAGCGGCCCCTGGCGATCAATGTGCGCACCGCGCCGTATCCCGCGTTTCCCACCGACATGCAGGCGCAGTTCATCGCCCTCAACACCATTGCCCAGGGCACGGCCGTGGTGACCGAGACTATTTTCGAGAACCGCTTCATGCATGTGCAGGAATTGATGCGCCTGGGCGCCCGGATCGACATCGAGGGCAACACGGCGATCGTGCACGGGGTCGAGAAACTGACCGGCGCAACCGTGATGGCCACCGATCTGCGTGCTTCCGCCTGCCTGGTCATCGCCGGACTGGTGGCTGATGGCGAGACCGTCGTCGACCGGATCTATCATCTCGACCGCGGCTACGACCATATCGAGAAAAAGCTGCTGGCACTGGGTGCCGACATCGAGCGTATTGGCTGAGCATGTCGACAGCGACCCAGTCGGGAAATTTCGCCGGCATCACCATTGCACTGTCCAAGGGGCGGATTTTTGACGAAACACTGCCGCTGCTGGCAGCCGCGGGGCTGACGCCGCAGGATGATCCGGAAAAGTCCCGCAAGCTGATCATCGGGACTAACAACCCCGATGTGCGGCTGGTGATCGTACGTGCATCGGACGTGCCCACCTATGTCCAGTACGGCGCCGGGGATCTGGGCGTCGCCGGCAAGGATGTCCTGCTTGAGCATGCCGGGGGCGGACTGTACCAGCCGCTTGACCTCAACATCGGCTGCTGCCGCATGATGGTTGCGGTGCGCGACGGATTTGACTATGCGGCGGCGGTGAAGCGCGGCGCGCGGTTGAACGTCGCCACCAAGTATGTGCAAGTCGCCCGCGAGCATTTCGCCGCCAAGGGCATGCACGTCAACCTGATCAAGCTGTACGGTTCGATGGAACTGGCGCCGCTGACCGGCCTTGCCGACGCCATCGTCGACCTGGTGTCGACAGGCAACACGCTGAAAGCCAACCATCTCGTCGCCGTCGAGGATGTCATCCCCATTTCCAGTCGCCTGATCGTCAATCGCGCCGCGCTGAAACTGAAACGTGACGCGATCCAGCCGCTGATTGATGCCTTTGCGCGGGCGGCACAACCATCAACATGACAAATTGAAAGTCCAGCACTGGCGCGGTTTCCAGGCCAAAAATGCCCTGAAAGCCGCGCCAGTCCTTGAGTTTACCGCCATGCACTCCATTCGCCGCCTCGATTCCCGCCAGCCCGGCTTTGCCGCTGAACTGGCAAAATTGCTCGCTTTTGAGTCCGCCCAGGATCCCGGGGTCGAGACCACCGCGCGCGCAATACTCGATGCGGTCAGGCAGCGCGGTGATGCGGCGCTGCTCGAGTACACGACAAAGTTCGATCGCTGGTTACCGTCCGGTGCCGCGGCGCTCGAACTGGACCCGGCCACGCTGGGCGCCTCGCTTATCCGCCTGCCCGCGGACGTGCGTGGCGCACTGGAAACCGCCGCGACGCGCATCGAGTCCTACCACCGGCGGCAGTTGCAGCCCTCCTGGCAGTACACGGAGGCCGACGGCACGGTGCTCGGCCAGCAGATCACGCCGCTGGATCGCGCCGGGCTCTATGTGCCGGGCGGCAAGGCGGCCTACCCGTCGTCGGTGCTGATGAACGCCATGGCCGCCAAGGTGGCCGGGGTGCGCGAACTGGTAATGGTCACGCCGACCCCGGATGGCGTGGTCAACCAAACGGTGCTGGCCGCCGCCGCGCTGGCGGGTGTTGACCGGGTGTTTCGAATCGGTGGTGCACAGGCGGTTGGCGCACTCGCGTTCGGCACCGAAACGGTACCCGCGGTCGACAAGGTGGTCGGTCCCGGCAACGCCTACGTCGCGGCCGCCAAGCGATTCGTGTTTGGCGTGGTTGGCATCGACATGGTGGCCGGCCCGTCGGAAATCCTGGTGATCGCCGACGGCACCACCGATCCAGACTGGGTCGCCATGGACCTCTTTTCCCAGGCAGAACACGACGAGATCGCGCAGGCCATCCTGCTGTGCCCCGACGCGGATTACATCGATCGCGTCAACGCCAGCATGGCGCGCCTGATCGAAACCATGCCGCGCGCGGCCATCATTCGCGCCTCGCTCAACAACCGTGGCGCGCTTGTCCTGGTTCGTGACCTGGCGGAGGCCTGCGCGCTATCCAACCAGATTGCGCCGGAACACCTTGAACTGTCGGTTGCCGCCCCGGCCGACTTGCTGCCGGCGATTCGCCATGCCGGCGCGATTTTCATGGGCCATTTTTCGTCCGAATCGCTTGGCGATTACTGTGCCGGTCCCAATCACGTGCTACCGACATCCCGCACCGCGCGCTTCTCCTCGCCGCTGGGCGTCTATGACTTCCAGAAACGATCGTCGATCATCCACGTGTCGCGCGACGGTGCCCACACGCTGGGCAAGATTGCGTCTACCCTGGCGCGTGCCGAAAGCCTGGAAGCCCATGCGCAGTCTGCCGATTTCCGCCTGAAGTAACGGTCGCGCATGAACTCAATCATCCGGCCGGAAATCCTCGCGCTGACCTCGTACCACGTGCAGCCTGCCGCGGGCCTGATCAAGCTCGACGCAATGGAAAACCCGTTTCCGTTCCCCGTTGAACTGCGCGCCGGGCTTGCAGAGGCATTGGCCGAAGCATCGCTGAACCGCTATCCGCCCGCCGGCGCGGAAGACCTGAAGCGGGCGATTCGAACAGCAATGCGCGTACCCGATGAACTGGACATCCTGCTTGGCAACGGCTCGGACGAAATCATCCAGCTGATTGCCATGGCTGCGGCGAGGCCGGGCGCGGTGCTGCTGTCGGTGGATCCTGCCTTTGTCATGTTTCGCATGATCGCCACCTTTTGCGGCCTGCGCCATGTCGGCGTGCCGCTGCGCGCCGATTTCAGTCTTGACCAGGAGGCGTGGATCGGCGCGATACGGCAGCAGCAGCCGGCCGTCATTTTTCTGGCGTCGCCGAACAATCCAACCGGCAACCTGTTTGCGCGCGAAGCGGTCCGCGCCACCATTGCCGCGGCCGCGGAACATGGCGGGCTGGTGGTGATCGACGAAGCCTACTTTGCCTTTGCGCCGGAGTCTTTTCTCGACGAAATTGGCGACCATGCCAACGCCGTGCTGATGCGCACGGTATCCAAGCTCGGCCTTGCGGGTATCCGGCTGGGAATGCTGTTCGGCCGCAAGGCGTGGCTGGACCAATTCGAAAAACTGCGCCTGCCCTACAACATCAACGCGCTGACCCAGGCCGCGGCGATATTTGCCATGCAGCACTATGACGCCCTGCTGGCGCAGGCGGCAACCCTGCAGTCCGAGCGCAGCCGGCTGTCCGCTGCCCTGGCCGGCTTGCCCGGCGTGACGGCATTCCCGTCGGCGGCCAATTTCATCCTGATCCGCGTGGCCGATGCCGGCAAAACCTTTGCCGCGCTGCTGTCGCGTAAAATCCTCGTCAAGAATACCGGCACTACCCATCCGCTGCTGGCCAACACCCTGCGTCTGACCGTGGGAACCCCTGCCGAAAACGACGCCCTGATTGCCGCGCTAACCGAATCGACCCGACCATGAGAACCGCCGACGTCACCCGCAACACCAAGGAAACGCAGATTCGCGTCGTCATCAACCTCGACGGCACCGGCATCTCGGTGCTCGATTCCGGCGTGCCGTTCCTCGACCACATGCTGGACCAGGTTGCACGCCACGGCATGATCGATATCGAGCTCAAGGCCAGCGGAGACCTGCATATCGATGCCCACCACACGGTCGAGGACGTTGGCATCACGTTCGGCCAGGCGCTCAGCAAGGCATTGGGCGACAAGGTCGGTGTGCGTCGCTATGGCCACGCCTATGTGCCGCTGGATGAAGCGCTGTCCCGCGTGGTCATCGACCTTTCCGGCAGGCCGGGGCTCGAATACCACGTCAATTACACCCGCGCGCGGGTCGGTGAGTTCGATGTCGACCTGTTCATCGAGTTCTTTCAGGGTTTCGTCAACCATGCGCTGGCAACGCTGCACATCGACAACCTGCGCGGCGTGAATTCCCATCATCAGGCCGAGACCATTTTCAAGGCCTTCGGCCGCGCGCTGCGGATGGCGTGCGAGGCGGATCCGCGCGCGGCCGGCATCCTGCCCTCGACCAAGGGCGCGCTCTAGCCGGACTTCCCTATGTCAAAGCTGGTGGTGGTCGATTACGGCATGGGCAACCTGCGCTCGGTGGCCAAGGCGTTCGAGTTGGTCGCGCGCGAATCGGGCATCGACGTCGAGGTCGCGATCAGCGGCTCGCCGGAGGCGGTCGCCGCGGCCGACCGCGTGGTCTTTCCGGGACAGGGCGCAATGCCGGATTGCATGCGTCACCTGCGCGAAAGCGGGCTTGAGCAAGCGGTGCGACAGGCGGCGGGCAGCAAACCCTTCCTCGGCATTTGCGTTGGCATGCAGATGCTGTTTGACCGGTCGGAAGAAGGCAATACGGCCGGACTCGGCCTATTTGCCGGCCAGGTCAGGCGCTTCCGCCCGGCCGATCATGCGCTTAAAGTGCCGCACATGGGCTGGAA
This sequence comes from uncultured Burkholderiales bacterium, assembly GCA_964417885.1. Lineage (GTDB taxonomy): Bacteria > Pseudomonadota > Gammaproteobacteria > Burkholderiales > Usitatibacteraceae > UKL13-2. The sequence continues at coordinate 7,568 of CAYQKN010000036.1, read as the reverse complement.
CGAAGTCACGCAAACGGCTCCGCATGCTTTGTGGCAAGATATAGCCAACGGCGAGCGTTTCTATTTCGTGCATAGCTACTTTTGCGAATCTGCGGATCCCGGCGTCACGATGGCGACAACTGATTACCCCATGCCCTTTACCGCGGCCATTGCCCGCGCCAATATATTCGCGACCCAGTTCCATCCTGAGAAAAGTCATCGCGCCGGACTGGCGCTATATCGAAATTTCCTGAACTGGCAGCCCTGAGCATTCGCGGCGCCTCCACCCTGGCCGAATTCACCCGCGGTATCCAACCCGATCCTTTCTCCTCCTCCTAATCAAGACGACGATGCTGATCATTCCGGCTATTGATATCAAAGACGGGAAGTGCGTGCGGCTTCAGCAGGGCGAAATGCAGTCGGCAACGGTGTTTTCCGACCGGCCGGGCCAGACCGCCACCAAATGGAAGGATTTCGGCGCGCAGCGCCTGCACGTGGTCGATCTCAATGGCGCGTTTGCCGGCAAGCCGAAGAATGCTGCGGCAATCAAGGAGATCGTCGCGGCGATGGGCGATATACCGATCCAGCTTGGCGGCGGCATCCGCGATCTGGAAACCATCGAGCGCTACCTCGACGATGGCATTACCTATATCGTGATCGGCACCGCAGCGGTCAAGAGCCCGGGATTCCTGCACGAAGCCTGCGATGCATTCCCCGGCCATATCATCGTCGCCCTCGACGCCAAGGACGGCAAGGTCGCCACCGACGGCTGGTCGAAGCTGACCGGGCACGACGTGATCGACCTGGCCAGGCGTTTCCAGGATTACGGTGTCGAGGCGGTGCTGTACACGGATATCGGTCGCGACGGCATGCTGACCGGCGTGAATATCGACGCCACGGTGAAGCTGGCGAAGGAACTGACGATTCCGGTCATTGCCAGTGGCGGACTGAGCAATCTCGACGACATCAAGAGGCTGCAGGCCGTCGAAGACGAAGGCATCATGGGCGTCATTGCCGGCCGCTCGATCTACGAGGGCACGCTGGATTTCAAGCAGGCGCTGGAACTGACTGCCGGGCAATAGATTCGGCCGGCGGCAGATGCCGTGGCGTGGTCCGCATGCGCAAACGCCCGGAAGACCTGGCGCCAACGTACCAAACTCCAGCACTGGCGCGCCTTTCCAGCCTATTTTGGTCTGCTGACCGCGCCAGTGCTGGCGTTCCACCCTCCAAGCGAAAGACCAATGTGTTAGCCAAACGTATCATTCCCTGTCTCGACGTCAACGCCGGTCGCGTGGTCAAGGGCGTCAAGTTCGTCGACCTGCGCGATGCCGGCGACCCGGTGGAAATTGCCCGGCGCTATAACGATGAAGGTGCGGACGAAATCACCTTCCTGGACATCACGGCGAGCTCGGACCAGCGCGGCCTGATTCTGGACATCATCGAACGGGTTGCAGACCAGGTTTTCATCCCCCTGACAGTCGGTGGCGGCATCCGCGCGGTCGACGATGTCAGGCGGCTGATGAACGCCGGCGCCGACAAGGTCAGCGTCAATACGGCCGCGGTCACCAATCCCGCGCTGGTCAAGGACACCGCGGATCACTTCGGATCGCAGGCGATCGTGGTGGCAATCGACGCGCGCAAACGCACTGACGGCTTCGGCTGGGAGGTGTTCACCCATGGCGGCCGGACGCCAACCGGCCTGGACGTCGTCGCCTGGGCACAACGCGTCACCGCGCTGGGAGCGGGTGAAATCCTGCTGACCAGCATGGACCGTGACGGCACCCGGGCCGGGTTCGATCTGGCGCTGACCCGTGCGGTCGCGGAGGCCGTGAGCGTGCCGGTGATTGCATCAGGCGGCGTCGGCACCCTGGATCATCTGGCCGACGGCGTCACCGAGGGCAAGGCCGACGCGGTATTGGCCGCGAGCATATTTCATTTCGGCGAATTCACCGTGCAGCAAGCCAAGCAACACATGGCGGCGCGCGGCATTGTGGTGCGGCAATGAACGCCGCCGCGGCGATGCTGCTTGATGCCGTGAAGTGGAATGAGCACGGCCTGGTACCGGCCATCGCGCAGGATGTCACGACCGGCGAAGTGCTGATGCTGGCATACATGAGTCGCGAGGCGCTTGCATTGACGGTCCAGACCGGCGACGCGCACTACTGGTCACGTTCGCGCCAGGCATTGTGGAAGAAGGGCGAAACCTCCGGTCATATCCAGCATGTCCGGGAACTGCGCCTGGATTGCGACGGCGACACGGTACTGATCAAGGTCGAGCAGGTCGGCGGCATCGCCTGCCATACCGGCCGCCGGCGCTGCTTCTACAATCGGCTGGTCGACGGCGCCTGGGTGCTCACGGGCGACGCGGACCCCGTGCTAACATCTCCCGGCAAATTTCCCGCCCAAAACGATGCCTGATCAAGATATTCTTTTCCGCCTCGAAGCCACCCTGCATGCACGCAAGAGTGCCGCGCCTGGCAGTTCCTACGTGGCCTCGCTCTATGCCAAGGGGCTGGACGCGGTACTGAAAAAGGTCGGCGAAGAGGCGACCGAGGCAATCCTCGCCGCCAAGGGCGACGACCCGGGCCATCTCACGCGCGAAGCCGCCGACCTGCTGTTCCATATGCTGGTGATGCTGGCGGCAAAGGACATTCCCCTGTCCGACGTGCTGGCCGAACTTGGGCGCCGCGAGGGCACGTCCGGAATCGACGAAAAAAATGCAAGGCATGGCTGATGACTGAAAACGACACCATCTTTGGCAAGATCCTGCGCGGCGAAATCCCGTCGAAGAAAGTCTACGAGGACGACGACATTCTGGCCTTCCACGACATCCATCCGGTCGCGGACGTGCACTTTCTGATCATCCCGAAAAAATTCATTCCCAGCCTGGCCGACGCGACCTCTGACGACGGCCCGCTGCTGGGCAAGATGCTGGCATTGGCGCCGGTGCTGGCCCGCGAGCAGGGTCTGACGGACGGCTTTCGCACGGCGATCAATACCGGCCGGCTGGGCCGGCAGGACGTGTATCATTTGCATATTCATGTGTTCGGCAATCGCCCCGGCGGATCACCACTCAAGGTCATGCTGGGGCGCGACTAGCAAAGCGCGGATTGCAGGCTGTCAGCGTGGCAGCACGGCCTCGGCAATCGTTGTCCGAAACAAGCGGCATCATCCGTTCCCCGGCATGGCCCCGGGTGCCGGCGCTGATGAGGCCGTTGCACTGCCGACCAAATTCAGGAGATCACCATGGGTAGTTTCAGCATCTGGCACTGGCTCGTCGTACTGGTCATTGTTCTGGTCATTTTTGGTACCAAGAAACTGCGCAATATCGGCAGCGATCTTGGCGGCGCCGTCAAGGGTTTCAAGGACGGCATGAAGGGCGACGGCGAGGGTGACAAGAAAACCGAGCAGCTGTCCGGTTCGACCATCGAGGGTGAAGTCAAGGACAAGCAGAAGAGCTGACGGTCGCAGCGGACACGCGATGGAGTCTGGCGGCAGGCTTGAAGCCGGCCGCATTCCGCTTGCCGCCGCCCTTCCTCAACGTCACCCGCCCCGGCTGCAATGATTGACATCAGTTTCTGGGAAATCGCCGTCATCGGCGTGGTTGCCCTCGTCGTGCTCGGCCCCGAGCGCCTGCCAAAGGTGGCGCGCACCGCCGGGCACCTGTTCGGGCGCATGCAGCGCTATGTCGCGACGGTCAAGGCCGACCTGAACCGCGAAATGGAAATGTCCGAACTGGCAAAGGTGAAGCAGGAAGTGCAGGAGGCGGCGCGCGCGTTCGAGCAGAGCGCCAATGAGCAGGCAATCGCAATCGACGCCGAGGCGCGCAAGGTCAGCCAGTCGCTGGAGGCAGCCGCCGGTCACGCGCCGGAACCGGTGGTAGCGGAAGCACCGGTCACCCAGGCCGGCATGCTGGCCGAACAGGATGCCGCATTCAACCGCAGCGTCGATGCGCTGCCGGATACGGCCAGTCCGCCACCCGCATCGCCTCCGCGGCCGGCACCAAGCAACCCCGCACCTGCCGCGCAATCGACGTTTGATTTCGGCATCGAACCTGCAAGGCGCAAGACATCATGACCGGGAACGCCCAGGACACGTTCCTGTCCCACCTGTTCGAACTGCGCGACCGCCTGATTCGCGTGCTGGTGGTTTTCATCGTGCTGTTTTTCGGTTCCTACCTCTGGCCAACCTGGCCGGTTCTCTACGCACTGTTTGCCAAGCCGCTGATGGCGGCTCTGCCGGTTGGCGGCCAGATGATTTCGACCGACGTTGTCGGTGTATTCCTGGTGCCGATGAAAATCGCCGCGCTGGCTTCGTTTCTCGTCATGCTGCCTTATGTGCTCTACCAGGCATGGGCATTCATCGCGCCGGGCCTGTACCAGCACGAGAAAAAATTTGTTCTGCCACTGGTGTTTTCGTCGACGCTGCTGTTTTTCGTCGGCATGGCATTCGCGTATTTCCTCATCTTCCCGACGGTATTCAAGTTCATGGCGTCGTTTGCGCCGCAGGGCGTGGCGTGGATGACCGACATCGAAAAGTATTTCGGCTTCGCGCTGTCGATGTTTCTGGTGTTCGGCATCACCTTCGAAACGCCGGTGGTGGTGGTGCTGCTGGTGAGGATGGGCTTCGTTACCGTCGAAAAATTGAAAGACATCCGGCCGTATGTGTTTGTCGGCGCCTTCATCATCGGCGCCATATTCACGCCGCCGGACGTGTTGTCGCAGTTCCTGCTGGCGGTGCCGCTCTACATCCTCTACGAGGCCGGCATTTACTTCGCCCAGATGTTCGTCCGCCTCAAGGCACCCGAGGATGCGGCAATTCAGTAGACGCTACTGACGCACCCGTTGCGGGCGCGGACGTTTGGCAATATTCACCGTCAGTTCGACATCCTTCTGATTGCGGGTGACCTTGAACTTTGCGTCGCTGCCCGGCCGGAGCGCGGCAATCGAAGCCATCGCCGCCACGCTGTCCTGGATCGATTTGCCTTCGACGCCGATGATGACGTCACCGACCTTCATGCCAGCCTTGTCTGCCGGGCCGCCACGGGTAACCTGCGCCACCAGCGCGCCTCGCGCCGCCTGTAATTTGAGCGAGTCGGCCAGTTCCGGCGTGATGTCCTGCGGCGCAATGCCGATAAAGCCGCGCGTGACCGAGCCCTCGGCAATGATCTGTTCCATGACGTCCTTAGCCATCGACACCGGAATGGCAAAGCCGATGCCGAGCGAGCCGCCGGTGCGCGAGTAGATCACGCTGTTGATGCCGATCAGGTTGCCGTTGGCATCGACCAGCGCGCCGCCTGAATTGCCCGGGTTGATCGCCGCATCGGTCTGGATGAAATTTTCATAGCGGTTGACGCCAAGCCGGTTGCGGCCGAGGCCGCTGATGATGCCCAGCGTGACGGTCTGTCCGACACCGAACGGGTCGCCAATTGCCAGTACCACGTCGCCGACCTGCGCCTTGTCTGACTGGCCCAGCGTAATCGGCGTGAGCCCTTTGCCCTCCACCCGCAACACCGCGAGGTCCGTTTCCGGATCCGATCCCACCACCTTGGCCGGCATCACCCGGCCGTCGGCAAACGCGAGCTGAATGTCGCTCGAACCGTTGACGACATGATCGTTGGTCAGTACGTAGCTTCCCTTGTCATCAGCACTGATGATGACGCCGGAACCAAGCGAGCCCTGGGTTTCGGTATCGCCGTCCTGGTCATCGGGCTGACCGAAAAAACGCCGGTACAGCGGATCATTCTGCAGCGGATGCCGCTGCTGGCGCACGTCGCGCGACGACGAAATATTGACCACCGACTGCATCGCCTTGCGCGCCGCTTCCGAGTAGCTGGCCCGGATGCCCGTCGGGGTTGCGACCGGCAGCAGGCCGGCAGCGGGGGAGCCGGCCTCGCGAATCTCGACCACGCTACGGCGCCACGGATTCCAGTCCGGGCGAATCAGCGTGACCACAAAAACAATCGCCAGCGTAATGGCGACAAATTCGGCGAATACCAACCAGAGACGGCGCATGACGGGAAATGAGGTTATCGAGAAGGTTAGATGGCGTGAAACAGGGATAAATCAAGTGCAGCAAATCGCGCGGGATGCGGCGATCCCGCACGCGATTATTGAAGTTAGTGCCTACTTCTTCAGAGAGTCCCTGATTTCGCGCAACAACAAGACATCTTCCGGCGTGGCCGGGGCCGGGGCGGGTGGCGCTTCGCTTTTTAGCCGGTTGATCTGTTTGACCATGATAAAAATGATCATGGCAAGGATTGCAAAGTTCAATGCGATGGTAATGAAGTTGCCATAGGCAAACACGGGAACGCCGGCCTTCTTGACCGCTTCCAATGTCAGCGCGGTTCCAGGCGGAATGTCCTTCAGGGCAATGAACATGTCGCTGAAATTCAGGTTCCCCAGCACTCTGCCGATTATCGGCATGATCAGATCGTTGACGACCGAATCGACAATCTTGCCGAATGCGCCACCAATGATGACGCCAACCGCCAAATCGACAACGTTGCCTTTTACCGCGAACTCCTTGAATTCAGAACTAAAACTCATTTTTGACCTCGCTCGGTTGGATCACCCGTGCACGTGCCGGGATGCCGGAGCACTGTATTCGCCGACCGCACTGACTGTCAACGCACGCGTCGCCGGGCCAGCAGTTACGCCGGGGGGCTTTAAGTTTGCATGCCCAATCGGCTAAAATACGCTGTTGTATCCCTCTTCCCATGTCGCCAACGGCTTTTACGGCCGATCCCGGCGTCTCCAATCGCTGAAAAGATCCGATTCCATGAGCGCAATCGTCCTGAATGAAGTTGATCCCAAGAAGCGCCGTTTCCTGATCGCCGCCTCGTCTGTGGTCGGCGCTGGTGCAGCCGTCGCTGTCGCGGTGCCCTTTGTCGGCAGTATGCTGCCCTCGGCCCGGGCGGTTGCAGCCGGCGCGCCGGTAGAGGTGGACCTGACCAAGGTCGAGCCCGGCCAGTTGCTGACGGTCGAATTCCGCGGCGCGCCGCACTGGGTGGTCAGGCGCACGCCGGAAATGGTTGCCCAGCTGGCCAAGAACAACGCCATCCTGGCCGACCCGAAGTCGGATGCCTCCAAGCAACCCGATTACGCCAAGAACGATGCGCGCGCACTGAAGCCCGAGGTTTTCGTCGCCCGCGGCGTTTGCACCCACCTGGGGTGTTCGCCGACCTACCGCAAGGAAATCGGTGCGGCCGACCTGGGCGCCGACTGGCCGGGCGGCTTTTTCTGTCCCTGCCACCAATCCAAGTTCGACATGTCCGGCCGGGTGTTTGCCGGCATGCCCGCGCCAACCAACCTGACTATTCCGCCCTATAAATTCATCGGCGACAGCAAGTTGGTGATCGGCGAAGATTCCAAAGCCTGAGGATACGAAGAATGGCAAACACCACCAAACAAGCGATTGCGCCGCCGATCGGCGGTCCGTTGGGCAAGGCAATCGTCTGGGTCGACGAACGCTTTCCGCTGATGGCCACCTGGAAGGGCCACTTGTCGGAGTACTACGCACCGAAGAACTTCAATTTCTGGTATTACTTTGGCTCGCTGGCCATGCTGGTGCTGGTGATGCAGATCGTC
>CAYQKN010000035.1:760-31565 GCA_964417885.1 uncultured Burkholderiales bacterium | reverse complement strand
CTTCAACGGTCTTGCCAGCAGCGTCTTTGGCAGCTTCAACGGTCTTGCCAGCAGCATCCTTGGATGCATCAACGGCGGCGCCGGCAGCGGCTTTGGCAGCGTCAACAGCAGCGTCAACTTTCGGTGCTTCGACTTTCGGTGCTTCGACTTTCGGGGCCGGAGCGGGTTCTTGCTTGCCACAGGCGGCGAGGCCGGCGGCAACGATTACTGCGAGGAGGATTGACTTGTTCATTTGTGACTTCCCTTGATTAAAAAATTTGATCAAAATTTTTATCGGCTGATGTGACGTTCCAGCCATGCAATCAGCGCGTCGCGTTGCATCGCGCCAGTGATGCTGTAAGCTATTCGACCGACTGACTAGTATAGCATTTTCGTGGTGCGCTGCACAAATAGTAAGACGATCCCTACAAGCCAAGCGTGCTGCCGGCGACCGCCAGCTCACTTTTTTCCCAGATTTCATCGAAACGCTCGATTAGCGGACGACAGCCCGCCGCGTCCTGGATCGTCAGCACCGAGCGGGGATGATCGATATGCAGCCGGCGCCAGAAACTCGTTTCATCGGCGATCACCATGGCATCGCGTGCTTCGGTAGCCTGGTCGACGGTGCGGTGAATCTGCACCTGCCCCGAAAATTGCGTCAGCAGGTTGATCAGGCGGGGCAGCTCGCGCTCAATACCCGTGGTGTCATGCAACACGATGCGCAGCCGGTGATTGCGGCTGGCGATCAGCAAGGCGCGCAACACGTCGATTCTCGCCGGATTGCCGTAGCCGCGATCACGCAGGGTCCGCGCCGAGGCATCGAAAATCCGCAGCTCGCGGCGGGCCACGCTGACGACCTGTTCGATCGCCGCTGCCGCTTCCGCGCTGCCCTCAAGCAGCTGGTAGACCGGTTCCGGTGCTGCGGATGACAAGTCGGTTGTCATGCGAGTCCCTCCTGCTGGAAGTCGTTTGCCTGTCTGGTCATGATGTAGCCGCTGGCGTGTGCCTCATGCAACAGTGAAAAGGCGCGCGCACTCACGCCGCTGGCAAGGCTGTCTGCCGGGAGAAACCGGGTGTCCGCCAAGCGGCGCAACAGGCCGCCGCTATCAGCTTCGACCGGCCAAATCTCGCCGTTGATGTAGACGTTCTCATTATCGTAGAGCATCCGGCTTTTCGGGTTCAATACCAGTCCCGTGCGCAACGCACGCTTTCGAAATGCCGCCGGCGAGCAAGCCGCGTCCGGGCCGTCAAAGAAGACATGCGACTTCGGCTCCGTCAGGTAGCGTCCGAGGCAGGCGCGCAGGTGTCGCGGATCCCGCACCGCATTTGCCAGTCCGCCAAGCATGTCGCGAAAGCGTGTCTGCATATCGCGGCCAATTTTCCCCGGCGAGCGCGTCGGCGCAAGCCCGGCATCTTGGTACTGGCCGGACAAATGGAGCTCATCGCGCAGATAGTCGAGCAGTGCCACGCCGAGATCCTGGCTGGAGGGTGCGCGGAAGCCGACCGACCAGGTCAGGCACTCGGTTTGCGCCACGCCGTCGTGCGCATAGCCGGGCGGCAGGTAAAGCATGTCGCCGTGCTCGAGCACAAACTCTTCCTCCGCCTTGAACCGCGCGAGAATTTTCAGCGGCACATCGTCGCGCAGCGTCAGGTCGTCCTGGGCAGATACCCGCCAGCGGCGGCTGCCATGTCCCTGCAGCAGGAACACATCATAGGAATCGACATGCGGCCCGACGCCGGCTCCAGCGACGGCATAACTCACCATCAAATCGTCAATCCGTGCGTGCGGGATGAAATTGAATCGCGCCAGCAATTCGTGTGCGCGCTGCGAAAAGTGTTGCGTGTCCTGCACCAGGACTGTCCAGGGGCCGGCTCGCGCCGCGGCCAGGTCGCGCCGCGACAGCGGCCCCTGAACCAGGCTCCATTTGTTGCCGGCGCGGGAAATCAGGCGGCTCTCGGCATCATCGCGCATGGTCAGGCCAAGCACTTCGCGCTTGCTCAGCGGCTCGGCAAAGCCGGCCATGGCGCCGCGCACCAGCAGCGGCTTTTTCTGCCAGTAATCGCGAAGAAATTCCGCCGCGGTCAGGCCGCCGAGCAGCCCGGCGGTATTCGGTTTTCCGGTGGATTTTCGCGTGTCGATCTTCATGCGGTCGGTGCTTGCAATGCAAAAAAGAAAATGGGATAGAATCGTTTACAGATCTTCGACCAACAAACGGTGGAGAGCACAGACAATGTTACAGGTTGGTTCGCGAGCCCCGGTGTTTGAACTCCCCGATGCAAGCATGGAAATGATCCAGCTTTCCAGCTTTCGCGGCAAGAAGAACGTTGTCCTGTATTTCTACCCGCGCGACGGCACACCCGGCTCCACCCTCGAGGCAATCAACTACTCCGACCACGAAGCCGATTTCGCCGAGTGTGATACGGTGGTGTTCGGCGTATCCCGCGATGACTGCCTGGTGCATGAGGAGTTTCGCGACAAGCACGGATTGTCGATGCAGTTGCTGTCGGACACCGATTGCGAAGTGATGAAGAAATACGAGGTAATGACCGAGCAGCCGCACAACGGCTCGTCGCGTCCCTGTGTCAACCGCTCCACGTTTGTCATCGACAAGAAGGGCGTGGTGCGGCATATCCTTCGCGACCTCAACCCGCGCGAGCATGCCGCGGCGGTCCTGAAGCTGGTCCGTCAGATCAACGGACACTGAAGCGCGCGACGGCGGCGCCTTCGCGCTACAATCGCCTCCCCTTACCCTTTCCGGCGGCCCACAGGCCGGTCGCCCAACAGCCATGCTCATTGCCAAAGACACCGTTGTAACCATCGCCTATGAATTGACCGACAGTGACGGCAATCCGATTGGCGAACCCGGTTCCCAGCTCTCCTATCTGCACGGCGGTTACGGCGGCATTTTTCCGCTGGTTGAGGACGGCCTGGCCGGGAAAGCGGCTGGCCAGGACTTTGCGGTCAGCCTTGATCCGGAAGACGCCTTCGGCGACTATGACGAAGAGCTGATCCGCATTGAGCCGATGGAAGTGTTTCCGTCAAATATCGCGGTCGGCATGCAGTTCGAGGGTGTGCCGCAGGGTGAGGACGACGACCGCTGGGTGGTGTATACGGTCACGGATATCGCCGAAGGCAAGGTTGTGATCGACGGCAACCACCCGCTGGCCGGCGAGCGGCTTTTGTTCAAATGCGTGGTCAATGACGTACGCGCCGCCACCAGTGAGGAAGTCACGCACGGCCATGCTCACAGCGAGCACGGCCACCAGCACTGAGCTGGTCTAGTCGCCGCTTTTCGCCGGCGCGTACCCGCCGGGCGATACACTGAATATCCCGTCCGGGCTGGACGCGTCCACGCTCACGCGCACCCAGTCGAAAGAAGGGCTGCCGAACGTCTCGACGCGCATCACGTTTGCCACCGGTTGCCGGTCCAGCGGGCTGATGTAAGGCCGGTCGACGCGATAGTGGTGAGTGTCGCCGTGCGCGAACAGGATCGGCTTGGCAAGGCGCCTCGCCTCGTCCTCAAAGGTGGCCAGAAACTCCGCAAATCCACTCATCCGGACCTGTGCCGGCGGTTGCTCGAACCCGGGATTGGCCTGCAGAAAAACCGCCAGCCCGCGGATGTCATGTTCACGTGCCTTCGCCGTCGCCCGCTTGAGCCAGGCGATGTTGGCGCGGGTGCGCTCGGCATGCTCCCGGTCGCTTGCGGTGTCGAAGCCGAGATTGTCGTTGCTGCCCTGGATGTTCAGGGTCAGGAACACCACGCCGTTGTGTTCCCACATCGCGTTCTCCGCATAGCGCCGCAGCACCGGATCACCGGCGTCGGCGGCGGACTGCCGCAACAGCGGCAGCGGATTGGCGCCGAGGGCAAAGGGCGTGGCAAAAAACAGCTGGCGAATCTTTTGCAGGCGCTCAAGCGGCTGGTCGCGGCCATTGCTGGCGCGGCGGCAGTCGACCCAATCGTTGTCGCCCGGCGTGAAGATCAGCGCATGGCGTGACTGGTTGAGTTCGGCCAGGCGCGCGGCATACAGCTGGTCGGTACACGGCGCATGGCTGCCCGCCTTGAAATCGCCAATATGCACGACAAACGCAAGCGGCTCGGCGCCGATTGCTTCCAGCAGCAACGGAAACTGCTTTTGCTCGTAGGGCGTGTACTGGACGTCGCCCATCAGCGCAAATGAAAAGGCGCGACCGGCCGGCGTCTGGGTTGCGCAACCGCCGGCGAGCAACACCAGCGCGGCAGCCAGCAATAGCGGCAGTCGCCCGGCGATCATGGCTTCGCTTCCCGCATCAATTTCAGTTGATAGAGTTTTTCCAGTGCTTCGCGCGGGCTCAATTCATCCGGCCGGATATCGTCCAGCGCATCCAGCGCCGGATGCGGCGCCGACTGCTCAGGCGGCGCGGGCAGGTCAAACAGGCCGCGCTGGGCAGTCTGCTGCACGTGGCTGGTTTCCAGCTGCTCCAGATGCTTGCGCGCCGCGCGCACCACCGCCCGCGGCACACCCGCCAGTTGCGCCACCTGCAGGCCGTAACTCTTGCTGGCCGGACCGGACTCCAGCTTATGCAGGAACACGATCTTGTCCTTCATTTCCACCGCGTCGAGGTGGACGTTGGCAAGATTGGGCAGCTCGGCATTGAGTTGCGTAAGCTCAAAATAATGGGTGGCGAACAGCGCATAACAGCGGGAGACTTCGGCCAGGTGACGGGCGATGGCATAGGCCAGTGCCAGGCCGTCAAAGGTTGACGTGCCGCGGCCGATTTCGTCGATCAACACCAGGCTGTTCATGCTGGCGTTGTTCAGGATCGTCGCCGCCTCGGTCATCTCAACCATGAAGGTCGAGCGTCCGCCGGCAAGGTCATCGCTGGCGCCGATGCGTGTCATGATCTGGTCGATGCGGCCGATTTCCGCCAGTGCCGCCGGCACGTACGAACCGGTGTGAGCCAGCAGGACAATCTGCGCCACCTGCCGCATGTAGGTCGACTTTCCGCCCATGTTCGGCCCGGTGATCAGCAGCAGCTGACGGGACCGCGACAGCTCGCAGTCATTGGCGATGAAACTGTCGACCTGGCTTTCCACCACCAGGTGGCGGCCGGCGCGGATGGCGATGCGGTCGTCATCGACAAACACCGGCATCGACAGGTTGAATCGTTTCGCGTTGGACGCATTGGTGCACAGCACGTCCAGCTCGGCCGCCGCGCGGGCGAGGGCAAGCAGGGCGGGTACGTCGGGCAGCAGCGTGTCCAGCAACTGTTCATACAGGTACTTCTCGCGCGCCAGTGATCGTTCGCCGGCAGACAGCGCCTTGTCCTCGAACGCCTTGAGTTCCGGCGTGATGAACCGCTCGGCGTTCTTCAGTGTCTGGCGCCGGCGGTAATCGTCCGGCACTTTCTCCAGCTGGCCCTGGGAAACCTCGATGTAGAAGCCATGCACCCGGTTGTACTCGACCCGCAGATTGGCAATACCGGTGCGTTCCCGCTCGCGCTTTTCGAGCGCCAGCAGGAAGTCGCTGGCGTTGCTCTGCAAGCCGCGCAGTTCATCGAGTTCGGCGTCAAAGCCATCGCGGATCACGCCGCCGTCACGCACCAGTGATGCCGGTTCGTCCTTGATTGAGGCGCAAAGTCCAGCATGGATGCGGGCTTCAGGCCGAAAATGGCTGGAAAGCCGCGCCAGTGCTGGAGTTTCATTTTCGGGAATCAACTGATGCACCGTTGGCGCGGTGGCGAGCGCATCGCGCAGCGCCGACAGGTCGCGCGGCCGCGCGGTACGCAGGGCAATGCGCGTCACGATCCGCTCGATGTCTGCCCATCCGGCCAGCAGCGACTGGATGCCGGCGGCCGCCGGTGCAATGCACTGGGCGGCGTCGAGCCGCTGCCGGATGGCATGGCGATCGCGCAGCGGGTGATGCAGCCAGTCGCGCAACAGGCGTGCGCCCATGCTGGTCGCGGTACCGTTGAGCAGCGAGAACAGCGTGGGTGAGGCCTCGCGACTGATGGTTTCGGAAATTTCCAGGTTGCGCCGGGTGGCCGCATCCATGCGCACAAAGTCGTCGGCGCGTTCAACTGCCAGGCCGGCAAGATGCGGCAGAGCGCCGCGCTGGGTCTGCTGCACATACTGCAGCAGGGCGCCGGCGGCGGCGACCGCCAGCGGCAGGTCGTCACAGCCGAAGCCACGCAGGTCTGCGGTGCCGAATTGCTTCGACAGCAGCTTGGTCGCGGCGTCGTGGTCAAACTGCCAGTCCGCGAGGCGGCGGGTGGCTATGCCCGGCGTCGCCAGATTCGCGCCGTCGGCCAGCAGCAGTTCCGCCGGCTGCAGGCGCTCCAGTTCCGCGCCGAACTGCGCGACGCCGGTCTCGATGATGCGGAAGCGGCCACCGGCCAGCGACAGCGAAGCCAGTCCGACCTGGTTGCCAACCGAATGCGCCGCCACGATCAGCACATCGCGTGTATCGGGCAGCAACGCGCTGTCGGTGAGAGTGCCCGGCGTGATGACGCGGACCACCGCGCGTTCCACCGGCCCCTTGTTGGTCACTTCGCCGATCTGCTCGCAAATCGCCGCCGACTCGCCCAGCTTCACCAGTCTGGCAAGGTACTGCTCGATCGAATGAAACGGCACGCCGGCCATGCGGATCGGGGTGCCGGCAGACTGGCCGCGCGTGGTCAGTGTGATGTCGAGCAGCTTTGCCGCCCTGACCGCGTCATCGAAGAACAGTTCGTAGAAATCGCCCATGCGATAAAGCAGCAGGGTGTCCGGATAGGCCGACTTGATACGCAGGTACTGCTGCATCATCGGGGTGTGGGCGGAAGTCGGCGGGTGGCTTGTCATGTCCGCGTATTTTACGAGATGCCGGGCCCTCCCCGCTGCCGCACCTGTCGGTGGCTGGCAACAGGCCGCTGCCGCGACCGCACCGCCGGCCGGCGCGGGCGGTAACTGCGCTGCATTTGATCTGACGCGTACCGGACCGGTTGCGACTGGGCTAGACTCTTGTCACGCAGGTGAAGAAAGGCGTTTCATGACGCAGCAGCCGGCATCGAGCATTCGGGATACGGAAAAAGGCACCAGCACGATCCTGATCGTCGATGACGCCCCGGAGAATCTTGCGGTACTGGGCGAGGTTCTGGCGCCGGCGTTCAAGGTTCGCGCGGCCAATTCAGGCGCACGCGCGCTGCAGATTGCCGCCAGCACGCCGCGACCTGACCTGATCCTGCTGGACATCATGATGCCGGATATGGACGGCTTCGAAGTGCTGGCCAGGTTGCGCGAGGATGACGCCACGCGTGACATTCCGGTGATCTTCGTTACGGCAATGGATGCCGTTGCCGACGAGGAGCGCGGCCTTGCCCTCGGCGCGGTGGATTACATTGCCAAGCCGATCCAGCCGGCCATCGTCATGGCGCGGGTCCGGGCGCATCTGGAACTCAAGCAGGCGCGCGACTGGCTGAAAGACCAGAACAGCTATCTCGAGGCCGAAGTCGCACGGCGCATGCAGGAAAACCTGCTGATCCAGGACGTCAGCATCCGCGCCCTGGCGCGACTGGCGGAGGTGCGTGACCTTGAAACCGGCAACCACCTGCTGCGTACCCAGGGCTATGTGCAGACCTTGGCGGAGACGCTGAAAAACCATCCACGGTTCGCGGCGGCACTGACGCCGCGCTACATCCGGACGCTGGTGAAGTCCGCGCCGCTCCACGACATCGGCAAGGTCGGCGTACCCGATCACATCCTGCAGAAGCCGGGGCCGCTGACCGCCGACGAATGGCGCATCATGAAGACCCATGCCAAGCTCGGCAGCGACGCCATCGGCAACGCGGAGCGCGATGCCGAGCATCCGATCGAGTTCCTTGCCGTTGCCAAGGAGATCGCCCACCGCCACCACGAGAAGTGGGATGGCAGCGGCTACCCCGACGGTCTTGCCGGCGACGCCATTCCGGTCAGCGCGCGGCTGATGGCACTGGCCGACGTGTTCGATGCCCTGACCTCGAAGCGCGTGTACAAGCCGGCGATGCCGACGCAGGACGCCGCTGCCATCATCCTGCAGGGACGCGGCAGCCACTTTGATCCCGACGTGGTCGACGCCTTCATTGCGCAATGCGACGCCTTTGATGTGATCGCCCGGCGCTACTCGGACCGCGAGCCGCCGACATGAACGTCCGCGCGCATCGCGTTCCAACATTGATCACCGGGCCGGCCGTTGCCCCTGACCGGCAATGGAAGGATTGACATGTCCCTTATCCACCTGATCTATGTCAGTTCGGCACGGCAGGAGATGGATAGCGCCGGCCTTGACCGCATTCTTGAGGCGTCGGCACGCAACAACCTGTCGCACGGCGTGACCGGCATGCTGGTTTATTCCGCCGGCAGCTTCATGCAATTGCTCGAGGGCGAGGCGGCGGCGGTGGACGAAATTTACCGCCTGATCGGTCAGGATCGGCGGCATCACGCCATCACCCTGCTGGAGCGAGCCGCGATCAGGGCGCGCAGCTTTGACCGCTGGAGCATGGGCTTCAAGCGGCTGGGTGCTGACGACCGGCGGGTGTACGCCGCATGGGCGCCGCTGTTCGAGAGCGGCTTCAATGCGGCTGAGATCGGCGCGGTGCCGGGCGTGGCACTGTCGATGCTGACCGATTTCTGCAAGCGGCAATCAGGCTGATGCTGCCACGGACCGATTTCGGCGCAGATTGGGCGCCCGGCACCCGCCACGCCGCACTGCCGATGACACCCGTTCGGCGCGGGACTCGCCAATGAAGCGCCTGCTGTTTGGCGGCATGGAGATCCGTACCCGGCTGCTGACGCTGTTCCTTGCGCTGTGTCTGCTGATGTTCGCCGGTGTGCGGTTTGCCGCTGACAATGCGCGCGACAAGGTGATCGAGGCCGAGAAGCAGAACCTGCTGGTGGTTGCGAAGCAACTGGGGCAACAGCAATGGCTGGTGCTTGAACGGGTGAACAACCTGCTTTCCCTTCTCGCCACCGAGCCACGCCTGCACCAGCCGGCGCGGACCGAATGCGCCGAATACCTGCGCATGTTCAGCGCCAGGCTGGCGGACCCATACGATGAAATCCAGGTGTTTCGACCCGACGGCAGTCTGGTGTGCAGCACCCTGCCGGCCGCGCAGCAATTGAATGCGGGTGACCGTGCCGGTTTCCGGGTGGCGCTGGCGGTCGAGCGCAGTGTTGCCGGCGACGCGTTGGTCAGCCGCGCGACCGGCGCACGGGTGCTGCCGGTCTACCTGGCGTTGCGTAACGATGCCGGCACGGCGACGAGCGTCATCAGCGTTTCAATCGAAACGTCCCGGTTTTTGCGGACCATCATGGATGCGCGCCTGCCGGCCGGCTCCAATGTCGGACTGGTTGACCAAAAAGGCATCGTGGTCGTGCGTCATCCCGACCCCGAAGGCTGGACCGGTCGCAATGCATCGGGCATGCCACTGGTTAACGCGTTGAGCGCACAGCGTGAGCCGGGCGTGGTGGAAACGGCCGGGCTCGATGGCGCCGCCCGCATCACCGCCTTCGTGCCGCTTGCCCGTCCGCTTGAAGGACAGCTGACCCTCTTTGTCAGCGAACCGGTCGATGCCGTCACCGGTGCGGCACAGGCCTGGTTCCGCACCCTCGCGCTCGGCGCAGCACTGGTGCTGGCGGCGCTGTTCCTGCTGCTTTGGGCCGCCAGCGAACGCATCCTGCTGCGCCCGCTATCCCGGCTTGCCCATTTTGGGCGGCAGCTGAGCCAGGGTGATGCCTCGGCGCGCGGCGGCTTTGGCCAGGCCGCGCGCGAACTGGGGAAGTTCGGCAGGCCGCTGGATTCGATGGCAGCCACGCTCAGCAGCGGCGTCGACGCCGCGCGGTCAAACCGCGCGCTGCAGGCGCTGGTTGCGGGCAAGCGCATCCAGGTCGATAACGCGGGCGAGCAGGTGATCTTCGAGTCCATTTGCCGATCGATCGTCGACCGCGGCGGCTATCGTGCCGCCTGGGTGGGGCTGACAACCGGCGCGACAGACGGCATGGTCGCGCCTGTCGCGGTCGCCGGCGTGACCATGGATTATCTGCAGCAGGTCGCCTCGATATGGAAGTCGGCGGGACCAGCCAATAGCGCGGTGGGTCGCGCATTGCGCGACAACACCCCCTGTGTCATCGCCGATATCCAGGTCGAACCCGGGCAGGAGCACTGGCGTGACATTGCGCGCCAGCAACAGGTGGCGGCGGTGGTGGCGCTGCCGCTGCACCGGGACAGCATGGTGATTGGCGTCCTGGTCATCTATGCCGCCGATGCCGGCAGTTTTACCGCCAATGAGGTCCAGCTGCTTGCCGATCTCGCCTCGGACATCGACAAGGCACTGCTGGCGCGGCGCGAGCGACTGCGGCGGCGCGAGGCCGAGGATGCGCGCGATGCCAGCCACCGGCAACTGGTGGAATCGCAACGCATCGCTCATGTCGGCTCGTGGGAAGGCCACAGGCTATCCGGCCAGTTGGAGGGTTCCGATGAGTTCTACCGGATCTATGAAGTCAGGCCTGGCCAAGGCGGCATGAAATTCGAGTCGATGTTCGACGCGATTCACCCCGATGACCGCGACCACGTTGTCGCCTCTTTTGCCGCGTCAATCGCCGCGCGCGAACCATGTACCAGTACCCACCGGCTGCTGTTCCCGGACGGTCGTATCAAGATCGTTCAGCAGCACTGTGAGACACAGTTCGCCGCTGACGGCACGCCGCTGGCGTCCTCAGGCACGGTGCAGGACGTTACCGATCTGGTCAGCGCCCAGAGCGCCCTGCGCGAGCGGGCCAAGGAAATCCGCTGCCTCTACGACGTGTTCCGCGCAACCGAGCAGGACGACAAGTCGGTCGAAGAGATATGCGCCGCCGTGGCGGCGATACTTCCCCCGGCCTGGCAGCACACCGACGTCGCGGCGGCGCAGGTTCGCTTTGAGAGCATCGAATTTTCAACCGCCGGATTTCGCGAAACGCCCTGGATGCAGGTGGCGCCATTCGACGCCGGCGGCCGCAGCGGCGATGTCACGGTTGCCTACCTGGCTGCGCGGCCGGTCGCCGCCGAAGGTCCGTTCCTGGAGGAGGAGCGGACGCTGATCGACGCCGTCGCCAAGCGCACGGGGGAGTCGATCTGGCGGCGGATACTGGCGGCGCGGGCCAGCGATCGCGAGGCAATATTTTCCGCCATCGTCAACCAGGCGCGCGATGCCGTTGCCCTGGTAGACCCGGACTCCGGGCAGTTCATCGAGTTCAACGAGACCGCGTGCCGTGACCTGGGCTACTCACGCGAGGAATTTGCCCGCATGCGGGTGCAGGACATCAATCCGTACTACCACGAGGACGAAATGCGCAGCAATATGGCGCTGATGCTGCGGCCGGACGGCGCCACCGTTGAAGCCCGTTTCCAGACCCGTGGCGGGGAAATGCGTGACGTGCGGGTCAGTGCCCGGCCGGTTGCGGTACGCGGCAAGACCTACCTCGCGGCGATCTGGGCCGATGTTACCGAAAGCAACCACGCCGCGGCACAGCTGCGGCGGGCCAATCGGGAACTGCATGCGATCGCCGATGCGATGCGTGTCATTGTCTTTGCGCGCGACGAAATGGCGCTGTTGCACCAGTTGTGCCAAAGCGTGATTGGATCGGGCGGCTATCGCATGGCCTGGGTGGGGTTTGCGGAGCAGGACGAACGGCGGTCGATCCGGCCGGTGGCGCACGCCGGTACCGGTGAAGATTACGCCAAGTCAATTGACATCACCTGGGACGAGCAACCAACCGGACTGGGCCCGACCGGTACCTGCGTACGCGAATGCCGCACCGTCGTCGCCCGCTTCATTCACACCGATCCAACCTTCGGGCCGTGGCGCGAGGCCGCCATCCGGCATGGTTATGCGTCGTCGATCTCGATGCCGCTGCTGGTCGACAGCGGGCACGCCGGCGGCGCGCTGATGATCTACGCCGCCGCACCGGACGCATTCGATACCGATGAAGCGTCGCACCTGAGCGCGCTGGCCGATGCCCTGTCATACGGCATCCGGGCGTTGCGCGACCGCGCCGCCGGCGTGATCGCCGAGGCGGCAGTGCAAGGCACGGCGCTGCGCCTCGCCCATCTGCTGAAGTCCAGCCCGGTGGTGGTGTACTCATTGCAACAGAACGAGCAAGGCGAGCTGGTGCCGGGCGACGTGAGCGAGAATGTGTCCCGGATACTCGGCTACTCGCAACAGGAGGCGCTGGCGCCCGGCTGGTGGGCATCCCACCTGCATCCGGAGGATCGCGAGCGGGCGCTTGCCGCCAGCGCGGAATGCCTGCGCAGCGGAACCTGCACCCACGACTATCGCTTTGCCCACCGCGACGGTCGGTACCTGTGGATCCAGGACGAGCTGCATATGCATCGCGACGCGGCGGGCAAGATTGTCGAGGTGATCGGCGCATGGACAGACGTGACGGCGGCGAAGACCGCCGAGGCGGAAATCCGCAAGCTGTCGGCGGTCGCCGAGCAGACGCCGAACAGCGTGATCATCACGGACCTCAATGCCAATATCGAGTACGTCAATGAGGCATTCGTGCGCAATACCGGCTACGCGCGCGAGGAAGTGATCGGACGTCACCCGCGCTTTCTCCAGTCCGGAAAAGTGCCGGCGGCAACCTATGAGCAGCTGTGGCGCGAGCTGACTGCCGGCCGACCCTGGCGCGGCGAGTTCATCAATCTGCACAAGGACGGCTCGGCGCACGTCAAAAGCTCGGTGATTGCCCCGCTGCGCCAGCCGGACGGCCGCATCAGCCATTACGTGGCGGTCGAGGAAGACGTTACCGAACGCAGGCAGATCGAGGACCAGCTGCGGAAACTGTATCTCGCCGTCGAGCAGAGCCCCGAAAGCATTGTCATCAGCGACCTCGATGCGCGCATTGAATATGTCAACGACGCATTCGTCAGGCATTCCGGCTACAGCAAAGAGGAAGTGATCGGGCAGAATCCGCGCCTGCTGCAGTCCGGCAAGACGCCGCGCGAAACCCATCTCGCGATGTGGGCGGCACTGCGCCGCGGGCAGCCATGGAAGGGTGAATTCATCAACCGGCGCAAGGACGGAAGCGAGTACGTTGAGCTGGTGACGATGACGCCGGTGCACGAGCCTGACGGACGCATCACCCATTACCTGGCAATCAAGGACGACATCACGGAAAAACAGAAAATGACCCGTGAGCTTGAGGAACACCGCCACCACCTCGAGGCACTGGTCGGAAGCCGGACCGCGGAGCTGGCGGAGGCGCGCAAGCGGGCGGAGGAAGCAAGCCTGGCCAAGAGTGCCTTTGTCGCCAACATGAGCCATGAAATCCGCACGCCGATGAACGCCATCATCGGCCTTACCTATCTGTTGATGCAGTCCGGCATGACCGACGAACAGATGGCGCGTCTGCGCAGGCTCGATGTGTCGTCCCGCCACCTGCTGACGCTGATTGACGACATTCTCGACCTGTCGAAAATCGAGGCCGGCAAGATGGTGATTGACCGGCTGCCGTTTGACCTGCGCAAGGTGACGGCCGAGGCGTTCGAGATCACCGCTGGCCGCGCGCGTGACAAGGGGATCGAGGCGCAACTGCAGCTTGAGCCCGGCCTGCCGGCACTGGTCGAGGGCGACGCCATGCGCCTGCGGCAGGTCCTGCTCAACTTCGGCAGCAATGCGGTCAAGTTCACCCAGGCCGGCACGATTTCCCTGCGGGTATCGACCAGCAATGGCGACCGGGTGCCGCCGCAGATCCGGTTCGAGGTTACCGATACCGGCATCGGCATCGACGCGGCGCAACTGGACCGGCTGTTTCTGCCGTTTGAACAGGCCGATTCATCCATTACCCGGCGCTTCGGCGGAACCGGGCTGGGCCTGGCGATCAGCCGGCGGCTGGTCGAATTGATGGGCGGACAGATCGGTGTGACAAGCCGTCCTGATGTCGGCAGTACGTTCTGGTTCACGCTGCCGCTGAACGCACTGTCCGGTGCCGCCCCGGTCGCCGATGATATTGTGCCGGCGCCGGGCCGGTTCGAAGCTGTGGCGCCATCCGGCCTGCGCATCCTGCTGGTTGAAGACGAGCCGGTCAACCAGGAAGTGGCCAGCGAACTGCTGCGTGCCGCCGGCCACCGGGTGGAACTGGCCGCCAACGGCAAGGAGGCCGTCGACCACGCGCGTAACCGTACCTACGACCTGGTACTGATGGACATGCAGATGCCGGTGATGGATGGACTGGCGGCAACGCGGGCAATGCGCAAGATGGCGGCGTTTGCCGAGACACCAATCATCGCCATGACCGCCAATGCATTTTCGGCCGATCGTGACCGCTGTATCGAGGCCGGCATGAATGACTTCATCCCGAAGCCGGTTGACCCGGCGCGCCTGTACCAGACCATCGCCCGCTGGGCGCCGGTCACACGCGCGCCGGCGCCGGACGATGCGGCCGGCGCCACCCGGCCGGCAGACGAGGCGCGGCCGCCCTTCGCCGACCGGTTGTCGGGCGTCGCCGGCCTCGACATCCATGCCGGCCTGCAGGCGGTGCAGGGATTCTGGAATACCTACCAGCGCCTGCTCGCCATGTACGTCGCTCATCACGCCGGCGATATTGCATTGCTCCGGCAGCATCTCGAGACCGGCAACGTCGCCGATGCACAGCGGGTTGCGCACACGCTGAAAGGTGTTGCTGCCACCTTGGGCGCGTCGGCGGTGCAGCGCGCGGCCGCCGCGGTTGAGCGGCTGCTGCGTGAGCCGGGGTCGAAACCCGCCGCCGCTGAACTCGATCCGCTGATTCAATCGCTTGACCGGGCCAATGGCAGCCTGGTGGTGGCGCTGTCGGCTGCGCTGGATGCGGAGCAGGAGGCGGTACCCGCGCAGCCGGACTGGAACCTGGCGCGCGACCTGATTGCGCAGGCTGACGCCTTGCTGGCAGAGGACGACGTGCGCGCGGTGGCAATTTTCCGCGACCACCGTGCGCTGTTGCGCGCGGCGCTCGGCGAACCGGCCGTCGAAATCAGCCGCTGCGTTGCCGACTTCGATTTCGTCCGCGCGCTGGCCTTGTTGCGTGCGGCGATGTCGAACGTGCCCGGCCCGGACGGGCAGTGACCATGAAACCTCGCCGGTTCGACGGCTAGTGCAGCTTGACGCGCGGCTCGGTCTGGCTCTTGATCATGCGCGCCAGCGTGTCCAGCGCCATGCGCCAGAATCCGTGCAGGGCCCAGAGGTGGAGCTTGTATAACGAGATGTAGAACATTTTCGCCACCAGCCCCTCAACCCGGACGCTGCCGCGCGCAACGAAGCCCATCAGCGTGCCGACGGACTGGTAGTTGCCGAGCGAGACCAGCGAGCCGAAGTCGCGATAGCGAAACGCGATTGGCGGTTTGCCGGCCAGGCGTCGCCTGATTATTTTGACCATGTGATTCGCCTGCTGGTGCGCCGACTGTGCCCGTGGCGGAACATTGCGGCCGTCGATCCATGCGCAGGCTGCGCAATCGCCGAGCGCGAACACCTCCGCGTCACGCGTGGTCTGCAGCGTGGGGGTTACCACCAGCTGGTTGAGGCGATTGCTTTCCAGGCCGTCGAGATCGCGCAACACTTCCGCGCACTTGATGCCGGCCGCCCAGACGGTGAAGTCGGCCGGCACGCGCTTGCCGGCCGCCGTGACCAGCGCATTGGCCTCGACCGCGACCACCCGTTCGTTGCACAGCACCGAGACTTCCAGCTCTCGCAGCGTCTCCAGGGTTGCTTCCGCGAGATAGTCCGGCAAGCCGGCGAGGATACGCGGTCCGGCCTCGACGATATGGATGCGGATCTGTTGCGCCGGCTTGAACTGGTCCAGGCCGTAAGCGGCCAGGACGCGAATGGTGTTGTGCAACTCGGCCGCCAGCTCGACCCCGGTCGCGCCGGCACCGACGATGCTGATGTTGAGTACCCGGCCATCGGCCGCGTAGTTGGCACGAAAACAGGCGTTGACCAGCCGGCGGTGGAACAGGTTGGCCTCCCACGAACTGTCGAGGGTGAAGGCGTGGCGGTCGACACCGGGTGTGCCGAAGTCGTTGCACTGGCTGCCGATCGCCAGCACCAGCGTGTCATAGGGCAGGCTGCGCGCCGGCAGTACTTCAACGCCGTCGTCGTCGGTGACGGCGGCTATCCGCAACTGGCGCGTGGCACGATCGATGCCCGTCAGCGTGCCGAGCGCAAAGGTGAAGTGGTGCCAGCGCGCCTGGGCCAGGTAATCCAGCTGGTGCGCATGGATGTTCATGCTGCCGGCGGCGACCTCGTGCAGCAACGGTTTCCACAGGTGGGTTCGCCCGCGGTCAACCAGCGTCACTGCAGCATCGCCGCGCTTGCCCAGCGTGTCGCCAAGCTGCGTCGCCAGTTCCAGACCGCCCGCGCCACCGCCGACGATGACCACACGGTGCATGGTGCCGCCGTCAGGCTTTGTAGTGTGCCTGCACCGATTGCAGCAGGCCGGGGAACACGCGCGGGGTGGCGGTGACGATGGTGCCGTTGGCGAGGTACTGGTCTTCGCCGCCGAAGTCCGTCACCAGGCCGCCGGCCTCCTTGATCATCAGCGCGCCGGCGGCAATGTCCCACGGGCTGAGACCCATTTCCCAGAACCCGTCATAGCGGCCACAGGCGACATAGGCGAGGTCGAGCGCGGCCGAACCCGGCCGCCGGATGCCGGCGCACTTGGTGGTCAGGTCCTTGAACATGGCGAGATACTGGTCGAAGCGGTCGTACTGCTTGAATGGAAACCCGGTGCCGAGCAACGCGTCCTTCAGCAGCAGCGTCTTGGAAACACGGATCCGGCGTTCATTGAGGAACGCGCCGCCGCCCTTGCTGGCGGTGAACAGGTCATTGCGGGTCGGGTCGTAGATTACGCCGTGACTGATGGCGCCCTTGACCAGCAGGGCGATCGACACGCAGTACTGCGGGAAGCCATGCAGGAAATTGGTGGTGCCGTCGAGCGGATCGATGATCCACTGGTAGTCCGAGCCGGTATCGGCGGCACCCGATTCCTCGGCCAGGATGCTGTGCTGCGGATAGGCTTCCTTCAGCACCTCGATGATCGCCTGTTCGGCAGCCCGGTCGACCTCAGAGACAAAATCGTTCTGCGACTTGGTTTCGATCGTCAGTTTGTCGAGATCGTTGGAGGCGCGGGAAATGACGGAGCCCGCGCGGCGGGCGGCCTTGATGGCCGTGTTGAGCATCGGATGCATGAATTTTATGAGTGCCGACTTGACGTCGCACCGGGTTGAGGCCGCCCGGCGGGCACTCGATGTACTATGCGTACGTTTTCGTGCCGGTGCCTGCGGACGTCCGGTGGCCTGCTTGCCGAACACTGCCAAAGAGCGAATGGAAGTGGTAATTTTACTATGAACGAGTCCCGGCCGTCCCCAGAATTGTTGGCGCGCGTACGCGTCGTGATGGTGTCCACCTCGCATCCGGGCAACATCGGCAGCGCGGCACGGGCGATGAAAACCATGGGGCTGGGGGAACTGGTGCTGGTGTCGCCGCGCCAGGCCGATGCCATCAGCGATCCGCAGGCACAGGCGCTGGCGTCCGGCGCAACCGATGTCCTGGCTGGTGCGCGGATCGTGGCGACGCTCGCCGATGCGCTGGCCGACGTGCACTTTGCGCTGGCGTTCACCGCGCGGCGACGCGAACTGTCGCACGGCAGCAAGGGATTGCGAGCGGCGTGCGCCGATGCGGTCGCGTTCCTCGCCAGCTCGCAGGCGGGTACACGGATTGCGCTGGTGTTCGGCAACGAGACCTTCGGCCTGTCGAACGAGGAGGTCGACCGCTGTCAGATGATCGCCATGATTCCGGCCAATCCGGTCTACAGCTCGCTCAACGTTTCGCAGGCGATCCAGCTCGCGTGCTATGAGCTGATGATGGCGGTGAACGCATTTCCGGCCGCGCCGGACGCGCCGCGCCGCGCCTCGAGCGCGGAGGAGGTCGAGGGCTTCCTGTCGCATCTGGAAGCCGCAGCGATGCAGGCGGATTTTCTCGATCCCGCCGAGCCAAAGCGATTCATGACGCGGATGCGGCGGCTGTTTACCCGGGCGCGGCTGGAACCTGAAGAGGTGGCGATTTTGCGTGGCGTGCTGGCGGCACTGATGCGCCGCCGCTGAACGGCGGTCGGTCGGTACCACGGCGCTTCCGGTCGTTGCCCGACCGCTAGGACGAAGCCGTACAACTTGAAACAGGTCGCTTTCGATACAACATGGGACAATGCCTGCCCGCGTTGCGTCAATGTCGCATCCGGGCTACGCTGATTTACCAAACAACCGCCTGATTCCATGTTCTCCCGACTCCGCGAAGATATCCACAGCGTCTACGCACGCGATCCCGCTGCCCGCAACTGGTGGGAAGTGCTGACCTGTTACCCGGGCATGCACGCCATTTGGTGGCATCGCTGGGTGGCCAATCCGCTGTGGCGGATCGGATTGAAATGGCTGGGCCGCCTGATGTCGAACCTGGGACGGTTTGCCACCGGCATTGAAATTCATCCCGGCGCCACCATCGGCCGGCGCTTTTTCATCGATCACGGCATGGGCATCGTCATCGGCGAGACGGCGGAAATCGGTGACGACTGCACGCTCTACCACGGCGTGACGCTGGGAGGCGTGTCGTGGAACAAGGGCAAACGCCACCCGACCCTCGGTGACGGCGTGACGGTGGGCGCGGGCGCCAAGATCCTTGGTCCGTTCACGGTCGGTGCCGGTGCCAAAATCGGCTCCAACTCGGTGGTGGTCAAAGAGGTGCCGCCCGGTGCCACCGTGGTGGGCATTCCCGCCCGCATCGTCGAAGGGCTGGAGCAGGGCGCCGCCGGGCAGGCGTTCTCGGCCTATGCGGTTACGACCAACGAAAACGACCCGCTCAACGCCATTCTCAAGACCATCGCCGGGCGATCGGATCAGTCCGAGGCCCAGCTGGCGTTGCTGTTGCAGCGGCTGGACCAGCTGGAAGCGCAAGTCGCCGAGCAGCAACCGGCGCCGGCTCAGAAAATGGCCGGCAACGGGTAAGAAATACAAACTCCAGCACTGGTGCGGGTTCACAGGCATTTTCGGCCTGGAAGCCGCTCCAGTGCTGGAGTTTTAATATTCGGTGAACACTTGTGATAGCGCTTCATCACCCCATATAGTTGATAAATCCACTCGGGTTTACTATACTTGAGTCGTTTTGTCGGGTTTAGAGCGCTTTCAGGCGCGGGGTTCAATATGAGACTGACTACCAAAGGCCGTTTTGCTGTCACCGCGATGCTCGATCTGGCATTGCATTCGGGTAATGGACCGGTGACGCTGTCCAACATCAGCGAACGGCAGAAAATATCCCTGTCCTATCTGGAACAGCTGTTCGGCAAGCTGCGCCGTGGCGCGCTGGTGGAAAGCGTGCGCGGTCCCGGCGGCGGCTATAACCTGGCGCGTGCGGCGGATTTGCTCAGTGTGGCGGACATCATCCTCGCGGTGGAAGAGCCGATCGATTCGCGCCAGTGCGAGGGCAAGGAAAACTGTGCCGGCGACCGGCGCTGCATGACCCATGACCTGTGGGAAAGCCTGAACGAGACGGTGATCAGCTATCTTGCCGGCGTGAAACTGTCCCAGTTGGTTGAAAAGCAGCGCGCGGAGGAAGGCTTCGCCGCCGCGTCCGTGGTCCGCGTACGATCGCCGGCAATGGGCAAGGCACGTCGGGACGGGACTCCGGTCACCACCGCCTAGAAACGACAGCCATCGCGGAAACGCCTCGCACAACCCCCAAATCCATCCAGAGCACCATCCATGAATGAACTGAAAAAGCCGATCTATCTCGATTATTCCGCCACCACGCCGGTCGATCCGCGCGTGGCACAGAAGATGATCCCGTTCCTCACCGAGGAGTTCGGCAACCCGGCCTCGCGCAGCCACAGCTATGGCTGGACCTCCGAGGCGGCGGTCGAAAATGCGCGCGAGGAAGTGGCCAAGCTGGTGAATTGCGACGCCAAGGAGATCGTCTGGACGTCCGGCGCAACCGAATCGATCAATCTCGCCCTCAAGGGTGCGGCGCAGTTCTACAAGACCAAGGGCAAGCACATCATCACGGTCAAGACCGAACACAAGGCCACCCTGGATACGGTGCGCGAACTGGAGCGACAGGGGTTCGACGCAACCTACCTCGATGTGCGTGACGACGGCCTGATCGACATGGCCGCGTTCAGCGCGGCATTGCGGCCGGATACGATCCTGGTCTCGGTGATGATGGTCAACAATGAAATTGGCGTGATCCAGCCGATTGCCGAACTGGGCGAGATCTGTCGCGCCAAAGGCATCATTTTCCACGTCGACGCCGCACAGGCCACCGGCAAGGTGCCGGTCGACCTTCAGGCGCTGAAAGTGGACCTGATGAGCTTCTCGGCCCACAAGACCTACGGTCCAAAAGGCATGGGTGCCCTGTTTGTACGGCGCAAGCCGCGCATCCGGCTCGAAGCGCAGATGCACGGTGGCGGACACGAGCGCGGCTTTCGCTCCGGCACGCTGGCCACGCACCAGATCGTCGGCATGGGTGAAGCGTTCCGCATCGCGCGGCTGGAAATGGCGGCCGAGAACGAACGCATCCGCATGCTGCGCGACAAGCTGCTGGCCGGGATCAAGGATATGGAAGAAGTGTATGTGAACGGAGACCTCGAGCACCGTGTGCCGCACAACCTCAACGTCAGCTTCAATTTCGTCGAGGGAGAATCGCTGATCATGGGCATCAAGGAACTGGCGGTGTCGTCAGGCTCGGCCTGCACCTCCGCCTCGCTCGAGCCGTCCTATGTGCTGCGTGCGCTGGGACGCAACGATGAACTTGCCCACAGTTCGATTCGCTTTACAATTGGCCGCTTCACCACCGAGCAGGACATCGATTTCGCGATCAAGCTGATCAAGGAACGGATACAGAAGTTGCGTGACATGTCACCGCTTTGGGAAATGTACAAGGACGGCGTCGACATCAGCAAAGTGCAATGGGCGGCACACTAGGTACGACCCGGTCGCCCGACACGTTTTTTTTGAAGGAACAGCCATGGCTTACTCGAACAAAGTTATCGATCATTACGAAAACCCGCGCAACGTCGGCTCGTTCGACAAGGACGAGGATGGCGTCGCCACCGGCATGGTCGGCGCGCCGGCCTGCGGCGATGTGATGAAACTGCAGATCAAGGTCGGACCCGACGGCATCATCCAGGACGCCAAGTTCAAGACCTACGGCTGCGGTTCGGCCATCGCGTCTTCGTCGCTGGTCACGGAATGGGTCAAGGGCAAGTCGATCGCCGAGGCGGGCCAGATCAAGAACACGCAGATCGCCGAGGAGCTGGCATTGCCGCCGGTGAAAATTCACTGCTCGATCCTGGCCGAGGATGCGATCAAGGCGGCGATCGCGGATTACCAGTCGAAACACGGGCCGGCGGCCGACAAGGCCGGCCTCAAACAGGCAGCGGAATAACAGGAGGCAGGGCATGGCTATCACACTGACTGATCGCGCTGCACAGCACGTGCAAAGCTACCTCGCCAAGCGTGGCAAGGGAGTCGGCGTGCGTTTCGGCGTGCGTACCACCGGCTGTTCCGGCATGGCCTACAAGCTCGAGTTTGTCGATTCGGCGAGCGACGAGGACCAGGCTTTTGAAAGCCATGGCGTCAAGGTTTTTGTCGATCCCAAAAGCCTGGTTTACATCGACGGCACCGAACTCGATTTTGTCCGCGAGGGATTGAACGAAGGTTTCAAGTTCAACAATCCGAACGAAAAGGACAAGTGCGGCTGCGGCGAGAGTTTCAACGTCTGAAACGCACGGCAGACCTGAAGAACCCTTCACGCAACCAGCGGAAAAGGGCGACGCCACCGTCGCCCTTTTTTACGAATGCAAATCGACTTTTCGAATAATCACTTTGAGCTGTTTCACCTGCCGGTCGCCTTTGACATCGACCTGCCGGCGCTGGATCGCGCCTGGCGCGACGTGCAGCGCGAAGTGCATCCCGATCGCTTCGCCAACGCCACCGGGGTGGAACAGCGGCTGGCCGCGCAGTGGGCGACGCAGGTCAATGAGGCCTATCGCACCCTCAAGTCGCCGCTTGCCCGCGGCCGTTATGTGCTGCGGCTGCACGGGATCGACACCGAGGAGGAGTCCAACACCGCGATGCCGCTCGAGTTCCTGATGCAACAGATGGAATGGCGCGAGGCGGTGGCGGCGGCGCGGCAGGCGCGTGACGAGGCGGCCCTCGAACAATTGGCGGCACGGAAGCAAGGCGAAGAGAAACGCCTGTTCGCCTTGCTCGCAGAACAACTGGCGGCCGCCGCAACGCGGCCCGATGCACGCGAAACGGTGCGAAAGCTGCGCTTTCTGGAAAAACTGGGTGAAGAAATTGACGATGTGGTTGAGAGTCTTGGAGCTTGAATTGAATTCACCGCGGCGTGTCGCTAGTCCGGGTGCTACGCATTGCGGACCGGCGCGTCGCCAACCGGCCGGGCGGACCTGACGATGGCGTTGCTGCAAATCGCCGAGCCCGGCGAATCCACCGCGCCGCATCAGCACCGACTTGCGGTCGGCATCGACCTCGGCACCACCAATTCGCTGGTTGCCGCCGTGCGCAGCGGCACCGCGCAGGTGCTGCTGGACGCCGCTGGCGAGCCGCTACTGCCGTCGGTGGTGCGATATTTCGCCGATGGCCGCATCGTGGTCGGGCGCGAGGCCAAGGCGTCGCAGGCCGAGGACCCGGAGAACACCATTGTCTCGGTCAAGCGATTCATGGGGCGCGGTATCGCCGACGTGGCCAAATATGGCGCGCTGCCGTATCACTTTGAGGACTTGCCGGGCATGGTGCGGCTGCGCACCGTCGCCGGCATCAAGTCGCCGGTCGACGTGTCGGCAGAGATCCTGAAGGTGCTGAAGTGCCAGGCTGACCAGGCGCTGCTGGCCAACGACGGCGGTGAACTGGTCGGTGCGGTGATCACCGTGCCGGCGTATTTTGACGATGCCCAGCGGCAGGCAACCAAGGACGCGGCACGACTCGCCGGTCTCAATGTCCTGCGGCTGCTGAACGAGCCGACCGCGGCGGCCATTGCCTACGGACTCGACAACCGCAGCCTCGGCACCTTCGCGGTTTTTGACCTCGGTGGCGGCACCTTCGACATTTCCATCCTGCGGCTGTCGCGCGGGGTGTTCGAGGTGCTGGCGACAAACGGCGATTCGTCGCTCGGCGGAGATGACTTTGACCAGGCGATCGTGGCGCACTGGCGCCACACCCAGGGCCTGGCCTCAACCGATCAGCGCGACCTGCGACGGCTGCTGATGCGCGCGCGCGAGGCCAAGGAATACCTGACCACGAACACCCAATCGGAGTCCGACCTGCCGCTGTCCTATGGCCAGTCGATCAAGCTCAAGCTGTCGCGCGCGGAATTCCACGCCATGACCGAGGGACTGGTCAACCGCGCGCTGATACCGGTAAGGAAAGCGCTGCGGGACGCCAGGCTGACGGTCGATGAGATTGACGGTGTCGTCATGGTCGGCGGGGCCACGCGCATGCCCCACGTGCAGGCCGCGGTGTCGAGCCTGTTCGGCCGTGAACTGCTCAACAATCTCGATCCGGACAAGGTGGTTGCGCTTGGCGCGGCGATCCAGGCCAATGCGCTGGCGGGCAATCGCAGCGGCGACGACCTGCTGTTGCTGGATGTGATTCCGCTGTCGCTCGGGCTGGAGACCATGGGTGGGCTGACCGAGAAAGTGATCCCGCGCAATTCCACCCTGCCGATCGCGCGCGCGCAGGAATTCACAACCTACAAGGACGGGCAGACGGCAATGGCCATTCATGTGGTGCAGGGCGAGCGCGAGCTGGTCAAGGATTGCCGCTCGCTGGCGCGGTTCGAACTGCGCGGCATCCCGCCGATGGTTGCCGGCGCGGCGCGGATACAGGTCCTGTTCCAGGTGGACGCCGACGGCCTGCTGTCGGTCTCGGCGCGCGAAGCCACCAGTGGCGTCGAGACACGGGTCGAGGTCAAGCCGTCGTATGGTCTGTCTGACGAAGAAATTGCCGCCATGCTGACCGCCAGCTTCAGTCACGCGCGCGATGATGCGGCCGCGCGCGTGTTGGCCGAGGAACGGGTCGAGGCGGCTCGCACCATCGAAGCGGTGGAGTCGGCGCTGCGCAAGGACGGCGACGCCCTGCTGCAGGCTGCCGAACGCGTGGAAATCGAGGCCGCGGTGATCGCACTGCGGCAGGTGGCCGAGACCGACAATCACCACGCCATCAAGGACGCGATCGCGCGACTGGCGCAGACGACGGAGCATTTTGCGGCCCGCCGCATGGACCGCAGTGTATCTGCGGCATTGCGCGGGAAGACACTGGATGAATTGAAAACGACATGACGAAGATCACCGTATTGCCGCACGAAACCCTTTGCCCGGCAGGCGCCGAAATTGAATCGCCGGCCGGTGAAACGCTTTGCGACGCCCTGCTCAGGAACGGCATCGCGATCGAACATGCGTGTGAGAAATCGTGTGCCTGCACCACTTGCCATGTGGTGGTGAAGCAGGGCCTCGAATCCCTGGCCGACGCAGAGGAAAAGGAAGAGGACATGCTGGATATGGCCTGGGGCCTGACGCCGCAATCGCGCCTTTCCTGCCAGGCACGCGTCAGTGATGCGGCGCTGGTGATCGAGATTCCGAAATACACCATCAATCACGCACGCGAGAATCATTAGCCGGAGCCGGCGCCGGGCCCGCCGGCCGGCGCTGAGCCGCCAGACAGCAGCCTGACAGGGAGTGGAACAGATGAAATGGACCGATTCGCTGGAGATTGCCCTCCAGCTGGCTGATGCCCATCCGCAGGTGGACCCGAAAACCGTCCGCTTCACCGATCTGCGTGAGTGGGTGCTTGCGCTGCCCGAGTTTGACGATGAACCGAACCGGTCGGGCGAGAAGATCCTCGAAGCCATCCAGATGGCGTGGATCGACGAGACAAGTTGATCTATCGCGGGGCAAAAAATTAGGGGTGGTCTCTCGACCACCCCTGAAGGCGCACTCTCGAATTCTTCCGGAGGAGAACCTTTGTTGCCGGGGACCTTTCCGGCCTCAAAGCGCCCAGGGAGGGAGGGCGATCCAGAAGCATTCGATGATATATGAGCAACCTGCGTGCCAATATTGCAGGTTTCAACATAATCAATGACTTAGCAAAATCGGCGGCCTCGGCTGAGATTGGGCTGTAAGGAAAAACCGTCGCTAATCAGCGACATGCAAAGTCAAAATTTGTAAGTCTTTGATTGGAATAGTTAATAGCTGTCTCAATTCGACGACGACGCCGAACCGGTTTCCTACCGTTCCCGCGAACGTTATGGCGAAGTCGGTTTGAAATGCGCGGCCTCGATCCCGTGCCGCTGCAGCAGCTTGTAAAACTCGGTTCGATTGCGCTTGGCCAGCTTTGCGGCCTGGGTCACGCTGCCCTGCGTCAGCTTCAGCAGGCGCGTCAGGTAGTCGTATTCAAACCGCCGCCGCGCATCCTCGAACGAGTCGATCCGTTGCATCTCCAGCTGCATGGCCTGTTCGACCACCTTGGTCGAGACGATCTGCCCGCTGCTCAGTGCGACCACCTGTTCGGCGACGTTGTACAGCTGGCGGATATTTCCCGGCCACGGCGCAGCGATCAGCATTTCCAGTGCTTCGGGTGAAAACGCGGTCACGTTCTTGCCATAGCGTGCTGACAGGCGCTGCAGGAAATGGGCCAGCAGCAGCGGGATGTCCTCGCGACGCTCGCGCAGCGCCGGCAGGCGCAGGGTGACCACATTGAGGCGGTAAAACAGGTCTTCGCGGAACGTGCCGTCAGCCTTGGCCTGGTTGAGATCCTTGTGGCTGGCGGAAATGACCCGGACATCGATCGGTATCGTTTTGGTCGAGCCGACTGGGCGAATCTCACGCGCCTCCAGTGCCCGCAGCAGCTTGACCTGCAGGGCGATCGGCATGTCGCCGATCTCATCGAGCAGCAGCGAGCCGGTGTGGGCTTCGACGAACAGGCCCGGGTGGTCCGCCGTGGCGCCGGTGAACGAGCCCTTCTTGTGGCCGAACAGCTCCGACTCCAGCAGCGCCTCCGGGATGGCACCGCAGTTGATGGCGACAAACGGCTTGCCCGCACGCCGGCTGGCATTGTGAAGCGCGCGCGCCAGCAGTTCCTTGCCGGTGCCGCTTTCGCCCTGGATCAGAATGCTGGCCTCACCCTGCGCCACGCGCTCGGTGCGCAGCAGCAGGTCTTCCATCAACGGGCTGCGGGTGATGATTTCCGCGTGCCAAGACTGGTCCTCGCGCCGGGCCGGCGCGGTCGACCCGTGCAGCGTCAACGCACGCTGCACCTGCGCCAGCAGTTCGTTGGCATCGTAGGGTTTGGTGAGGTAACCGAACACGCCCTGCCGGGTCGCTGCCACCGCATCGGGAATGGTGCCGTGCGCGGTCAGGATGATGACCGGCAGGCCGGTGTGGCGCCGTTCGATTTCATGAAACAGGGCCATGCCGTCAAGGCCGGCCATGCGCAGGTCCGTCACCACCAGGTCAGGGCGCTCGGCCGCGGCCATCGACAGCGCCTGCTCCGCGCTGGTTGCCGTCATCACCTGGTAGCCGCTGGCCTTGAGGCGGATCGACAGCAGCTTCAGGATGTCTGCATCATCGTCGACCAGCAGCAGGTTTCCCTTGGCGGGTTGGGGCGTGGCAAGCACGGTGCTCATTTTCGCGGTGTCTCCACGCGGCGGTTGACGCTGCGATCGATCGATTTCAGGGCATTCAATTTTTTCTCCAGGTCATCCACTTTGGCACGCAGCGCGCGGGTTTCCGCTTCACGGGTTTCATCCCGCCTGGCGGCCACCAGCCGCGCCTGCGATTCGCGCAATTGCTCGCGCAACTTGCGTCGCTCGACGGCGGTTACATGCAAGACCTGCGCCAGCATGCGCAGTTCGGCTCCGGCCGACTCGTCACCGGCGGCCGCCACCATCGGATCGAGGACGGCGATCAGCTCCGCGTCGTCGCTGGCCGTGTGCGTGGCGGGACCGGCCGCCAGCAGCATGGCCAGCTTGACCCGGCTGAAATCCGACCTGTCGCGCAGGACTGCCGCGCGCGCCTGTTCGCGCTCGATGGTGAGTTCGCGTGGCTCCAGTTTTCGCATCCGCACGGCGTAGGCCAGCAGCTGGTCGACTTCCGATGCTGGCGCCGGCTGCACGATGACGCGGGTGGTGGTCGGCGGCTCGGTTCGCCGCGGCTCGACCGCACAACCACCGAGCACGGCAGCCAGCAGGACGAACAGGAGGATTGGTCTGGCCATGGTGAATGTTCCGCTCAGATTGGTGTGGCCAGTTTCGGCAGCAGGACGCGGAAGTGCGCGCCCTTGGCTGCCAGCGCCTTGACCGAGCCGTGGTGCATTTCAACGTAGTCGCGAACAATGGCCAGGCCAAGGCCGGTTCCCTTGGTGCCGGACTTGGCCGCGGATTTGCCGCGATAAAATGGATCGAAAATCCGGTCGCGGTCCTCGGGCGGAATGCCCGGTCCGTCGTCGATCACTTCAATCACCGCGTTTTCCTTGTACTTGGCGAGGCGCAGCACCACCGTGCCGCCGACCGGCGAATACTTGATGGCGTTGGACAGCAGGTTATCGATCACCACCCGCAGTTTCTCCGGGTCACCCTGGTAGGAGGTCTTCTCGCACTCGCGGCGAACGGTGAGCGATTTCGCGACGATGGCAATTTTCTGCGTTTCGACCACCTCGTCGATCAGGTCCTTCAGCTGCAGTGGTTTCATCTCGAACGCGGTCTTGCGGTTGAGCCGGTCGGCAGACTGGCTTTGCGAGTAGGTCAGCAGATCCTGGATCAGTCTCTCCAGCGTCAGCGAATTCTGCGTCAGGATGCGCGCGACCTCGCGCTGCTCGTCGTTGAGTTTGCCGACCACTTCATCGTTCAGCAGATCGGATCCCTCGCGCAACGCGGTCAGCGGTGTCTTCAGCTCGTGCGAAACATGCTGGAAAAAACGCGTCTTCTGGTCCTCCAGGGCAATCAGCCGCTGGCGCAGCCAGTCTAGCTGTTCGCCGAGCATCTCGATGTCGCGCGGGCCGGTCACATTGATGCGCTTGGCCAGCTTGCCCTCGCCCAGCCGGTGAATGGCGGCGCCGAGGTCGCGAATCGGCCTTGCCAGCAGATAGGTAAACCCGGCAATCAGCAGCAGCGCGGACGGGACCATGGCCAGCAGCTGCCAGAACACCTGGTTGCGCGACTTGGCCGCCGAGGCGCGCAGCGCTGCCACCTCCTGGTCAATCAGCTGGTTTGCCAGCGCGTTCAACGACTGGGTACGCTGCGCAAGGTCGGAAAAATCGCGTTCCAGCTGCCGGGCGAGCTCTGCCGACGGCAACTTCTCGGCAAGGGCGCCAAACACGTCGCGTTCGCGCCGGCGGATTGTTTCAGCCGCGTCGCGCATTTCTGCCGTCAGCGGCAGCGCAATGAATTCGCCAAGCAGACGGCTGAACATCTCACGAGACTGCTTGTAGGTCTCGATCTGGTCGCGGTCACCCGACACGGCGTAATAGCGCCCGGCCCGCTCCATGGCCAGGGTCACGGTCGCCAACTGGCGCGCGTTCTGGGTGGCAACGGTTGCGTTGTAGACGGCCTTCTGGCTTTGTTCCGCCAGCTTCTCGATCGAAAACGCGTTCGACACCAGGCCTGCGATCAGCGGCAGGGCAACGATCAGGAAACCGACCAGCAGCAGTCCCAGGAAGGACCGCGGATAGCGCAGCTCCATCAGCGATTTGTCAGTTTGATTGGCAGTCATACAATTTTTTCCGGGTACCGCCCGCAAGGCTTGCGCCGGCCAGCATGGGTTGGCACCCCTGCAATGATAAGATGACGGCAAATGTTTCGCAGGAGAGTCGCATGGCCATGTACGAATCCGATGTCACGCGGTTTATCCGCGACTTGATGGAGAAAAATCCGGAGCTCGAGGAGTTGCGCCGCAAGAACCGGGCAACCTGGTGGGACCGGAAAATCGACCTCGCCGAGGTGAAACGGCAGGAAGAATCCGCGGCACCGAAGCAACCCTACGCCTATTTCCCGCTGCCCGACGCAAGCAAGTAGCACGTTCGGGCAGATAAACTCCAGCACTGGCGCGGCTTCCAGGCCGAAAATGGCTGTAAAGCCGCGCCAATGCTGGAGTTTTGTTTTCCAGCGACTGCAAAATCAGGCGAACAGGGCCGGCACCGCGTCCAGGCCGAGAAAATTGATTGCCACGCTGGCCTCCGCCTGTACCACCGGCTTGGCGCGATAGGCAATCGACAATCCCGCGCTGGCCATCATTTTCAGATCGTTGGCGCCATCGCCGATCGCAATGCATCGTTCGCGCGGCAACGACAGCGCGGCGGCCGTCTCGCGCAGGTGCCGGGCCTTGCCCTCCGCATCGCACAGTGGGCCGGTCACGCGGCCGGTCAGCTTGCCGTCGAGCACTTCAAGTTCGTTGGAAAAGGCATGGTCGATCGCCAGGCGCGCCCGCAGACGTTCGGTAAAAAAGGTGAAGCCACCCGACACCAGCAGCACGCTGATGTGCTGCTGCCTGGCGGCCGCAAGCAGCCGCTCGGCGCCCGGTGACAGCCGCAGCCGCTCGTCATGGACCCGCTGCAGGACGGATTGATCCAGTCCCGCCAGCAGCGCCACGCGCTGGCGCAGGCTTTGCGGCCAGTCGATTTCACCGCGCATGGCGCTGGCGGTGATGGCGGCGACCTCGGCCTTCTTGCCCGCAAAATCGGCCATCTCGTCGATGCATTCGATGGTGATCAGGGTCGAATCCATGTCCATCGCGATCAGGCCGAAATCGGACAGCTTGCTCGCGGCAGGCATGTAGGCGAAATCGAGTCTGGCCCCCAGGCAATGTGCTGCCACGGCGGCGCGCGAGGCGGGATCCGCGCCAGCCATGCGGAAAGCCTGGTGCGCCACGCCGGCCACGCGCGCGATGCCGCTGGCGCCGGACAGCGCATGCAGCAACTTCAGGTCGGGCGTCGGCACGTCCTCGCCCTGGATGACCAGGTCGACGCTCACGCCGCCGCCTTGCTGGCCGCCGGATTCGGTGCCGGCGCAAGCTCGCGCAGGATGTTCTTGATCTCGGTCACCCGCTCACGCAGGTTGGCGATCGGCTTCTCGATCCGCAGCTTGTCCTGTCCCGCCAGCCGGTAGTGCCGCCGCTGCTGCACCAGTTGAATCACGCGCTGCGGGTGAATCGGCGTGTCCGGGCCGAACTGCACCATGATCGCCTGTGCGCTCGCATCGATCTTCATCAGGTCCAGCGGCTTGCCGAGGATGCGCAGCCGATGGCTTTCGACCAGCGTCTGGGTGGGGTCCGGCAACAAGCCGAAGCGGTCGATCAGCTCCTCCTGCAGACGGTCGAGGGCATCCTCGCTTTCGCAGTTGGCCAGCCGCTTGTAGATCACCAGCCGCTCGTGCACATCGCCGCAATAGGTGTCGGGCAGCAGGGCCGGGGTGTGCAGGTTGATCTCGGTGGCGACATTCAGCGGCTTCAGCAGGTCCGGTTCCTTGCCTGCCTTCAGCGACTTGACGGCGGCATTCAGCATCTCGGTGTAGAGCGTGAAACCGATGTCCTGGATGCCGCCTGACTGCGAATCGCCCAGCACTTCGCCGGCGCCGCGAATTTCCAGGTCGTGCATCGCGAGATAGAACCCGGCTCCCAGGTCTTCCATCATCTGGATCGCTTCCAGGCGTTTTTTCGCGTTCGCATTCAGCGCTTCCGCCGGCGGGGTCAGCAGGTAGGCATAGGCCTGATGATGTGATCGTCCGACCCGGCCGCGCAACTGATGCAACTGTGCCAGGCCGAACTTG
>CAYQKN010000035.1:0-750 GCA_964417885.1 uncultured Burkholderiales bacterium | reverse complement strand
GCAGGAGGGTGTTGGCCGTCGGCACGTCAATGCCGGTCTCGATGATGGTCGAGCAGAGCAGGATGTTCGAGCGCTGATGATAGAAATCGCGCATCACGCGTTCCAGCTCGCGCTCCGGCAACTGGCCGTGGGCGACGGCGATGCGCGCCTCGGGCAGCAACTTGGCCAGCCGGTCGTACTGGTTCTGGATGGTCTCGACCTCGTTGTAGAGGTAGTAGGCCTGGCCGCCGCGTTTAAGTTCGCGCAGGATCGCCTCGCGGATGATGCCGTCGGAAAGCGGGTTGACGAAGGTCTTGATCGACAGCCGCCGCTGCGGGGCGGTGGCGATCACCGAAAAATCACGCAAGCCTTCCAGCGACAGCGCCAATGTGCGCGGGATCGGCGTGGCGGTCAGCGTCAGCACATCGACTTCGCTGCGCAGCGCCTTGAACGCCTCCTTTTGCCGGACGCCAAAGCGATGTTCTTCGTCGATGATCACCAATCCGAGATTCTTGAAATGCACGTCCTTCTGGATCAGCTTGTGGGTGCCGATGGCGATATCGATGGTGCCGTCGTTGACGCCCTTCAGGGCGACGGTGGTTTCCTTGGCACTGCGAAAGCGCGAGAACTCGGCGATCTTCACCGGCCACTCGGCGAAACGGTCGGAAAAATTCTGGAAGTGCTGCTCGGCCAGCAGTGTGGTCGGCACCAGGATGGCGACCTGCTTGCCGGCTGCCACCGCGATGAACGCGGCGCGCAGCGCCACCTCGG
>CAYQKN010000034.1:31413-31851 GCA_964417885.1 uncultured Burkholderiales bacterium | reverse complement strand
ATGGTCAGCGCTTCGCACTGGGTCGGGTTGACCTTGCCGGGCATGATCGAGCTGCCGGGCTCGTTTTCCGGGATCGATATTTCCCCCAGGCCGGCGCGCGGGCCGGAGGCGAGCCAGCGGATGTCGTTGGCAATTTTCATCAGCGCGACGGCGAGCACTTTCAGCGCGCCATGCGCCGAGACCAGCTCGTCGTGGGCGGCGAGGGCGGCGAATTTGTTGGGCGCGGAGACGAACGGCAGCGTGGTCAATCGCGCCAGTTCGGCCGCGACGCGCGCGCCGAACTCGGCGTGCGCATTGAGCCCGGTACAGACCGCGGTACCGCCGGCGGCGAGCCGATACAGCGGCGGCAGGCTGTGTTCCAGCGCGGCCCCGGCGTGGTCGAGCTGGGCGACGTAGCCCGAGAACTCCTGGCCCAGGGTCAGCGGGGTGGCGTCCTGC
>CAYQKN010000034.1:27868-31403 GCA_964417885.1 uncultured Burkholderiales bacterium | reverse complement strand
CGGCGTTGATGCCGGTCCCGATCGCCGTGCCGCCCAGCGGCAGCCGGCGCACGCGCGTGAGCGTGTCCTCGATGCGGGCCTGGGCCGAGGACAGCTGCGCCGACCACGCGGAGAACTCCTGGCCGAAGGTGAGCGGGGTGGCGTCCTGCAGGTGGGTGCGGCCGATCTTGATCACACCGGCGAAGGCGCCCGCCTTTTCATCCAGCGTGGCGCGCAACCGCCGCAGCGCCGGCAACAGGTGATTCACCATCGCCCCCGCCGCGGCGACATGCATCGCGGTCGGAAAAATATCGTTCGATGACTGGCCCAGGTTGACCTCGTCGTTGGGGTGCACCAGCCGCGCCATTCCGCGCACGCCGCCCAGCAGTTCGGAGGCGCGGTTGGCCAGCACCTCGTTCATGTTCATGTTGGTCTGCGTGCCGGAGCCGGTCTGCCAGACCGACAGCGGAAACTCGATCCCATGCTGGCCGGCCAGTACCTCGTCGGCCGCCTGCACGATGGCAACGGCTTTGGCTTCCGGCAACAGCCCGAGATCACGGTTGACCGTGGCGCAGGCGCGCTTGACCAGGGCCAGCGCGTGCAGCAATGCCGGCGGCATGGTTTCGCTGGAAATGTGGAAGTGTTCGAGCGGGCGCTGCGTCTGTGCGCCCCACAG
This sequence comes from uncultured Burkholderiales bacterium, assembly GCA_964417885.1. Taxonomy (GTDB): domain Bacteria; phylum Pseudomonadota; class Gammaproteobacteria; order Burkholderiales; family Usitatibacteraceae; genus UKL13-2. Next base: position 30,748 of record CAYQKN010000034.1, on the reverse strand, counting down.
CCGCTGCTCGGCCACGTCAATGGCGCCGAAGGTGTCGCGTTCCTGGCGGTTCATGCTGCGCTCCGTAGGCTGGTATCGAGCAGGACAGCTTACACGTTGGCCGCGGCGGCGGTGCCGCGTGGCGGCACGGGGCTGGGGGAGAGGGCGTGCATGCAACGGCGTCGTTGTCATGCATGTTGGAACGCTCAACAATAGATGTTCTCAAAATAAAAACTCCAGCACTGGAGCGGCTCCTGGCACAAAAGTGACTGGAAAGCCGCGCCAGTGCTGGAGTTTGCCGCGCGGGATTTGGAAAATTGCCGCGCGGCAGGCCGACCAGCGCCGCGTTATTTCGCCGCCAGGAATGCCTGGCGCAGCACGGCAGTATTGAAGCCGGCGGTGTCTTCGCCGCCGCTGGCGTAGCGATAGAGTGCCGCGGAATAGATGCCGGCCAGCGCCGCGTGGATCAGGGCGGTGACCAGCACGGCGACGACCACCAGTGCTGCGGTCAGGATCGTCAGCGGCATGTTCTGCGTCATCCCGGCAGCGACCACCAGCACGATGCCGCCGATGATGATGCCGAACTGGATCAGGCCGAATGCGAGGCCCAGGCCGGCCTGGCCGGCGATGTTCTCGCCCCAGGTTTTCTTCAGCAGCATGGCACTTTCCTTGACCGCATCGACCGGGCCGACATCGCGCGTCACCAGCACCGGTACCACCATATAGGTAGCCAGCGTCCAGCCGGTGCCCAGGATGCCGACGATGATCTTGCCGAGAAAGCCGACCCGTTCCTGGATCGCGCGCAGGATCATGCCGACGGTGGCGGCGATGAAGGCATAGCCGAGAATGCTGCCGGCCTTGCCGGTCGCAATGCGCAGGCCGTCGCCCAGCGTCGGGTTGCCGCCGTCGAGGCGGATCATGGCGGCGCCGACCAGCGCGGCGTTGAAAAAGAAAATCACGAAGTACTGGCTGAGATAGAACAGGAACGCGACCAGGTACGCGGCGGTCGAGATGACGCCGTCACCGCGGCCGGTCAGGCCGTCGAGCGCGCCCAGGCCGATCACCGGCACGGCGAAGCAGGCCAGCACCAGCAGGGTGGAGAGGGAGGAGATGAGCGGGAACAGCAGCAGTTCCTTGTCCTGCTTCAGCACCGCGCCGCTGGCCTTGACCAGTTGCCAGCTGCGGGAAAGTCGTTCAAACATGGCTGCACTCCACGGGGAGGTGAATGTAGGCCGCATTGTGCAAGAAATTCTGCGAGAGGATGCGGGCAATGCGAACAACGCGGGCAAAGCGGCGACGAATGGCGCTGTGCGATGGATCAGTGGCGACGGGGCGGCGGCTGCGATTCGCCACTACCGCCGGCGGCCGCTACTGGTTCTTCGAGCCGTGCATCGACAGCACGTTCGGCGGCGGGGCGAAGCTGTCGGCGCGCGACACCGCCCAGAACACCTTGAACACCGGCAGGTCGGGCACGCCGGATAGCAGCTCACCCGGTTTGGCCCAGGTGTGCAGCGCGGCCAGCGAGCGGATCTCGGTCGACGAGACGCGGCGGATGACATGCTCCGGCCCCAGCTGGGCGGGGTGGCTCAGCCCTGCGGCGGCCAGCAGTTCCTTCAGCGCGTGCAGCGTGTTCTGGTGGAACTGCAGCACCCGCTCCGCCTTGTCCGGCACCACCAGCGCGCGCATCCGCTGCGGGTCCTGGGTGGTGACGCCGGTCGGGCAGTGGCCGGTGTGGCAGGTCTGCGCCTGCAGGCAGCCCAGCGCGAACATGAAGCCGCGCGCCGAATTGCACCAGTCCGCGCCCATGGCGATGGTGCGGGCGACGTCGAACGCGGTGACGATCTTGGCCGAGGCGCCGATCTTGATCCGGTCGCGCAGGTTGACCCCGACCAGGGTGTTGTGCACCAGCATCAGGGCTTCGCGCATCGGCGCGCCGACGTGATCGGTGAATTCCAGCGGCGCCGCGCCGGTGCCGCCTTCGCCGCCGTCGACCACGATGAAGTCCGGCGTGACGCCGGTTTCCAGCATCGCCTTGACGATGCCGAACCATTCCCACGGGTGGCCGAGGGCGAGCTTGATGCCGACCGGCTTGCCGCCGGCCAGTTCGCGCAGGGTGCGGACGAATTCCATCATGCCGATCGGGGTCGAGAAGGCCGAATGCTTGGCCGGCGAGATGCAGTCGACGCCAACCGGTACCCCGCGCGCCTCGGCAATTTCCGGCGTCACCTTGGCGCCCGGCAGCACGCCGCCGTGGCCCGGCTTGGCGCCCTTCGAGAGCTTGATCTCGATCATCTTGACCTGCTCGCCGGCGGCGTTCTGCCGGAATTTTTCCGGGTCGAAACCGCCGCTGTCGTTGCGGCAGCCGAAGTAGCCCGAGCCGATCTCCCACACCAGGTCGCCACCGCCGACCTCGCCGACGCCGCGGTGATAGCGCGAGATCGAGCCTTCGCCGGTGTCGTGATAAAACCTGCCGCGCTTGGCGCCTTCGTTCAGCGCCAGCACGGCGTTGGCCGACAGCGCGCCGAAACTCATGGCGGAAATATTGAACACGCTGGCCGAATACGGCTGCCGGCAATCCGGGCCGCCGATGGTGATGCGGAAATCGTGGCTGGGAATGTCCGACGGCGCCATCGAGTGGTTGATCCACTCGTAGCCGGGCAGATAGACATTGATCTGGGTGCCGAACGGCCGCTTGTCGGCCACACCCTTGGCGCGCTGGTAGACGATGGAACGTTGCGAGCGCGAGAACGGCTGCTCCTCGGTGTCGGACTCGATGAAGTACTGGCGGATCTCCGGGCCGATCTTTTCCAGGCCGTAGCGGAAGTGCGCGAGCAGCGGGTGGTTGCGGCGCAGCGTGCTGCGACGCGGCAGCGGGTCCCACGTGCCGAGCACGACCAGGCC
>CAYQKN010000034.1:7170-27858 GCA_964417885.1 uncultured Burkholderiales bacterium | reverse complement strand
CGGGCGGAAGTATTCGAATACGAAACGCAGGTGGGCCACCACCGGATAGTTGCGGCGGATCGCCTGGCGGTCCTGGGTGTAATCAACCAGGCCGACCAGTGCCAGCAGGCCGAAGGCCAGGGCCGGCCAGATCCACCAGGTCGACACGGCCGATAGCAATATCGATACAAGACAGAGAATCGCGAACCCGGCCCACGCCCAGTAGCGTTGCGGCACGATCGAATCCATGGCGTTCAGCACGGCCTTCTCCTCCTGTTGTTTGGGCAGATGATAGCAGCGCGGGCCGCGCGCGGGGCTGGCGCGGCCGGCTGTGCCTTCGCCACAGGCCGCTACGGCCGGCAAATTCCGTTACCGCGCCGGATGCGCCGCACCGCGCCGGACGGGCGGCTTTCCGGCGCCACTGTTGCAGCGTTGCAACAGCCCTGTCGCCGGCACGCATCGGCATTGCGTGGCGAACGTAGCGGATGTCACCGGACATGGCGTCTGCGGCGGCGATTGCATCCAGTGTGACCGCAATTTGCCGGTGCACAGCCGGTTGCCGGGCTGTGTGTGCACATTTGTCGCGATCCGGGACAGACAGGTGCAATCCGTAGCAACCGCGCCGTTCATGATGCGTCCTTGCTGAAAACCACCATGGTCCACAACAAGGAGGCAGTGATGAAAAATAACAGGCACGTGTCGACAGGTTTTGCACTCAAGCCGGCGGTGATGGCGACCCAGCTTGCGCTGGCGCTGATGGCGGCTGGCCCGGCCTGGGCGCAGCAGCAGGCCGCCGCAACCCCGGCCCAGACGACGGAAAAAATCGAAGTGACCGGCACCCGCATTCCGCCACCCAACCTGGAGGGCGCCAGCCCGGTGACGGTGATCGATGCCAAGGCCATCGCAATTGACGGCGTGCGATCGGTGGAGAACCTGCTCAACAACCTGCCGCAGGTGATCGCCGACCAGGGTGGCAATGTGTCGAACGGCTCGACCGGGACGGCGACGGTCAACCTGCGCGCCCTGGGGCCGACCCGCACGCTGGTACTGGTCAACGGTCGACGGTTGCCGGCAGGCACGCCACGCGGCGGTGCCGGCAGCAACAACAGCCCTGCGCCGGATTTGAACCAGATTCCGGCGCCGTTGATCAAGCGTGTCGAAGTGCTCACGGGTGGTGCCTCAGCGGTGTATGGCTCGGACGCCGTGGCCGGTGTCATCAATTTCATCATGAACGACAAGTTTGAGGGCGTGCAGTTCGAGCTGAACCAGAGCTTCTACAACCACCAGCAGCACGACAAGACCGGCACCGCCGACATGATTCGCGCACGCGGCATTTCCAATCCCACCGGTTTCCAGCTGCCGTCCGACAAGAGTTCGGATGGCAAGATTTTCGACATGAGCATGCTCATCGGCGGCAATTTCGCCAGCGGCAAGGGTAACGCTACCGCCTTTTTCAACTACAAGAAGGAAGATGCATTGCTGCAATCCGAGCGCGACTTCAGCGCGTGCTCGATCGGCAATGCCACCGTTGCCACCAGCAACACGATCAACGGCACCACCTTCGGACCTGGATTGCGATGCGGAGGATCGGGTACCAGTTTTCCCGGACAATTCGTGGTCGCCGCCGGTGCGCGCACGGTCGCCAATGCGGCCGGCGGCACCCGCGCTTACGTCGGGGCCAGCGATCAATACAACTTCGGTCCGATCAACTATTTCCAGCGTCCGTCCGAGCGCTATGGCTTCAATGCCTTCGCCAACTATGATGTCCTGCCGAATGCAAAGGTCTACTCCGAATTCTCGTTCCACGATGACCATACCGTTGCGCAGATCGCGCCCAGCGGCCTGTTCGGATACGACGGATCGGCAACCGGTGGCGGGCCAATCAACTGCGATAACCCTTTCCTGTCCGCCGACTGGCGGCGCGACCTTGGCTGCAACGGTACTACCGGCACCGCCGATGCGTTCATCCTGAGGCGCAATGTCGAAGGTGGCGGACGCCAGGACGATATTCGCCATACCTCGTACCGCTCGGTGGTCGGCGTCAAGGGTGATTTCCTCACCCACTGGAATTACGACCTGTTCGCACAGACGGCCAAGGTCATCTACCAGAACACGGTTCGCAACGACTTGTCACTGGCCCGGATCTCGCTGGCGCTGGACGCAGTGCGTGACGCCGCCGGCAATATCGTCTGCCGTTCCGGCGCTGTCGGCTGCGTGCCCTACAACATCTGGGCCCTGGGAGGCGTCACCCCGGCTTCGCTGGCTTACATTTCCACCCCCGGATTCCAGACCGGCTCGACCGAGCAGAAGATTCAGGGCGGTAGCATTTCCGCTGACCTGGGCAACTACGGCATCAAGTTGCCGATGGCCAACAACGGCGTAGGCGTGGCATTTGGTGTTGAGCGTCACGAGGAGAAAGCGACACTCGAAACCGATACGCAGTATGCCTCGGGCGACCTGGCAGGATTTGGCACCGTGATTGGCCAATCCGGCGGATACACGGTGAAGGAAATCTTTGCTGAGGTGCGGGCACCGCTGATGGAAGGCAAGCCGCTGGCGCACCTCTTGAGTGTCAACGGCAGCTACCGCAGTTCCGACTACAACATCGGATCGAGAACCAATTCCTACGGGCTCGGCATCGAGTGGGCGCCGGTCAAGGAACTGCGCACGCGCGGAAGTTACCAGCGTGCCGTTCGTGCCGCCAATGTGGCTGAATTGTTTGCGCCCGTGGCACCGGGCCTTTTCAACCTGAATGCGGACCCTTGTGGTCCTTCGCGCGTGAACACCGCGGCCGAGTGCGCACGTACCGGACTGCCGGCAAACCTGTACGGCAATGCCTTCCTGGACAGCCCGGCCGGTCAATACAATGTGTCAGCCGGGGGCAACGCGGCATTGGCACCGGAATCCTCGGACAGTTACACGCTTGGCATCGTATTCACACCAACGCGCAATTTCAGTGCAACGCTGGACGCCTTCAACATCACGGTGGAAAAGGTGATCCTGCCGCCGCCGCCCGGTACCATTCTGGCGCAATGCCTGGCGACCGGCAGTCCGGCGTTCTGCAGCCTGGTACAGCGCGACCGATTGGGCACCTTGTGGGCCTTGCCCGCCGGAACCGTCATCGCGACCAATCAAAACCTGGGCAAGCTGAAAACTTCCGGTGTCGATATTGGTGCGAGCTATAACCAGAAGCTTGGTGCCTACGGCGGCCTGACGGTCGACATGCTGGGGACCTACACCAAGGAGTTTGTCCTCGAGCCGATCCCGGGGTTGGGTGACTACAACTGTGCCGGTTATCACGGCGGCACCTGCGGCGCGCCGCAGGCGAAATGGCGTCACAAGGTGCGCGCCACCTGGGCAACACCGTGGAACGTCGATATGGCGTTTACCTGGCGCTATATCGGCGAAGTGAAGCAGGAAGGCCTGAGTTCGTCACCGCTCCTGCAAACGGCCGTGTTGCCGTTCGACGAGCGACTCGCCGCAGCGAATTACTTCGACATCGCCGGCTCATGGGCAATCACCAAGCAACTCGTGCTGCGTGCCGGCATCAACAACCTGTTCGACAAGGACCCGCCGCTGTCGGGGCTGACCTCGGCAACGTTCGGCAACGGCAATACCTACCCGCAGGTATACGACGCGCTCGGTCGGCGGGTGTTTCTCAACCTGACCGCGACGTTCTGAACCCGCATCCATCCACACCGGCGGTGGCGCGCCACCGCCGGATCAAACCACTTCAACTGTTGAGGAATTGAACATGCAGGCAAAAAGGAAAAAGCTGGCTTACTCGATCGGGCTGCTGTGTGCAGGTGCGGTCGGCGGCATGATGCCGGCCGCCAGCGCGCTGGCGCAGCAGGCAGCACCGGCGCAGAAGATCGAGAAGATCGAAGTCACCGGCTCCAACATCAAGCGCGTCGATGCCGAGGGCAGCGCGCCGATCCAGGTGATCTCGCGCGAGGAAATCGAGAATTCCGGCAAGCAGACGGTGACCGAACTGCTGCGCACGCTGCCGACCAATGCCGGCGGCGGCCTCAATGACATCACCGGCGCCAACAGCTTTTCCTCGGGTGCGTCGACGGTTTCGCTGCGCGGTCTCGGTTCGGCGGCGACGCTGGTGCTGCTGAACGGCCGCCGCATCGCCCCGTTCGGTCCCAACGATCCCAACTTCGGCCAGTCCGCGGTGGTCAACCTGGACGCGCTGCCGCTGGATGTGATCGACCGGATCGAAATCCTGAAGGATGGCGCGTCGGCCATCTACGGCTCCGAAGCGGTGGCCGGCGTGGTCAACATCATCCTGCGCAAGGATTATTCCGGAGCGCAGATCGGCGGCGCCTTTTCGATGAACCGCGACAGCGAATACATGGTCACGCGCGCCTCGACCACGCTGGGCTTCGGCGACCTGGCGCGCGACCGCTACAACGTGTTCATGAACTACGAGCGGGTGGAACGCCAGGTCACCAAGGTCGACGACGTGATCAACTACATCCTTTACCCGACCCTGCAGACCAATGCCTCGTTCCAGACTTTTGCGCGCAACTCGTCCTCGTTTGCCGGCAACTACCTGAACGGCGTCTATAACCTGACCACCGGCCAGGCCACCGCCACCGCGTTCCGGGCGGCGGCGCAGCAGCCGGCCAATTGCAACCAGGGTGCGGTGCGCATCAACGGCATCTGCCGCTGGGACCTGCCGTCCAACCAGGACATCGTGCCGAAGAGCGATCGTGACAACTTCTTTGCGCGCGGCACCTACGACTTTTCCGCCAACCTGTCCGGTTCGGTCGAATTCGGCTTCAACCGCACCAAGACCTATTACCGCGGCAACCCGCAGGTGTACGGTGATTTCGGCCAGTGGTACTCGAGCAACGAAAAGAAGCTGGTCAACCTGCCCGAATTCCTGCCGGCAACGCATCCCAACAACCCGTTCGGCGCACCAGTAATCCTGCGCCATCGCTTTGCCGAAGTCGGCAACGGCGACCGCGCCGCGGACTCCGAAGCCACCCGCATGGTCGGCGCGCTCAAGGGTGTGTGGGGCACGGTGGACTGGGAAGCCGGTGTCCTGTACTCGAAAAATGAGACCGACATCGTTCAGTACAACCAGATTCGCCGCACGCCGCTGACCCAGGGCATCCTCAACGGCACCTACAATTTCCTCAATCCGGGCGCCGGCGCGATCAAGCCGGCCGACCTGCGCATCAATACCCTCGACCGCGCCGAATCGTCATTCACCATCGTTGACCTCAAGGGCTCGAAGGAACTGATGCAGCTGTCCGGCGGCCCGCTCGCCGTCGCCGCCGGACTCGAGTATCGCAAGGAAGACCGCCTCGCCAACCCCGATCCGGCCAAGCTGGCCGGTGAAGTGATCGGCTTCGGCGGTGCCTTTGCCGACGGCGACCGCAACGTCACCTCCGGCTACGCCGAACTGAGCATTCCGTTTTTCAAGAATGTCGAATCGCAGCTGGCAATGCGCACCGACAAGTACTCCGACTATGGCCGCTCGACCACGCCGAAGGTCGGCATCAAGTGGAAGGTGGTGCCCAGCTTCGCCGTGCGCGCTTCCTACGCCGAGGGCTTCCGCGCCCCGTCGCTGACGGAAATCTCGCGATCCAGCGTCACCGCCTTCACCACCGTCACCGACCCCAAGCGCTGCATCCTCGGCACCGAGGTGGCGTGCGCGCAGAATATCGCCGCGCTGCTGGAGAACGCCCAGCGGCTGGACCCGGAAAAGTCGAAGTCCTACAACCTCGGCTTCATCTGGGAGCCGGTCAAGGACATGTCGCTGACGGTTGATTACTTCGACATCCGCCGCCGCAGTGAAATCACGCTGCTGGACATCAACCTGATCCTGGACAACGAGGGCGCTACCAGCGGTGTCTACGCCAACCGCGTCTTCCGCGGCCCGGTATTGCCGGGTGAAACCTTCGGCCCGCTGCAGGCGGTCAGCACGTTCTTCTTCAACAGCGGCCAGACCAATATCAAGGGCTACGACGTCGAAGCGCGCTGGAACATCAACCTGGGCTCGATGGGCAAGCTGCGCAATACCTTTGCCATGACCTACTACGATGCGCGCACCGGCAACAACGACGATTCCGAGCCGCTGATCGATACCGTCGGCTACGGCTTCCCGCGCTATCGCGGCACGGTGCGCACCAATTGGGACTACCGCGACTTCGTGATCGGCCTGCAGGGCAATTTCAACAAGGGCTATAGCGTGCTGCGCGACCCGACGCTGACCTGCTCGGCGGCGATCCGCAACAGCCAGCCTTCCTGCACGGTGCATTCGAATGCGACGGCGGACCTTTCGGTGCAGTACACGGGCATCAAGAAGCTGACGATCAATTTTGTTGCCCAGAACCTGTTCGACCGCAAGCCGCCGCTGGATGCCAATGCGCGCCCGGTCAACTTCACCTACCACCCGTTCGCCAGCATCTACTACACGCTGGCCGCCACCTACAAGTTCAAGTGACGGGACGGGGCGGTGCCGGGCGACACTGCCGGCGCCGCCCCGACAGGGTGTGCGCGGTTCGCGCATCGGTGGCATCATGAGCCGGTTGCCGGTGCGGGGATCCATACCAGATGGGCAAATTATTTCTCAAGCTGTGGCTGCTGATCCTGCTGACGTCGCTGACGTCGTTCAAGATCCAGGAGGCGGTGTTCGACCGCGTCTATGCGCAGAGCATGGCGTCGAATTCCAATGAACGCTTCCGTCGCATCTACGCCTATATCGAGGAAATCCTGCGGCCGTTTCCGCAGGCCGAATGGCCGGAGCGATTCCGCCAGATGCAGCAGCGCGTCGGCTCGCCGCAGGAATTCATGGGGCCGTCGCGCCTGATACGCCTGTCTGAGCTGGCCGCCGAGCCCGGCATCGACGCCGAGGCGCTGGCGCGGGTCAAATCGCAACAGCCGCTGGTCCGCCCCTTGCGCGGCAGGTCGGGCAGCGAGATTTTTCACACCATTTTTGGCACTGACTATGTGGTGGTGCTGGAGTCGCCGATGGTGAAAAATCCGCCGATGTACGGCGTGCTGACGCCGTCGCAATTCACCTGGATTGTCGAGTCCTCGCTGTACGCGCTGGCGGTCGGCCTGTGGCTGACCCTGTTCTGGCGCGACATGAAGAAGCTCGACCGCGCTGCCGGCGAAGTGGGCGAGGGGCGTTTCCACTTCAATCTCGATATCCGCAAGGGCGCCGCGCTGTATCCGCTGGCCGATTCGTTCAACAAGATGAAAGAGCGCATTGCGGCGCTGCTGGGCTCGCACCGCAACCTGACCAACGCCATTTCGCACGAATTCCGCACGCCGATCACACGGCTGCGATTTCGCCACGAGCTGGCAATGCAGGCGCGCACCACCGAGGAAAAGGACCGGGAGCTGCAATTGATGGATAGCGCCATCGACCAGCTCGACGATCTGTCCACCGAGTTGCTGGAATACGCACGGCTGGATCGCGAGCAGCCGAAGCTGGACATCGCGCCGATCGATGCCGAGCCCTGGCTGAACGAGCTGGCCGAGGAAGCACGCGAGGTCGCGAGCGCCACCGGCCGCCAGGTGCAGATTGCGGTGCGTGCGGACTGCGAAGGGTTGGACGGCGACCATCGCTACCTGTCGCGGGCGGCCGCCAACCTGCTGCACAACGCGGTGCGCTACGCGAAACAGCGCATAGAGCTCAGGGTCGAGATGCAGGACGGCAAGCGCTGGCTGCATGTCGACGACGATGGCAGCGTGATCCCGCCGGCGGAACGCGAACGGCTGTTCGAGCCCTTCGCCCGGCTCGACCAGAGCCGCGACCGGCAGTCGGGCGGATTCGGCATCGGCCTTGCCATCGTGCGCCAGATCGCCCGCTGGCATGGCGGCACGGCGACGATTTCCGAATCCAGTTTGGGCGGTACCCGCGTCTCACTCAGTTGGTAGGCAATCGGGCAGTGGTGTCAGAAGGATGCAACAGCAGGTCGGGACAGTGACAACCTCAGGAGTTTGGCCATGAACACGTTGAATGAAGGTCTCGCTATTGCAAAAGCCACCGAGCACGCCACCCGGCTGCTGTTGGTCGACGACGATGCCGAACTGTGCCGCGCGGTGTCGGACTACCTCGGCAAGCAGGGGATCGAAGTGCTGGTGGAAGGCCGCGGCGACGGGGCGCTCAAGCGCGTGGTCGACGACAAGCCCGACCTGGTGATCCTCGACGTGATGCTGCCGGGCAAGGACGGGTTCGATGTCTGCCGCGAGATCCGTGCCGCCGGCCATACCGTGCCGATCATCATCCTGACCGCCAAGGAAGAGGATTTTGACCAGGTGCTGGGGCTCGAACTGGGCGCCGACGATTACCTGGCCAAGCCGGTGCAACCGCGGGTACTGCTGGCGCGGATCAAGGCCATCACCCGCCGCCTGCACGGCCACGGCGCCAGCCATGCCGACGGCGAGGTGCTGCAGTTCGGCCGGCTGCGCATCCACGGCGTCAACCGCGAGGTGGCGCTCGATGACAAGCGGATCGAACTGTCACCGGCCGAGTTTGACCTGCTGTGGCTGCTGGCCTGCAACGCCGGCCGGGTGATGCAGCGCAATGACATCCTGAAAGCCCTGCGCGGCCTCCACTACAGCGGCGCCGACCGCTCGGTCGACGCGCGCCTGTATCGGCTGCGGCGCCGGTTTGGCGATGAAAAGAAAGCGGCGTGGCAAATCAAGACGGTGCGGCCGCACGGGTACATGTTCTGCCAGGAGCCGTGGTAGTTGTAGCCACCATTGCGGGGTGAAACGCCAGCACTGGTGCGGCTTCTGGCGGCATTGTGGCCGGGAAGGCGCGCCGGTGCTGGGGTTTGGTATGTTTTTGGCGGTTTTTTTGAGTTTCTGGACATGCTGGGCGCGTATTGCCCATCCTGCACAGAGTGCTGCCAGTACAAAATTGCGCAGTCCCCAATGGGGCAATATTGCGGTTGGGCTGATCCCGATGTCCTGTGCTGTAAACCAGGATAGGAGTAAACATGGAATTCAATCTGAAGACGGAGGTAATGAAGGCATTTGATGTGCAGAGCCTTCCACCACCATTGCTTCCTGCAGACCAGTCGTACTTGGGAAACTGGGAATGCAAGGAATTGCTTCTGAGGCTTATGGGTACTAAGTGGATTGATGCATCAACGCCCAGTTCATTCTGGGCTATCTGTCCCAGCAGTGAAGTTTGGTCGGTTTGCTTGCCAGCATCCTGGTATCAGTACTTCTTGCCCGCAATGCTTCTCATAGCTGATGGAGGAACTGATGCTCGCGCTGAAAACCTTCGCGGCAGCTTACTCAGGGCAATTGAAAGAGCACCGGTGGAGTGTGCTAACTCGAAAGAAAACTTTTGCCAAGCGTTTGATCGGCTGAACGCAACTCAGAAGGAGGTCGTGCAAAAGTTTTTTGCAAAGTACAAGGATTAGAGCTCGATGTAGAGATCGGCACGCAAGATTGGCGTCAGGTTGATCTTGCCCACCATTGCCGGACGCCCTAAGCAGCCACCAATCTATCTTGCCGTTCACCCCGGCAAATGAAACGCCGGCAGCTGCCAGCCGAATTGAATCGCCAGCAGCCGAATGCCGGCGACCGAAGCCAGTCCCGCGCCGAAGGCCCAGGAACGCTTCAGCCCCATTGCCTGCAACACCAGATAGAGCGTGATGCCGGCGATGGCGGCGGTGGCGTAGATGTCTTTCCTCAGCAGCAGCGGCACCTGCGCGGTGAGCACGTCGCGCACCACCCCGCCCCCAACACCGGTCATGGTGCCCATCAGCACGGCCACGCTGTGCGGCAACTTCGCATCCTCGGCGATCTGCGCGCCGCAAATGGCGAACACGGCGAGACCGACCGCATCCGCCACCAGCAAGGCGCCGAGCGGCGGCGGGTAGGCGCGCGCATAGACGACGGTGAGCAGGGCCGATGCGACGATGACGAGCAAGTAGTTTCGGTCGTGAAACCAGAAGATCGGATGACGATTCAGCAGCAGGTCGCGCATGGTGCCGCCACCGATGGCAGTGACCGATGCAATGACGATCACGCCGAGCAGGTCGAGCCCGGCACGGCCGGCCGCCAGCGCGCCGGTGATGGCGAATACGGCAACGCCGAACAGATCAAACAGATAGAGGATAAAGCGCTGCGGCGGCATCGCGACAGCGACGGGTCGTTACCGCGGAAGATCAGCTGGCGGACTTGCCGCGCTTGTAGAGGATTTTCTTGCTGCCGCCGTCGCAGGTGCCGACCACCCGCAGGTCCGATTTTTCGTCCTTGTCGACAATCGTCAGGGTGAATGCCTTGACGCCCTTGGCCTGGATCTTGGCTTCGATCTTTGCCATCACTTCTTCGCACGACGTCTTCGCCGATGCGCCCGTCGAGGCGAGGACGGCCAGTGCGGCGATCGCGGTAAGTTTGAACACGGATTTCATTCTGGTGTCTCCCCTGGGGCCAAAGACGGCGAAACGCTATGTTAGCGGAAGCCGCGGGTTTTGTTGAGCCGCGACCACCGCCATCCCGCGATTGCGTCTAGGCCTTCGGCACGATCAGGATCTTGCCGTCGCGCTCGCCGGCGGCCGCTGCCGCCACCGCCTGCTTGATTTCACTGACGTCGAAGGTGGCATGGATGCGCGTTTTCAGCTTGCCGGTGGCGACCAGCCGGGCCAGTTCGCCGAACACCGCCATCTGCCGCGCCGGCTCGGCGCGGCGGAACCACAGCGCCAGCCAGAAGCCGCGCAGGGTCACGTCGCGAAAGACGAACGAGGCCGGCGAGACCTGGCACGGCTCGCCGCTCATCATGCCGTAATTCACCAGCACGCCACCCTCGGTGAGGCAGCCGGCGAGATTGTCGGTCGATTTGCCGCCGACGGCGTCAATGCCCAGCCGGATCTTTGCGCCGCCGGTTGCTTCCGCCACCTGCTTGGCGAGTCCGCTGCCGTCGACCAGCACCACGTCGCCGCCGGCCGCCTTCACCGCCGCCACGGCGGATTCCCGCCGCACGATATTGACCGTCTTCAGGCCGCGGATTTTCGCCAGCTGCACCAGGTATTCGCCGACGCCCGAATTGGCCGCGTTCTGGATCACCCATTCGCCCGGCTCGAGGGTGACAAACTCGCTCAGCATCAGGTGCGCGGTCGGCGGGTTGACGGTCAGCATCGCCAGTTGCAGCGGATCGGCTTCGTTGGGCAGCGGCATCAGTTTCTTTGCTTCGCCGACCAGGTGGGTGGACCAGGTGCCGGTGCCGACCGGCAGCAGTACCGTCTGGCCGATGGCCGGCGCCGTGACGTCCGGCCCGTGTGCCACCACCTTGCCGACACCTTCGTTGCCGCCGACTGCCGGCAGCGGCGGCAGCATGCCGTACTGGCCGGTCAGGGTGAGCACATCGGATGGGTTGATGGGCGCGGCGAGCACCTGGATCAGCACCTGGCCGCTGGCCAGCGGCGGCAGTTCAAAATCAACCGCTTCGATGAATTCCTGCGGCACCGGGCCGCGTTGCGAGTACTGGGCGCGTTTCATGTTTTTTCTCGTGGTGGAGCGGGAAATCGAGTCTAGCATGCAGGCCCCGGCCGGCCATGTTTCAGGATCAGGCAGGGTTGGCGGCTTGCAAGGGCGGCGTCACCGGTGCTTCGCGGATCGGCAGGTTCGACAGCGCCGCCAGGGCCGCCAGCGCGATGTCGGCGTACCACATCCAGACGTAGCTGCCTTGTTCGGTGATGGCCAGCCCGCCCAGCCAGGCGCCGAAAAATCCGCCGATCTGGTGCGAAAGCAGGGTCAGGCCGAACAGGGTGCCCAGGTAACGGGTGCCAAACAGCTTGCCGACCACACTGGCGGTGGGCGGCACGGTGGCGAGCCAGGTAAATCCGAGGCCGGCGGCAAACAGGTAAAAGGTCCAGTCGGTCTTCGGCGCCAGCAGGTAAGCGCCGATCAGCAGCGCGCGCGAGGCATACATCCAGAACAGGATGGTCTTGCTGCGGAACCGCTGCACCCCCCAGCCGGCGGCGAGACTGCCGGCAATGTTGGCGAGACCGATGATTGCCAGCACCCAGCTCGCCACCTGCGCCGGCAGGCCGCAGAGTTGTACTTCGCCCGGCAGGTGTGTGACCAGGAACGCGATATGGAAGCCGCAGGTGAAAAAACCCGCGTGCAGCAGCAGGTAGCTGGGGTCGGCCATGGCCTGGCGGATCGCGGCACGCAATGTCTGTCCCGGCACCGCGGCCGCAGCCGCATGAGCGGCCGCCACATGCGCGGGACGGCGCAGCGCGCGGGCCAGCGGCAGGGCCGCCAGTGTGATGACCGCCAGCGTCCACATCGCGCCCATCCAGCCGATGCTGCCGATCAGCCGCTGCAGGATCGGCGCGCACACGAACTGGCCGAACGAGCCGCCGGCGTTGATGATGCCCGAGGCCATGCCGCGGCGATCCGCCGGCAGGCGCTGCGAGGCGGCGCCGATCAGCACCGAAAAACTGCTGGCGCCGGAACCGACCGCGGACAGGATGCCGAGGGTGAATATCAGGCCCCACGAACCCGACATCAGAGGCGTCAGCGCGCTGCCGATGGCCAGCACCACCAGCCCGCCGGCCAGTACCCGGCCGGGACCGTATTTGTCGGCCAGCGCGCCGGTGATCGGCTGCACCGCGCCCCAGGTGAACTGTCCGATGGCCAGCGCCAGGCTGATGGACGCGATGCCGAGGCCGGTGGTGGTATTCAGCGGCGAGACGAACAGGCCCATCGACTGGCGCGCACCCTGGGTGATCATCAGCAGGGCAGCGGCAAACAGGGTGATGGCCCAATAGTTTGGCGTGCCGTTGCCGGCGCGATCCGTTTGTTTCATCATTTGCCCGTTTCTGCCGCGGACAGCCGCAGTTGCAGCAGCGCGCGATCCAGCTGCGCGTTGAGATTGGCGACGAAATCGCGGCCCAGCCGGTTTTCCAGCGCGAGCTGGGCGTCGATCCAGACCTGTTGTGCCTGCTTGCGCACGCGCCGTCCCGCCGTCGTCAGCACCAGCAGGCGTTGCCGCGCGTCGTCACCGTCGGCCTGCGCCACCCAGCCCTGGTCCATCAGCGGCTTCAGGCTGCGGGTGAGGGTGGTGCGATCCATTTCCAGGCGGTCGGCCAGTTGCAGCAGGGTTTGCGCCTCGCTCGACAGGTGCATCAGCACCGCGTACTGCGACAGCTTCAGCCCGGTCTGCCGCAGATGCATTTCGTAAAACGAGGTCATGCGGCGCGTCAGCTTGCGCAGCCGGCTGCCGGTGCAGGGCAGGGGCGGCACGGCCACGCCGCGCGTTCGCGAACTCATCGCGCCGGGTTGCCGGCAGGCGGCAGAAAGATAAATAGGTGCATATGCACATAATAAGCTGTCGGGACGGCAGCGCGCAAGCGCGGTTGGCGTTGCCGCTGCCCGGGTCAGGTACCCTGTCTGCCGGCGCCGCCTGTCATGCGCCGGCAACAGACGTGGAATAGCGTTTGCTTTGAAATGCCGGCATGCCCGCGACAAAACTGGAGAGTGATTAATGTCAGCCGTAAAACCCGCAACAAGTCTGGTGGATTCGCCTCAAGGCAGGCTAGGTGTAACCCTGTGTCTGGTCGCAGCGCTGGCGGCGTGCCAGAAATCCGACAAGCTGCCGACCACCGCGGAGCGACTGAAGAATGTCGAGGTACGGCAGCAGGTGGAGCCCGAGTCCTACCTGCCGCGGAAGAGCGTCGATTACATGGCGACCATGAAGGATCTCAAGGACGCGCCCGACAAACCGGATGCGGCAAAAGCGGAACCCAAGGCGGCCAGAATCGCGGTGGCACCGGCTGCGCCGGCACCGGCGCCGGCAACCGCCGTGACCGCGCCCAAACTGCCGGAAATGGTCAAGGCTGCGCCGCCGGACGCGCGGCCGGCAGCGGTGACGCCTGCTGCCGTGCCCGCACCGGCAGCGGGCGTGGCCGAAGCGGCAAGAAAATCCGACGCACCAAAGCCGGACAGTGCCGCGGTCGCGGCCGAGAGCGCCTACTTTGCGTCGGTCCGCAGCTACATCAATTCGGTGACGCGCTATCCCACCAGTCGCGAAGCCAGGTCGCAGCGGCCGACCGGCACGGTGCAGGTCGGCATTGAACTCGGCCGCGACGGCAAGCTGCGCGACGTGAAAGTCGAAAAGAGCGCCGAATCGATCATTCTCGATCAGGCGGCGCTGGCCACGGTGCGCCAGGGCAGCTACCCGGCCTTTCCGGCAAATGCCTGGCCGGGACAGGGCAGCCGGCGCTTCTCCATCAGCCTCGAATATGCATTGGCGGCGGGCGGTTAGCAGGGTAAAACACCCGTTGTCACAATCTTTTGAGTAATCCTTGACGAATCAAAGGCTTTACCGTATCTTCTGTCTCGCAGTCGCATCAAGCAGTTGGCAACAAGGTCGTGTTGAAGTCCCGCTCATTCGTGAGCCTGTCTCTTGCCTCCCGTTTTCGCTACCTGATTGGCTGCCTTTCCTCCGGGGAGTATCCCGGTTATTTTTTCCAAAGGAAAATTCATGAGCTCTACAGGTACCGTAAAGTGGTTTAACGACGCAAAAGGTTTTGGCTTCATCACCCCCGATGGTGGCGGCGAAGATTTGTTTGCACATTTCTCGGCGATCGAAGGCAATGGCTTCAAATCGCTGAAAGAAAACCAGAAAGTGTCGTTCGAAGTCACGACCGGCCCCAAAGGCAAGCAAGCGACCGCAATCAAGCCACTGTAATTCGGCTTAACGGTTCAGTAAAAACGGCATCCCTCGGGATGCCGTTTTTCTTTGGTCAACCGCCGGCCGCGCCGGTCAGCGAATCAGCAGGGTGGCGAGGCCGAGCAGCATGCCCATGCTGACGATATCGGTCGCCGTGGTCAGGAAGATGCTCGATGCCGTGGCCGGATCGGCGCCATAGCGCTTCAGCGTCAGCGGCACCACGGCGCCGGAGATGCCGCTGATCATGCAGGCACCCACCATGGCCATGAATACCACCAGCGACAGCAGCAGGGCGTAGGGCGATTGCTGGGCATTGGCGGTGAAATACATGGCGAGGCCCGCCACCACGCCGATCGGCGCACCGTTCAGTGCCCCCAACATGCCTTCCTTGATCACCAGCGCGCGACCGTCGCCGGGCTTGATTTCGCCCAGGGTCAAACCGCGCAGGGTAACGGCCAGCGCCTGGCAGCCGGTGTTGCCCGACTGCCCGGCCAGCACCGGCAGGAAAGCGGCGAGGATCACCAGCTTGTCGATGGTGCCCTGGAACATCGCCACCACGCCGCCGGCCAGGAACGCGGTCAGCAGGTTGAGTTGCAGCCAGGGATGGCGAAACCGGAAGCTCTGCCACATCGGTGTTGTCAGGCGTTCTTCTTTTTCGACGCCGACCATGCTGCCGGCCTGGGCGGTGATTTCAAACGCCTCGGCCTCGAAAATCATCTGGCCGCGGACCAGGCCGAGCAGCCGCCCGCCCTCGTCGCAGACCGGGTAGACCGGGTAGTGGCGGTGCAGGGTTTTGCGCATCGCATCCGAAATGGCCAGCGTTGGCGACAGCGTGAAAACATCGCGCAACATGACATCCGACAGCGCGGTCGCGTTGTCGGCAAACAGCAGGTCGCGCATGGTGACGATGCCCAGCAGTTTCTGGTCGGTATCGACCACATAGCCGTAGGTGATGAACGCCGACTTGATCAATGGCCGCAACATCTCGGTGGCTTCGCCGACAGTGGTGTCGGGCGCGAACGATGCGTAGGCCGGCTCCATCAGGCGGCCGACGCTCCCCGCTGCAAACTGCTGGTTGGTCTGCCACTGGCGGCCGATTTCGACGCTGGCCGCGGCGGTGATCGCAGCCCGCCGGGCGGGGTCGAGGGCGGCCAGGATGTCCTGGGTGAAGGCGGGGTTCAGCTGCTGCAGCGCATCGAAGGCCTCGCGGTCGTCGCGCGATGCCAGCCATTTCGCGGCATCGGCGGCGGGGCGCGCCTGTAATTCATCTGCCAGGGTTGGGTTGTGCACGGCCATGCGTGATCTCCGGAAAATTGTCGGCGACATGGTCATGTCGCCGCCTGCCTATCTGTCCTGCCGGCAAGGGTAACCCACTGGGCATGTCCCGCGTCTGCCTGCAGCCACGGCAGGTCTTTGCTGACCTTGCCGCCTGGCGTTGCCACCGTCGCCGGCACCGCACGCACGACCGGCGTCGCACGGTGTGGCGCCGCTCACGACTTGGCAGACCCCCACGAATCCTTCAGCGTCACGGCGCGATTGAAAACCGGCTTGCCCGGCCTGGAATCGACCCGGTCGGCGACAAAGTACCCGTGGCGCTCGAACTGGAACCGCTCCTCGGCCTTTGCATCGCGCAATGATGGCTCGAGGTAAGCGGTGATGACCTGGCGCGCGGCCGGGTTCAGATCGTCGAGGTAGTTGCCCGATTCGCGCCCCGGGTAGGGCACCTTGAACAACCGGTCATACAGCCGCACTTCGGTGGCCACGGCGCCAGCGGCGCACAACCAGTGAATGTTGCCCTTGACCTTGTAGGTGTCGCTGCCCGGCGTACCGGATTTGCTGTCGGGAAAATACTCGGCCAGCACGGCCGTGATGTTGCCGGCGGCGTCTTTCTCGCAGCCGGTGCACTGGATCACGAAACCGTAACGCAGCCGCACCCGGTTGCCCGGGAACAGGCGGAAAAAGCCCTTGACCGGCTGCTCCTGGAAGTCCTCGCGTTCGATCCACAACTGGCCGGAAAACGGCACTGCGCGCTTGCCCAGTTCGGGTCGCTGCGGGTGATTGGGCGCGAACGCTTCCTCGCTCTGGCCGGCGGGATAGTTGGTGATCACCAGCCGCACCGGATCGAGCACCGCCACCCGTCGCGGCGCGCTCTGGTTCAGGTGTTCGCGCATGCATTCTTCCAGCACGCTGTAGTCGATCCAGCCGGCGGACTTGCTGACGCCGGTGCGTTCGGCGAACACGCGGAAGCCTTCCGGCGTGTAGCCGCGTCGCCGCGCGCCGGCCAGTGTCGGCATGCGCGGGTCGTCCCAGCCGTCGACATGTTTTTCGGTGACCAGCTGATTCAGGTAGCGCTTGCTGGTGACGACGTAGGTCACGTTGAGTCGAGAGAATTCGTATTGCCGGGGCAGCGGGTCGGCGAAAAAGCCGGCGTCGCGAATGTGCTCCAGCAGCCAGTCGTAGAACGGCCGCTGGTCCTCGAACTCGAGGGTGCAGATCGAATGGGTTATCTGCTCCAGCGCGTCCTCAAGCGGATGCGCGTAGGTGTACATCGGGTACAGGCACCACTTGTCGCCGGTGCGGTGATGGTGGCCGCGCTTGATGCGGTACAGCACCGGGTCACGCAGGTTGATGTTGGGCGAGGCCATGTCGATCCTGGCCCGCAACACGTGGGCGCCATCGGCGTGCTGGCCGTCGCGCATGGCGCGGAACAGCGCCAGGTTTTCCTCGACGCTGCGGCCGCGGTACGGCGAATCGCGCCCCGGCTCGGTCAGGGTGCCGCGATACTCGCGGATTTCATCGGCCGACAGGCTGTCGACGTAGGCGAAGCCCTTCTCGATCAGGCTCTCGGCGAACTGGTACATCCAGTCGAAATAGTCGGACGCGTAATAAAGGTTGTTCTCGCCGTCCTTCTGGTAGTCGAAGCCGAGCCAGCGCACGCTGTCGAGGATCGAATCGACGTACTCCTGTTCTTCCTTCGCCGGATTGGTGTCATCGAAGCGCAAATGGCAGCGACCGCCGTAATCGGCGGCGAGGCCGAAGTTCAGGCAGATCGACTTGGCATGGCCGATATGCAGGTAGCCGTTTGGCTCCGGCGGAAAGCGGGTGCGGATTTTCGCGGCATCCGGCTGTCCGGCGGCGTGCTGCGCGGCCAGCCCCGGCTTTCCGGCCCAGCGGCGGCTTGCGAATTTGTCGGCGGCGAGGTCCGCTTCGATGATGTTGCGCAGGAAGTTGGTGACGTGCGCGCTATCCGTTGAAACGGAGCCGCTGGCGTTGCTTGCGGGTAGATCGGTGCCGTTCGGCATGGTGGTGCTTTGCTAAGATGCGGAAAAGTGAAATTTTCTCATACGGGAGAGGTAAATGCGACGTTTAACCACGCTGGCGTTGATGCTGGTGCTGTCCGGCTGTGCGGCAACCATCGATTTGCAGGCCCACCGCGGCGGTCGCGGCCTGATGCCGGAGAACACCCTGGCCGCGTTCGGCAGCGTGCTGCGGCTGGGCGTGACCACGCTCGAGCTCGATACCGCCATCACCCGCGATGGCGTGGTGGTGATCGGTCACGATCCGCTGCTCAATCCGGATATTGCCCGTGGTCCGGACGGCAAATGGCTGGAAAAGAAAGGACCGGCCATCCGCTCGCTGACCTTTGAGGAACTGTCGCGCTACGACATCGGCCGGCTCAAGCCGGGCACGCCGTACGCCAAGCGCTACCTGGAACAGCGCCAGCTCGACGATGTCCACTATTCCCGGCTGGCCGACCTGTTCGACATGGTCAAGAAGCTCGACAACAAAAAGGTGCGGTTCAATATCGAAACCAAGCTGTCGCCGTTTGAGCGCGAGCAGACCGCATCACCCGAGGAATTCGTCGACGCGATACTGAAGGTGATCGATCAGCACGGCATGCAGTCGCGCGTCACCCTGCAGAGTTTTGACTGGCGCACGCTCAGAATCGCGCAGCAGAAGGCGCCGCAGATACCGACCGTCTACCTGTCGGCGCAGCAGAAATTCCTCGACAACATCAATGCCGGCAGCCGCGAGGGTTCGGCCTGGACGGCCGGGTTCAACGTGCAGGACTTCGGCGGCTCGGTGGCACGCATGGTCAAGGCCGCCGGCGGAACCATCTGGTCGCCGTACTTCGGCGATATCGACCAGGCGTTGGTCAAGGATGCGCAGGCACTCGGGCTGAAGGTGGTGGTGTGGACGGTCAACGAGCCGCATGAAATCGAGCGCATGCTCGATTTCAAGGTGGACGGCATCATCAGCGATTACCCGGACCGGGTGCGGGTGGTGATGGACCGGCGCAACCTGCTGCCACGCTAGCGCGGCAGCTTTTATTCCAGCGAAGGCCCCGGCCCCTCGCGTGGTTCCATCTTCGCGATCCAGTCTGCCGGCACGGCGAAATTGAGATTCTGGCCGGTGCGGCTCTGGAACGTGGTGATGCCGATCAGCTGGCCGGAAATATTGAACAACCCGCCGCCGCTGGAGCCCTTGGAGATCGGCGCCGAGGTCTGGATCAGGGTGCCGAGCCGGGTTTCGCGCAGCGATGAGACGATGCCTTCGCTGATGGTCAGCTCCAGCCCCTGCGGCGCGCCGATGGCGAACACCTTTTGCGCCGTGCGCACGTACTGCATGCTGCCGACCTCAACTGCCGGCGCATTGAAGCCGCTGACCGTCAGCTGGCAAAGGTCGAAGGTTTCGTCCGACAGCGCGATGCTGGCGGGGAAGGCGTCCTTGCCGGCGCGCACGCTGATGTCAACGCCCTTGTTGACCACATGGCAATTGGTGATCACCGCGCCGCGGCCGATGACCACGCCGCTGCCGCTGCTGATGGGCAGGCCGCTCTCGTCCGAGACGATGATCTTGACCACGCTCTGCGAGGCTTCGGCGAACACCTGCTCGGCGGTGCGTTCGCGGGTCTCGGGATACTTTTGCGGACTCGGCGCGGCGGCCGCACCGGGCTCGCCCAGCACCGCGGTGCTCGAGGTGATGCTGCTGGTGTTGCCGGTGGGTACGGTGGCGATCGGGGCGGCGGGGGGCGGATCCTTCCGCAATAGCAGCGGCACAATCAACAGTGCAAGCAATACCAGGCCGCCGATCACCGCCACCTTGAACGCCGGCCGGTCACGGAACGCGACCGGCTCATCCACCACCATCGGCTCGTCGCCGGACATCGGCGGCGGCTGGTTGCCCGGCACGCCTAGGCGAATCGGCGCCGGCGGCGTCGCCAGCGATTCGTCGTAAGCGGCGCGATCACCCGGATCGGACAGCGTCTCCCAGGCATCGCGCAACAGCGCCATCGTGTCGGGATCCTCCAGCCCCGACTGGATGACGCGCGACTTGGCGCGCT
Source organism: uncultured Burkholderiales bacterium (assembly GCA_964417885.1). Lineage (GTDB taxonomy): Bacteria > Pseudomonadota > Gammaproteobacteria > Burkholderiales > Usitatibacteraceae > UKL13-2. The sequence continues at coordinate 7,873 of CAYQKN010000034.1, read as the reverse complement.
CGTAGGCGGCATTGATGGTGGCGGGCGATGCCTTGGAATCGACACCGAGAATCTGGTAGAAATTTTTTTGCATGACGGATCGGCGGATTGGGCGGCACCGGAGGCGACGCGGGATTGAGCGCCGAAAGTATAGCCGAGCCTCGCAGGCTGGCAGCACGGTGCTGACAAACGGCGGCGGCGGGTCCGGCTGGAAGCGCTATGGTGCCGTGGCGGCGGCCCGTCCGCGGGCCTCGTCGACGCCGGCCAGCACCAGCATGGCGGCGATGAAAAAGGCGCCGGTGATCAGCATCGCCAGGCGGTGGTTGCCGCCACTGGCCCAGGACACCACGCCGTAGGTAAGCGGCCCCAGCACCGCCGAGAGCCGGGTGGCGACACCCCACAGGCCGAAGAACTCCGCCGCGCGATCCGGCGGCGAGAAGAACGCCACCAGCGCGCGACCGGCCGATTGGCTGGACCCCATGCACAGCCCGGCCAGGTTGGCCGCCACCCAAAACAGCGGCGGGGTGGTGGCGAACCAGGCGAACACCACCATCGCCAGCCAGCCGACCAGGGTGATGCCCAGCGCATTGCGCTTGCCGATGCGGTCCTGCACGTAGCCGAAAGCCAGTGCGCCGATACAGGCGGTGACATTCACCACCAGCACCAGCACCAGCGTGTCCTGGGTGGTGAATCCCATCACCACCTGGGCGTAAATGGCGGCCAG
>CAYQKN010000034.1:0-7070 GCA_964417885.1 uncultured Burkholderiales bacterium | reverse complement strand
GTGCTCTGGCCGCGCGAGGCGGCGGTCATGATCCAGGCCAGGCACAGGCCCAGCGCCACCAGCCCGCCGACATAGCCCCAGCTCCAGCCCCAGCCTGATACCTTTCCCAGCGACTCGGCGCGCGCCAGCTCGGGCAGGAACGCGGCGGCGATATTCTCACCGATGGCATAGCAGAAATTGGAAATGATGATGAACACCGCCGCCCAGACGATGGTGCCGGGTCCCGCCTGCCACAGCAGCGCGGTGGAAATCACGCAGCCGGCGGTGACCAGCACCAGCACTTTTTTCTTCGCCGCATGCGCATCGGCATAGGCGCCGATCACCGGGCCGGCCGCCATCACGGCGAGGTAGGAGACCGCCAGGATCGCGGTCCAGGCGAACGTCGCCCACTCGGCTTTTTGCGCCACCACCGAAACAAAGTAGGCGTTGAATACCGCCGTCAGCACGACCGTGGTGTAACCCGAGTTGGCAAAGTCGTACATGGCCCAGGCAAATACTTCTCGTTTTCTGACGCCGGGGTTCAGGGCAGTGGTCATCACGACATGTTAGCCCGAGAACGGCGCCTGCGCATCCTGCTGCCGGCTTTGATGCGGGCGCGGCGTGGTGGTAGGCTTGTCACAGATCAATAACAAACACGCATCGGAGAAATCATGCCGAACTACACGACGGAGCAACTCCGTACCATTGCCCTGGTGGGCCATACCGCAGCGGGCAAGACCACCCTCACCGAACAGCTGCTGCACCGCACCGGGACCATCGCCAGCCCCGGCAGCATAGAAAGGGGGACGACAGTCTCGGACTTCGACCCCCTTGAAAAGCAGTACCAGCACTCGCTCAATACCTCCCTCCTGCACTTCTCCCACCTCGATACCCACATCCACCTGATCGACACCCCCGGGTACCCGAACTTCATGGGGCCCGCCATCTCGGCGCTGGACGCGGTCGAGACGGTGGTGGTGGTGATCAATGCGCAGAACGGCATCGAGCTCACCACCCACCGCATGATGTCGATCGCGCAGAAGCGGCACCTGTGCCGGATGATCGTGGTCAACAAGATCGATGCCGACAACGTGGACCTGCCGGCGCTGCTGGCCACGATCCAGGAAACGTTCGGCAAGGAATGCCTGCCGATCAACCTGCCGGCCAACGGCGGCACCACCGTCACCGACTGTTTCTTCAACCCGTCGGGCGACAGCGATTTTTCCTCGGTGGCGGCGGCGCACGCGGCGCTGGTCGACCAGGTGGTCGAGGTCGACGAAAAGCTGATGGAGCTCTACCTGGAGCAGGGTGACTCGATCACCCCGGACCAGCTGCATGCGCCGTTCGAACAGGCGCTGCGCGACGGGCACCTGATCCCGGTCTGTTTCGTCTCCGCCCGCACCGGCGCCGGCGTGCCCGAGCTGCTCGACATATTCGCCAAGCTGGCGCCCAATCCCCTCGAGGGCAATCCACCGCTGTTCGTCAAGGGCGAAGGCAAGGACGCGGAAGAATTCCGTTCGATCCCGGCCGCCAAGATGCACGTCATCGCGCACGTGTTCAAGGTGGTGGTTGATCCCTTCATCGGCAAGCTGGGTGTGTTCCGCGTGCACCAGGGCACCATCACGCCCAACACGCCGCTCTACGTCGGCGAGACCAGCAAGCCGTTCAAGGCCGGCCACCTGTACATGTTGCAGGGCAAGGAATACCAGGAAGTGAAACAGCTGCTGCCGGGCGACATCGGCGCGGTGGCCAAGGTCGACCAGATCGCCTTTGACGCGGTGCTGCACGATTCGCACGATGAGGATCGCATCCACCTGCTGCCGCTGGAGTTTCCGCAGCCGATGTACGGCCTCGCGGTCGAGCCCAAGCGCCGCGGCGACGAGCAGCGCATCTTCGAGGTGCTGCATAAGCTCGAGATGGAAGATCCCTGCTTTGTGATGGAGCGCCACCCCACCACCCATGAAACGGTGATCAACGGCCTCGGTGACCTGCACATGCGCGTGATGCTGGAGCGGATGCAGAAGCAGTACAACCTCGAGATCACCACCAAGCCGCCGAAAATTCCCTACCGCGAGACCGTGCTGGCCAAGGCCGACGGCCACTGCCGCCACAAGAAACAGTCCGGCGGCGCCGGGCAGTTCGGTGAAGTGTTCCTGCGCATCGAGCCGCTGGCGCGCGGCGCCGGTTTCGAATTCGTCAACGACATCCACGGCGGCACCATCCCCACCCAGTTTATCCCGGCGGTGGAGAAAGGCATCCGCGAGGTGCTGGTGTCCGGCCCGCTGGCCAGCTTCCCGGTGCACGACGTGCGCGTGATCATTTACGACGGCAAGAGCCACCCGGTCGACTCGAAGGAGATCGCCTTCTCCACCGCCGGCCGCAAGGCCTTCATCGACGCCATCACCAAGGCGCGGCCGGTGCTGCTGGAGCCGATCGTGACCACCGAGGTCACCGTTCCCGACACCTACATCGGCGTCGTCACCGGCGACCTGTCATCGCGGCGCGGCCAGATCACCGGCACCCGCGGCCTGTCGGCCGGCATATCGGTGGTGATGGCGATCGTGCCGCTGTCGGAACTGCGCGATTACCAGACGCGGCTCAAGTCCCTCACCGGTGGCCACGGCAGTTACTCGATCGAGCTGTCGCATTACGAGCCGGTGCTGCCGCACACGCAGGCGGAGCTGATCAAGATGTACAAGGTGCACGCCAGCGAAGAAGACTGAGTTGCGATATCCCGGCATCTGGGCGGCGCTTGGTTTGGCGGCCGTGTGCTTGGCCGATGCCGGCGCGGCCGCGCGCAAGCTGGAGATCGTTCTGATTGGCGAGCAATACCGCGCAGACGGGCGGCTGTACGAACAGCGCGCCGAAGTGATCCGCCTGGTCAAGCGGGTAAAACCGTCGGCCATCGCATTGAAAGTCTGCATTTCGGTTCGCGAAAGCACCCTGATCGAGTTGCAGAAAGCGATCGAGCCGGTTCACCAGGGCGGGCTCTCCATCGACCGTCTGCCAAAGCAGGCGGTGGAATGCTCGCAGAGTCAAAAAGCGGAGCGGATGATCGCGACTTGAATGAGGGGCTTCGGTGAATGACGGCTGATTCCTTCCCCCGGCAACGGGGGTGAGACAAGGGTTTCGCCGAGCCTGCTCGGCGCTTGTCGAACGGCATTCCGATGCAGCGGAATGCGCGTCCTGCAAGGAAGGCTAGGATGGGGGCGATGCCTCAAATTCGACGATGCCTAATCACTGCGACGCCCCCATCCCAACCTTCCCCCACAACTGTGGGGGAAGGAGTCAAATACTTGGTGCGTTGCAGCCAACGCGGTCAGCGATATCCGTGGAGGTAAGGAGCGGGCGTAACCTTTTGGTCAGCCCCTAGCACAACGTTGCGAGGCGAAACCCCAGCACTGGCGCGCCTTCCCGGCCAAAAGTGCCCGGAGAGCCGCGCCAGTGCTGGAGTTTTACTTTACTCCCGGCAATCCACCCCGTGCCCGCCTGACCTCGTAGGTCTTCAGGTGTGCATACGCCACCGTCAGCATCGCATCGTCGATGCCATGCTCACGCGCCTTGCCGAGCATGTAGCCGACGATGTGGTCCGCTTCGATCGGGCCGCCGCTTTCCAGGTCGCGCATCATCGAGGCGGTCAGCGGTGAACCGGTCGACTGGATCACTTTCTGGTAACGCTCGATCACCGGTGCGCGCGGCGCATAGCCTTCGCGGGTGGCGACGGCGACACAGGAATCGAGGTGGCGCTGCATCAGGGTGCGGCCGTCGGGGGTAGCGAGGATGTCGCCGACCGAGCCGCGCATCAGGCAGGTCATGCCGGCGAGGGTGGACAGGAAGGCAACTTTTTCCCACATGTCGAGCATCACGTTGTCCGAGACTTTCCAGTCGACCACGGAGCCTTCGAACGCTTCGCCCAGCCGCACCGCCATGGCCTGCTGGCCAGGTTCGCGCGCGCCCCAGGTGATGCCGTGGGCATCGATCATCGACTTGACCACGCCGTCCTTGGTCAGAGTCGCGGCGATCTGGCAGGTGCCGCCCATCACCCGCGCCCGGCCGAAGCGTGCGTCGAGCGCATCGAGGTGCGAGATGCCATTGAGCAGCGGCACCACGCAGGTGTGCGGTGCCATCGCCGGGGCGATCGCCTCCATGCTGCTGTCGAGGTCGTAGGCCTTGCACGACAAAATCACCACGTCGTATTCCGGTTTCACGCTGCCCGCCTGCACCGTCGTGACCGGCAGCGTGACCTTGTCTTTGGTACTCTCGATGATCAGGCCCTGCGCGGCGATCTGCTGCGCGCGTTTTTCGCGCACCAGGAACGTGACATTGGCGCCGGCCTGGTGCAGGCGTCCGCCGAAGTAGCCGCCGGTTCCGCCGGCGCCGAGGATGAGTATTTTCATTGGAGGGTCGCGTTGAGGGGTGGTTTTCCGGCGGTGAGCGCGGATGTGGTTTTCTGCTGCAGGTGTGCCACCGCCGCTTCCAGCGTGCGATCGCGGCCGAACACCATGTCCTCGCGCGCGAGCTTGATCTCGATGTCGGGCAGCACGCCTTCGCCCTCGATCCGTTTGCCCTTCGGCGTGACGAAGCCCAACTCGCTGTAGGCGAGCTGGCCGCCGCCCGGCAGGTCGGCATAGCCCAGGTACCCCAGCAGGCAGCCGCAGGAACGCTGGCCGATGACCGTGGCGCGGCCCAGGTCCTGCAGCGTGCTGGCGAGGACTTCGGAGGCCGAGGCGCTGTTTTCGTTGGTCAGGATCACCAGCGGCTTGCTGAAGGCGTTGCTGCCGATGCCGTCGAGCTCGGTGTCGAGTTTCATCAACGGGATGAACGCGACCGTGATCGGCTTGCCGGTGCGGGTCAGGATCTTTGGCCCGCGCGCCTTGGCGGCGAGAAACTGGTTGCCGAGGTTGTTGGCCATCGCCAGTGAACCGCCACCGTTGTTGCGCAAATCGACGATCATGCCGGGCGCATCCTTCATGCCGGCAATGGCGCTGACCACGCCGCCTTCGAGGCTGCCGACAAAGCCGGAAAAACGCACATAGCCGAAGCCCGACGGCAGCACGCGCGACACCAGCTCCGGCGGGGTGCGGAACTTGCGGCGCTTGATGGACGCGGTGATCTCGCTGCCGTCCTGGCGGACGAAGGTCATGCTGACGGCAGAACCGACCTCGCCGGCCGAAATCTTGCGCACCGCGCCGCGGGTGCGCGCCCACGGCGTGGAGGATTCGCGCGCCTCGCCCAGCAGCCGCCGGTAGCGCGCCAGCGCCGGTTCGCCGTCGATGGTCGCGATCGTCATGCCGGCGCGCGCACCGGCCCACCAAGCGTCGGATTCCGGGTGCACGCTGCTCACCACCAGCGCGTCGCCGAGTTCGATGAAGCCGACTCCCAGCGATTGCGATTCCTGGTTTTGCAGCTGCTGCACCTGCTTCGGCCCGTGCACGCGGGTGTGGGAATCCTTCAATTCGCCGGTCATCTTGTCGAGCAGTTCCCAGTACTCGTCGTCGCTGGCGGCAGCGAGGATGGTGTTCTCGTACTTGGTGCGCGCCGCCTTCCAGTCGATACCGTTCAGCCTCGGGTCATAGTATTTTTCATTGACCGTAGTCCAGACCGCGTCCAGCGCCTGCAGCTTCCATTCGCTGGTGGTGGAGGGGACCGGGGTGCCGGCAACCGGTGCCGCGACGATGCGGCGGCTGAGCAGGTTGTGCGGGTCCAGCGTGCTGCACCCGCCCAGGAGCAGTGCGATGACGAGGAGAGACAGGGTTTTCATATTCGGCCAGCCAAGTGTGACCGGGCGATGTTAGCACGCGCCAAATTGGCCGTTGCGGGCCTTGCAGCGACCCGGATTGCGGCCGCCGACAGGCAATTTGTACTGCATGAAAAGGCCTTTACCGCTATACTTGCGCCCGCCTGCGGACAGGGACACAATCCCTCGAAGAAAAGGCGTCCGGTGCGCGCAACGTGTGCGCCCGCAAAGCCCCAGAACACAATTTTGAGGAGTTCCCTGATGTCTGCAGTTCCCCACGCCGCCGCCGGCGCGCCTGTCCCTTCGTTTTCCTCCGTTACCCTCGACGACAAATATCTGCAGACCCACGGCCGGGTTTATCTCACCGGCACGCAGGCACTGGTGCGCCTGCCGATGATCCAGCGCCAGCGCGATCTGGCCGCAGGGTTGAACACGGCCGGCTTCATCTCCGGCTATCGCGGCTCGCCGCTGGGCAGCTACGACCAGGCGCTGTGGAAGGCCAAGCAGTTCCTCAAGGACAACCACATTCATTTCACCCCCGGTGTGAATGAAGAACTGGCGGCTACCGCGGTCTGGGGCTCGCAGCAGGTCAACCTGTTTCCCGGCGCGAAATATGACGGTGTGTTCGGCATCTGGTACGGCAAGGGCCCCGGCGTGGACCGCTCGGGCGACGTGTTCAAGCACGCCAATGCGGCGGGCTCGTCGAAACACGGCGGCGTGCTGCTGATCGCCGGCGACGACCACGCCTGCAAATCGTCGACGCTGCCGCACCAGTCGGAACACATCTTCGACGCGGCGATGATCCCGGTGCTGTATCCGACCGGGGTGCAGGAAATCATCGATCTCGGCCTGCACGGCATCGCCATGTCGCGCTACTCGGGGCTCTACACCGCCTTCAAATGCATCTCCGACACGGTCGATGCCTCGGGCTCGATCAACATCGACATCGATTCACCGAAGATCATCCTGCCGGAAGACTTCGCCATGCCGACCGGCGGCGTTTCGATCCGCTGGCCCGATCCGCCGCTGGAGCAGGAACTGCGCCTGCAGCAGGGCAAGATCTACGCGGCGCTGGCTTACTGCCGCGCCAACAAGCTCAATCGCATCACCATCGATTGTGACAAGCCGCGCCTCGGCATCATCGCGTCGGGCAAAAGCTATCTGGACGTGATGCAGGCGCTGGAAAATCTCGGCATCGACGAGCGCCATGCGGCCGAGATCGGCATCCGCCTGATGAAAGTCGGCATGCCGTGGCCGCTGGAGCCGACCGCCGTGCGCGAGTTCGCCATGGGCCTCGATGAAATCCTGGTGGTGGAAGAAAAGCGCCAGCTGATCGAATACCAGATCAAGGAAC
>CAYQKN010000033.1:0-32027 GCA_964417885.1 uncultured Burkholderiales bacterium | reverse complement strand
GACCCTCGAGAACCCGGCAATCCTCGAGCAGCTTAAACAGAGCATGTAAGCCCGAACGGAAAAATTTCCGTGGCCACTGCCCGGAAAGCCAGCACTGGTGCGGATTGCAGGGCGGATGCCCCGGAACGCCGCGCCAGTGCTGGCTTTCCGGGCGGTGCCACGGTGAAAACCTGAGGTTTTCGCGTCATGCCCACCCAGCCCGCACCCAGCCTGATCGCGTCGACCGTCGCCGATTTGCGCCGTCATGCACCGTTCGATGCGATGGAGTTGTCCGCGTTGCAGGCGCTTGCCGGAAAGCTTTCGCTGGCTTATTTCGCCAAGGGCAGCACCTTGCTCGCGCCGGGCAACGAGCCGGTCAAATGCATGTTCATCATTCAGAAGGGCGCGGTCAGTGGTGTCGAGCCGAACGCCCAGTCCGGCCAGGGCTGGGCGCTGACGCTGAGCGAGGGCGAGTGTTTTCCGGTCGGCGCGCTGATCGCCCGCCGGCCGAGCGTGCTTTGCTACACCGCCAGCGAGGATACCTTCTGCTACCGGCTGCTGCACGAGGACTTCGAGCACGTCATGGACGTGTCGCGTCCGTTCCGCAATTTTGCCACCCGGCGAATTGCCGCCTTGCTGGAGCAGTCCCGGCGCAGCGTGCAGAGCCAGTACACGGCACGCATTTCCGATGCGCACAGCCTGGCCAATCCGCTACGCTCGATCATTCATCGCGATCCGGTGACGGTAGCGCCCGACACCCCGATCCGCGTCGTGCTGGAAAGGATGAAGGCACTCCGCATCGGCTCGGTGGTGGTGGTGGATGCGGCGCGCAGTCCGGTGGGCATTTTTACCGAGCGCGACGTGCTTGACCGGATTGCGCTGGCCGGCATCCCGCAAAGTGCGGCCATCGACGTGGCGATGACGCCCAACCCGTTCTCCCTCCCGGCCCATGCCGCGCTGTTCGAGGCCGCCCAGGCAATGGCGCGATTCCGCTTCCGGCACGTGCTGGTCATGGAGGAGGGAAAATTGCTGGGGGTCGTATCCGAGCGCGACCTGTTCACCATGCAGCGCCTGTCGCTGGGTGAACTTGCCAAGTCGATCGAGCAGGCGGCCAGCGCCAATGCGTTGGCGCACGCCGCCAGCGAGGTGCGACGGCTGGCGACTGCGCTGCTGGCGCAGGGCGTCGGTGCCGAACAGCTGACCCAGTTTGTCACCACGCTGAATGACTCCATCGTCAGCCGTGCACTGACGCTGGCGGCCGACTTGGCGCCGCCGCCGGATACGAAGTGGTGCTGGCTGGGACTCGGCTCGGAAGGAAGGATGGAGCAGACCCTGGCGACCGACCAGGACAATGCGCTCATATTCATCCTGCCGGCCGGCGCGAGTCTTGCCGCCACGCGTGAAATGTTTGTGGCATTTGCCGATCGCGTCAACCGGATCCTGGATCAATGCGGGTTCCCGCTTTGCAAGGGCAACATCATGGCGCGCAATCCCCGCTGGTGCCTGACGCTGGACGAATGGAAGGAAACATTTCTGCACTGGATGCGCAGCGCGAACGGCGAGGCGCTGCTGAATGCCGCGATCTTCTTCGACTTCCGCAGCCTGCACGGCGAGGCCGGCCTGGCCGGCGAGTTGCGCGACTGGCTCGGGCCGCAGGTCGCCGCGCAGCCGCTGTTCCTGCTGCAGATGGTCAACAACGCGCTGCAGGTGCGGCCCCCGCTCGGCTTGCTGAGGGACTTTGTCAAGGATGACGGCGAAGCCGGCGAGTACCCTGGCACCATCGACCTCAAGAAATTCGGCACCCGGCCATTCGTTGATGCGGCGCGGATTTTTTCGCTGCGCCATGGCGTGGCGGCCTCCAACACGGCGGACCGGCTACGGCTTGCCGCGCCGAAGATGCGGATGCACGAAGACGAAGCCGCTGCGATCATCGAGGGTTTCCACTTTGTCCAGTTGCTGCGCCTGCGCAATCAGGAAGGGGCGGCGCTGCACGCCGCGACAGCCTGGGGGGATCATCAGCATGCCGACAGTTTGTTGCCGCCCCATCATCCCAACCGCATTGATCCGGACCAGCTCAACGAGCTTGACCGGAGAATACTGAAAGAAGCGCTTCGCCAGGCTCGCAAGCTGCAGAGCCGGCTGGAGCTGGACTTCAAGACATGAGCCTGCTGGGCGGATGGTTCGGCACCAGAACGCGCCGCAACCGGCAGCCGGACGCGGAGGTGGCGGGCAGGATTGCCCGCTGGAAAGCGCTGCCGGAGCCGGACCTGTCGGTCCCGCTGGGCAGCCAGTGCTGGCTGGTGGTGGATGTCGAAACCACCGGCCTCGACATGCAACGCGACCGGCTGCTGGCGATTGGCGCGGTGATTGTCGAAGGCAGCCTGATCCGGTTTGCCCGCAGTTTCGAGGTCGTGATCCGGCAGGATGCGCCCAGCCGTGCCGACAACATCCTGATCCATCGCATACCGGGCACGGAACAGGTGGACGGCGTGGATCCGGCGGTGGCGTTGGCCGAGTTTCTTTTGTTTGCTGAAAAGCTGCCATGCATTGCATTCCATGCAACGTTCGACGAAACCATGCTGCGTCGCGCGTACGACGAGTTCCTGGGGCTCGACTTTGCGCCGCAATTTGTCGACCTGGCGCTGCTGGCGCCGGCGCTGGTACCCGATGCGCCGAAGGTCCTGCGAAACCTGGACGACTGGATCGGCCATTTTTCCATCGACATTCATGCCCGGCATCGAGCCGTGGCGGATGCGGTGGGCACCGCGCAGTTGTTCCAGGCGCTCCTGTCGCGCCTCAAGCCTGGGCAGGCAGCGACGGCGAAAAACCTGTTCAAGCTGGCGCACGACCAGCGCTGGCTGTCCAACATTTCTCGGGCCTGAGCGCGTACACCTGGCGGCATTGCGGTTGACAAGAACGCATCGGCAGGAATAAATAGCCGGACCGGATAAATCCTGGAGTGCCTGTGGTGAAGCCAATAGCAAAACGAAGCAGCCGCGGTCAGCGGCTGGTCGGGATTTTCCTGCTGGGCCTGGTGTTGTTCAACTTTCCGGTGCTCGCCCTGTTCAACGTGACGCAGACCGTGTTCGGCGTGCCGGTTCTGTTTGCCTACCTGTTCCTCGCCTGGGCGCTGCTGATACTGCTGATGTATCTGGCGATCGAGCGCTTGCCCTAAGAGCAGGCGGGCAACGGTCATGCTCCAGGGCTGGATCATCGTTTGCGCGTCGTTCGCGTACATCGGCTTCCTGTTTGCCATCGCCTACTTCGCCGATAGGCGCGCGGATCAGGGCCGCTCGCTGATCGCAACACCGTATATCTATGCGCTCTCGCTCGGTGTCTATGCCACCGCGTGGACGTTTTATGGCAGCGTCGGGCGCGCGGCCAGCGATGGCGTGGGTTTCCTGCCGATCTACCTCGGTCCGACGCTGATGATGATTTTGTGGTGGTTCGTGGTTCGGAAAATGATCCGCATCAGCAAGATCAACCGCATTACCTCGCTGGCAGACTTCGTTGCATCGCGCTACGGCAAGAGCGCATTGCTGGGTGGCCTGGTCACGGTGATTGCAGTCGTTGGCATCCTGCCGTACATCTCGCTGCAGCTGAAGGCGATCTCGACCAGTTTCTCGATACTGTTGCAGTACCCCGAAATCGTCATGCCGGCCAAGGCCGGCGCGACCGGGATATTCAACGATACGGCTTTCTACATTGCCATTTTCCTGGCTTCGTTCACCATCGCCTTCGGCACCCGCCAGCTCGATGTTGCCGAACGGCACGAAGGCATGGTGGCTGCCATCGCCTTTGAGTCGCTGGTCAAATTGATTGCTTTCATTTCGGTTGGCATCTACGTGACCTTCGCCATGTTCGACGGCCCGGCCGATATATTTGGCCGCGCCCTGGCGCAGCCCGCCCTCGCCAGCCTGGTGGCGCCGTTCGGCGCCGCGGCCGGGAGTTACATGAGCTGGATCTGGCTGACCATGCTGTCGATGCTCGCCATCCTTTTCCTGCCGCGCCAGTTTCAGGTGGCGGTAATTGAAAACGTCGACGAAAAGCATCTGAACAAGGCGGTCTGGCTGTTTCCGCTGTACATGCTCGCCATCAATTTGTTCGTGTTGCCGATCGCATTGGGTGGACTGCTGCACTTCGGCGTCGGCTCGGTGGATGCAGATACCTTTGTGCTGACGCTGCCGATGGCGGAACGGCAGGAGTGGCTCGCGCTGCTGGTGTTCATCGGCGGATTGTCGGCGGCCACCGGCATGGTGATTGTCGAAACCATCGCGTTGTCGACCATGGTTTGCAACGACCTGGTGATGCCACTGCTGTTGCGCGTCACCCGGCTCCGTTTCATGCAACACGCCAACCTGTCGATGCTTCTGCTCGACATACGCCGTGCCGCCATCGTGCTGATCCTGATGCTGGGATATTTCTATTACCTGGTGGCCGGTGAGGCGTACGCGCTGGTGTCGATCGGCCTGATTTCTTTCGCCGCAGTGGCGCAGTTTGCGCCGGCCGTGATCGGCGGCATCTACTGGAAAGACGGCTCCAGGCTCGGCGCGCTGGCCGGCCTGAGTGCCGGATTCGTGGTCTGGGTTTATACCCTGCTGCTCCCGGCGTTTGCAAAGTCGGGCTGGATTCCGCAGGAGATCATTGAGCGCGGACCGTTCGCGATCGAGTTGCTCAAGCCCCTGCAGCTGTTCGGACTGACCGGGCTGGACCAGATGACCCATGCCATGTTGTGGAGCATGCTGGCGAACATCGGCCTCTACATCGGTGTGTCCCTGCTTGGCCGGCAAAGCGCCGCCGAGCGGATTCAGGCCACCTTGTTTGTCGATGTCTTCAGCCAGACCGGAGACCGTACCGGATTCTGGCGCGGCACGGCGTCGGTATCGTCCCTGCAGTCCCTGGTCGGAAGATTCCTGGGCCCGGCGCGGGCGGCAGACTTGTTTGACACCTACGCCAAGTCGCGCGGCGTCGCGTCGGCGGACGCGCTCGAGTCCGATGCGCGTCTGGTCAGGTTTGCCGAGATCCAGCTCGCGGGCGCCATTGGCGCGGCGTCGGCGCGCGTCATGGTGGCGTCGGTGGTCGAAGAGGAGCCGCTTGGTGTGGACGAAGTGATGGCGATCATCGACGAGGCATCGCAGGCCATTGCGCAGAGCAACGAACTGAAAATCAAACAGGCGGAGCTGGAGGTTGCAACCCGCGAACTGCGATCAGCCAATGAGCGGCTGCGTGAGCTGGATCATCTCAAGGATGACTTCATCTCGACGGTCACGCATGAATTGCGCACGCCGCTGACGTCGATTCGCGCGTTTTCCGAAATCCTGCATGACAATCCGGAACTTGACGCCGAGGAACGAACGCGGTTTCTGGGAATTCTGGTCAAGGAGTCCGAGCGCTTGACCCGTCTGATCAACCAGGTGCTCGATCTCGCCAAGCTCGAGGCGGGTGCCGCCGAGTGGCGCATCGCCACGCTGGATTTGCGCGACTTGGTGGCGGACGCGACCAGTGCCACGGAGCAGTTGTTCCGCAGCAACCGGATCGAGCTCAAGACCGACCTGCCGGCCCATCTGCCGCCGGTGGTTGCCGACCGCGACCGTCTGATGCAGGTGATGCTGAACCTGCTGTCCAATGCGATCAAATTCTGTGAATCCGGAACCGGCCGCGTCGAGGTGTCGCTGCGCCGCGAACACGGGGGTGTCCGCGTCGACGTTCGGGACAACGGGATTGGCATTGCCCGCGAAAACCAGCAGCTGATCTTCGAAAAATTTCGCCAGGTCGGCGATACCCTGACCGACAAACCCCAGGGAACCGGGCTCGGCCTGGCGATCTGCCGTGAAATTGTCGGGCACTTCGGCGGCAGGCTCTGGGTTGAAAGCGAGGTGGGCTGCGGCGCGACTTTTTCCTTCAGCCTGCCGGCGCAGACCGTGTCCGCGACATGAGTGTTTCGCCGCCGCTCAGCCATCGCGTGTTGATTGCCGACGACGAACCGGCAATTGTGTTGTCGCTGGAATTTCTGATGCGCCGCTGCGGCATCGTGACCGACATTGCCCGCGATGGCGAGGAAGCGCTGGCAAAGGCGACGTCGTTTGGGCCGGACCTGATCCTGCTGGACGTGATGCTGCCGCGCCGCAGCGGCCTCGACGTTTGCCGCGTGCTTCGCAGCCAGGAATCGACCCGCAGCATCAAAATCATCCTGCTGACGGCAAAAGGCGGCCATACCGAGAGCGAGCGTGGCCTGTCGATGGGAGCCGACCTGTATGTGGTCAAACCGTTTTCGACCCAGGAACTGGTTTTGCAGGTGAAAAAAATGCTGGAAAGTGTCCGCGGTGCAGTTGACGGTGGCGCTCGATGACCGTTTGGATTATCGTTGGCCGCCATGAATACCGAATCTGATCCAAAATCCTCGCCTGCGGCGCCGGTACCGACCGTATACATTGTTGATGATGATGCATCGATTCGTGAATTGATGACCTGGCTGATGCAAGCCAATGGGATTCCCGTCGTCGCATTCTCGAATGCGCAGAGTTTCCTCTCGGTCTACCAGCCTGATTCGCCAGGGTGCCTGATCCTCGATCTCTACATGCCGGGCATGAGCGGGCTGGATCTGCAGCGATATCTGATTGACCACGGCATATCCATGCCGGTTATTTTTCTCAGCGGCCGTGGCGACGTGGCCAACGCGGTGGCGGCCGTCAAGCACGGTGCGATCGACTTCATCGAAAAGCCGTTCGATTACAAGAAAATCGTGCCGTTAATCCGCGATTGCTTGGCTCGGGACATTGCCAGGCGCCATGCAAAGGGCGGACAGGATACGCGCCTCGCCAGGCTGGCGGTGCTGACGCAGCGCGAGCGTGAGGTGTTGAACCTGATCGTTGCCGGCAAGACCAACCGCGTGATGGCAGAGACGCTCGATATCAGCGTCAAGACGGTTGAAGCGCATCGGGCGCACATCATGGAAAAACTGGCGGTCGACTCGGTCGCGGAACTGGTGCAGATCGCGCTTTCGCGTCCGGGTTGACGGGGCTGTTTGCTGCAATGCAGCACGGAAGTTAGGGTTTACCCCAATTGTTGTGAACTCCGTCACATCATAGGATTCGCTCCATTACCCCGTCAGAGGGTGGAGGAGAGTGCATGGGTCGGTACCTGGCTACGCACGATCCGGCAAAGGTGCCCGCATGAGGCAGCTGCTGGGTCTGGTGCAAATGATCGTGGCGATTGCGTTGATGGGCTTGCTTGCCCAGGGCGCGCTCTATGTATTGGCCGGCGCGCGGCGCGAGCAGAATATTTTCTACAATATCGCGCGCATCATCCCGTCGCCGTTCGTGAAGCTGTTCCGCCTGATCACCCCACGCAAGATTGAGGACAGGCTGGTGCCGTTTGCGGCTTTTTGCGGCCTCTCGGCGGTGTTCATCTGGCTGGCTTTCCTGATTCCGCAGGTCAAATGAGCATGCCGCTGCCTGATCGTATCTGGCGCTGGCTGCGGCTCGAAGCCGCGGACTGGCTGCTGTGGCTGAAACAGCCGCAACGCACGCGCGCGCTTTACGAAGTCGTGCTGCGTGACCATCCTGACGACGCGCACACCATGTCTTGCCTGGCCTACCTGGATGCCGCGCAGGGCAACCGCATTACGGCACTGGAGCGATTCGACCGCGTGGTCGAACTCGCCCCGGAAGACGTGCGTGGCCATTACAACCGTGCCTATCTGCAGCAGGAGTTGCAGCGCCATGAAGACGCGGTGCTGTCGTTTGACCGCGCGCTGGCGATTCGTGATGACCACGACCTGGCCCAATATGGAAAAGCGCTGAGCCTGATCGCACTGAATCGCTTCGACGAGGCGATTCCGGCGCTCAAGCGCGCAACCGAGTTGCAGCCGATGTCGCCATTCGGCTGGTATCAGCTGGCTCGCATATATCACAGCCGCGGCAAGATGCAGAGCGCGGAAAAAATCATCCGGCACCTGAAGGGTTTTGAACCCAAATTTGCCGACCAGTTAATTCGTGAAACCGGCATCCGGGTCGAATCGGGTTGAAAATTGTATTGACGCCGTTACCAAGCAAGCAGCTGTAATGAATGACAAGGACCGGTACAGGTCTGGACATAGAGGATGTATCCATAATCTCAATCGTAGGAGGACTTCATGCAATTGACCGACAGGCATCTTGAGTACTGGTCGAAGAATCTGAGGGTCACAGCCATATTGCTCGCAATCTGGTTCGTGGCAACGTTCGTGATGGGCTACTTCGCGCGCGAACTGAGCTTCAATTTCTTCGGCTGGCCATTTTCATTCTGGATGGCGGCGCAGGGCTCGCTGGTGATCTATGTGGTGATCATCTGGTTCTATGCCCGCTACATGAATGCGCTCGACAACGAGTACGACGTGCATGAAGGGGAGGAAGACTAATGTTCAATTCAGCCACCCAGAGCGAATTCGCAAGCGCGCTCAAGAAGGCCTACACCTGGTACACCGGCGGTTTCGCCATTTTCGTGATCATCCTGGCAATCGCCGAAAAAATGGGACTGCCGCGGATCTACATCGGCTACGCCTTCCTGTTTGCCACGGTGTTGCTCTACGCCGGCATCGGCATCATGAGCCGGACGTCCGATGCGGCCGAATACTACGTCGCCGGGCGGCGGGTACCGGCGCTGTTCAACGGCATGGCGACCGGCGCGGACTGGATGTCCGCCGCCTCGTTCATCGGCATGGCCGGAACCCTGTACCTGTCCGGCTTTAACGGCCTCGCGTTCATCCTTGGATGGACCGGCGGCTATTGCCTGGTTGCATTGTTCCTGGCGCCGTATCTGCGCAAGTTCGGCCAGTTCACGATTCCCGATTTCCTCGGCGCGCGCTTTGGCGGCAACGTCCCGCGGTTTATCGGTATTTGTGCAGCCATTCTCTGCTCCTTCACCTACGTGGTGGCACAGGTTTACGGTGTCGGACTGATCACCACCCGCCTGCTGCCGGGCGTGGCATTTGAAACCGGAATTTTCCTCGGCCTCGGCGGTATCCTGGTGTGCTCGTTCCTGGGGGGTATGCGTGCAGTGACGTGGACCCAGGTGGCGCAGTACATCATCCTGATCGTGGCTTACATGATTCCGTGCGTCTGGATCGCCGTTAAGCACACCGGCATCCCGCTGCCGCAGATGGTATACGGTGGCGTGCTGGAAAAAGTCACGGCGGTTGAAGACAAGCTGATCAAGGATCCCAAGGAACTCGAAGTGCGCGGCATCTTCAAGAAGAATGCCGACGACTTCGATGCACGGGTAAAGGCATTGCCGAAGTCCTGGGAAGACGGCAAGGCCGACTTGCAGAAGAAGCTCGATGACCTGAAAGCCGGTTCTGCACCCGCCAAGGATATTGAAGCGGCTGAGAAAGCGATCGCGGCCTATCCCAAGACAGCAGACGCAGCCAAGCTGGCGTGGAATGCCGGCAAAGCCAGCAATACCGCCCGATCTGGGCCGCCGCTACGTCATGCGGAGGCTTTCCCCGGCAAGGATGACGCCGCACGCGATGTGTCGCGCCGCAACTTCCTGGCGCTGGTGTTCTGCCTGATGATCGGCACCGCCGCGTTGCCGCATATCCTGATGCGGTACTACACCACGCCGTCTGTGAAAGAGGCGCGCACCTCGGTGTTCTGGTCGCTGTTCTTCATCTTCCTGCTGTATTTCTCAGCGCCTGCGCTGGCAGTGCTGGTGAAGTATGACGTCTATACGTTGCTGGTCGGGTCCGAATTTGCCAAGCTGCCGCAGTGGGTGACGGCGTGGCAGGCGGTGGACAAGGCGCTGCTTTCGGTGGTCGATATCAACAAGGACGGGTTGGTGCAGCTGGCCGAAATCACCATCGGCGGCGACATCGTCGTGCTGGCAACGCCGGAAATTGCCGGCTTGCCGTATGTGATTTCCGGCCTCGTTGCGGCAGGTGGCCTGGCTGCCGCGCTGTCAACGGCAGACGGCTTGCTGCTGACCATCGCCAACGCGCTTTCACATGACCTGTACTACAAGATGATCGACCCCAATGCCTCGACCACGCGTCGCGTCACCATCTCCAAGATCCTGCTGCTGGTCGTGGCCCTGTGCGCAGCCTACGTTGCCGCACAGAAGCCGGCTGACATCCTGTTCCTGGTATCGGCAGCGTTCTCGTTTGCGGCTGCGGCATTCTTCCCGGCGCTGGTGCTGGGCATCTTCTGGAAACGTGCCAACAAATGGGGCGCCACTTGCGGCATGGTTGCCGGCCTTGGCATTACTTTCTGGTACATGATCACCACCCACCCGTGGATGCGTGAAGTGTTCTTCGGCACGCCTCGCAGCGTCCCGGCTGACCTGTGGTGGGGCATCCAGCCGATCTCGGCGGGCTTGTGGGGTGTACCACTCGGGTTTGCGGTGATCATCATCGTCAGCCTGATCACGCCGGAACCTGACAAAGATACGCAGGAACTGGTGGATCACGTACGCTTCCCGCTGCTGAGGGGCGATACCGTCAATACCACCGCGACTTAAGCCTAACCAGCTTATTAGCAGGCGGTAGAATAGAGCCGGCAAGCCAATTTGGCTTGCCGGCTTTTTTCATTCCAAGCGCATCGTGTCAATCCTGTTTCGTTATTTCGCGAAAGAAATTTTCCAGGCAACGTTATTGCTGCTGATGGGACTGCTTGCGCTGTTTGCACTGTTCGACCTGATCAAGGAATTGGGTGATCTGGGGAAGTCGAACTACGGCCTCGGTGTGGTCCTTGCCTATGTGACGCTTTCACAGCCTGCCCATGTGGCGATCATTTTTCCGGTTGCCGCGCTGATGGGCACCATCTTCGCCATTGCCAGGCTGTCCAGCCAGTCTGAACTCACCGTAATGCGTGCATCCGGCTTGTCGCTGGCCAAACTGGCAGGTTTTGCCACCATCCTGGGCCTGATTTTTTCGCTGGTCATGTTTCTGTTCGGCGAGTTTGTTGCCCCCGCCGCCGAGGAAGCTGCCAAGCGGGTGCGGATGACGGCGACCAGCAATGTCGTTGCCCAGCAGTTTCGTTCCGGCTTCTGGATAAAGGACGACCTGTCTTTCGTAAACATCCAATCCGTGACAATTGACACCGAACTTGTCGGACTGAGAATCTACGATTTTGACAGTGGGTTCAAGCTGAAATCGCTTCGCGTCGCCAAACGCGCCGCCTTCGATGCGCAGCAAGGCGCTTGGGTGATGCAGGACGTGGAAAAGACGGTATTCACCGGTTCGGCTGCGCGAATTGAAAAGCTGCCGCGTGACGCATGGGCAACCACGCTGAAGCCGAATCTTCTGGCGGGACTGCGGGTAAAACCTGACGACATGTCATTGCTGACGCTGTCGGCGTATATCGAGCGGCTGCGAACCAACAAGGAGAACAGCACGCGGTACGAAATTGCGTTCTGGGGCAAGATATTGCAGCCCGCCACGGTCATCATCATGATGCTATTGGCGATTCCGTTTGCCATCCAGTCGCACCGATCCGGCGGTCTGGGAGCCAAGCTGCTGATGGGAATCATGCTGGGCCTGGTGTTTGTCTTCCTCAATCAGCTTGCTGCGAACCTGACGCTGTTGAATGACTGGCCGGCACTGATCAGCTCACTGATCCCGCTGGCGACCTTTTTCTGCCTGGCATTTGTGCTGTTGATGAGCAGGGAATACGCGTGCCGGCTGCCGCGCCGGCTAGGCTAGGCTGCCTGGGGCGGCGTCAATACGGAAATCAGCCGCGTCCCGGCCAGCCGGTCATGCAGGAACTGCCGGTCCGCATCGTAGCGCGCCCATAGAAGGCATGCGATCATGGGCAGGAACAGCCACATGCTCAGGACCGGGCTGATGCGGCCGGGGAAAAACAGCAGGATCAAGCCGACGCAGGCGGGACCGAAAAAACCTGCGGCCAGGACAAAACGCGCGAAGGCGCGCGTGACCGTCAGCCGGGTTCCGTTTAGGGCCACGACGCGGAATCGCCATGTTTTCATCGCCAGCGTCTGGCCGCCGTGATGCCAGAACCAGACGAAATAGGCGGCGGTCACGCCGAAGAAATAAACCTGCATCAGCAGGTGCGGCACCCCTTGCAGCGTGACACCCTTGAGGCCTGCCAGGGGAAATGCCGCAATCAGGACCAGCGCCAGGACCAGCAACCCTTCGTAGGGGATCGCAGCCAGTCGGCGCCGAATGCTTGGAACCGGCGGCGATGCCGGTAGCGCATGATCCACAGCCTACTTGGGCTGTTCGGCGCTCGCCGATGGCTGAGGTTCGGCCGGCGCTGCCCTCTTCTCACTCCATTTTTCGCGCAATTCATGTTGCTTGGCGGGTGGAAGCGTTGAGAGGTTCTTGTACTTTTCGCGGGCAGCCTGGCGCTGGGCCGGGGTCAATGAGGCCCATTCGCGAATGCGCTCCTGAAATCGTTCCTGCTGGATCGGCGCAAGCTTGGGATACTGGCGCGCCGAGGTAATCAACCGCCGCTGTTGTACCGCCGGCAGTTGATTCCAGTCCTTCTCAAGCGGACTCAGGACTTTTCGCTCCGATTCGGCAATCTTGCTCCACGGTACCGGCGGCAAGGCTTTGCTGCCTTTGGTCTCTGCTTGGGCGGAACCAGATGAAAACATGACGCTGGCGATCGCGAGCCACGCGACGATCCCGAATCGGATCAATGGGACGACTCTTGCACCCACGCTGCAAAATCCTTATCAAGAAATGCGTCAATCGGCAATTCACCGGCAAGCAACTTGGCATCAAGTTCGCCGACATCGTCATAGTTATCGTCCGACGGCATCCACAAAATGCCAGCGACCGCGATAAAGGCGGCAATAACCGGTAACAAAAACAATGGCTTGCGAACAAGGCTGGAAATATCCAGCATGTTGCCGGACACGGTAATCAGCCCAAACACGCGAACCGGGGCACGATATGCACTCAACGCCTGCTCGCGCGCTGCATGAAGTTTCTTCAGTTTGGCAGCATCGAGCTGGTTGGCGCCCCAATCGAGGGTGCGGGCGATATTTTGACCAAACTCTTTATCATTCATGATCTTATGCTCAATTTTCGGTGCGACCGATCAGGGAGTCGAGCGTCACCCCCTTCAACTTGAGAAGAGCGGACAGTGCGTGAACAGCGCGCGAACAGTGTGTTTTGACACTCCCTTCGGAGCAACCCATCGCCGCTGCCGTTTCAGCCACATCCAATTCCTCCCAGTAACGCAACATGAAAGCTTCCCGTTGACGCGCCGGGAGCCGCTCGATGGCCTCTTCGATCAGGCCCAGCAATTGCGCTTGTTCCAACTGTGCTGCCGGCGAGACCGGCACATTCGACGTGTCCTTGGCTTCCAGCGACTCCAGAATATCGTAGTCGTCGTCGCCGTCCTTGCCGGCAAAAGACGAAAAAAGGCTGGTCCAGGTTGACCGGACCTTTTGCCGCCTGAACCAGTCGCGGATGGCGTTTTGCAGGATGCGCTGAAACAGCATCGGCAATTCCGTGGCCGGCCGCGCTGAATAGCTTTCCGCGAGTTTCATCATCGCGTCCTGCACGATGTCCAGTGCCGACTCATCTTGTCGCACCGCATAAACCGCTTGCTTAAAGGCGCGCTTTTCTATGCCTGCAAGGAAATCCGACAGTTCTTGTCTAGTAGCCAGTTCATCCTCGCCAGTTATTTCGTGACGGCTTGTTTCGCCTCAGTCGCCGTGATGACGGAGTCTAGCAATTTTCGGGGTATGAGACATTTTCCTGCGGAAATTGCCCGGCCGGCTTGACCATTGGGCAGGCAATCGGTAAGGTTATCTTTTCTGCACTGCACAATCCGCCGGGCGACCCCTGGTTTTCCCTCCCGAGGGTGGTTTGACGCGGTGAGTCGGGCGTTGCGACGCAGCCGCACAACGGTTGCGCAACGCGGAAAGAATTTACGGGTGCATTGACTTGTTCCCCGATGAATCGTCGTCGGGGTTTGCTGCGTGCCCCTTACAAACCTGCTCATTGCCAAAGATCATGAAACTCTCGGATGCTCCAAACAGCCAGCCCACCCCTGTCGCCACGGAAATGATCAGCGGGGCGGAAATACTCTGCCGTGCGCTCAAAGCCGAGGGCGTCGAGTTCGTTTTCGGCTACCCCGGCGGCGCCGTGTTGGTCATCTATGACGAAATCTACAAGCAAAAGGCGTTCTCACACATCCTGGTGAGGCATGAACAGGCCGCCCTGCACGCGGCGGACGCCTACGCGCGCTCCACCGGCAGGCCCGGCGTGGCGCTGGTTACCTCGGGGCCGGGCGTAACCAATGCGATTACCGGCATTGCCACCGCCTATATGGATTCGATTCCAATGGTGGTCATCACCGGCCAGGTCCCGACTCATGCCATTGGCCAGGATGCATTCCAGGAATGCGACACGGTTGGCATTACCCGGCCCTGTGTGAAGCACAATTTTCTGGTCAAGGACGTGGCTGACCTGGCGGAAACGCTGAAAAAGGCGTTCTATGTTGCAACCACGGGCCGTCCTGGCCCGGTAGTCGTCGATATTCCCAAGGATGTGTCGATTGCCAAGGCGCCGTTTGCATACCCGCAATCGGTGGAAATGCGCTCCTACAAGCCGGTTACCCGGGGTCACACCGGTCAAATCAAGAAGGCGATGCAGATGTTGCTTGATGCCCGTCAGCCGATGATTTACGTCGGCGGCGGCGCGATTCTCGGTGATGCATCGCCGCAAGTGACTGAACTCGTCCGCCTGCTTGGCTATCCGTGCACCAATACGCTGATGGGGCTCGGCGCCTATCCAGCCTCGGACCGGCAGTTTGTCGGCATGCTCGGTATGCACGGCACCGTTGAAGCCAATATGGCGATGCAATATTGCGATGTGCTGATCGCGGTCGGAGCGAGATTCGACGACCGCGTGATCGGCAATCCGGGACACTTTGCGTCCGGCAATCCCTCCCGCAAGATCATCCATATCGATATTGACCCGTCGTCCATATCAAAGCGGGTGAAGGTTGACGTGCCGATTGTCGGCAATATCAAGGACGTGTTGCTGGAACTGCTTGCGCTGCTGAAGTCGGCGGAACAGAAGCCGGACCCGGCGGCCATTGGCGCGTGGTGGAAACAGATCGAAGAATGGCGTGCCAAGGATTGCCTGAAATACAAGAAAACAGGCAGCATCATCAAGCCGCAGTATGTTGTTGAAAAACTCTGGGAAGTCACCAAGGGTGATGCCTTCGTCACGTCGGACGTCGGCCAGCACCAGATGTGGGCTGCGCAGTATTATCGATTCGACAAGCCGCGTCGCTGGATCAATTCCGGCGGCCTGGGCACCATGGGGGTGGGCCTGCCCTATGCAATGGGCGTGAAGTTCGCCCATCCGGATGCCGATGTCGCCTGCATCACTGGCGAAGGGTCGGTGCAAATGTGTATCCAGGAGCTCTCCACCTGCAAGCAATACCATTTGCCGATCAAGGTGATCCTGTTGAACAACCGTTATCTCGGCATGGTCCGGCAGTGGCAGGATTTTTTCCATGGCAACCGTCACGCCGAGAGCTACATGGACGCACTGCCAGACTTCGTCAAGTTGGCGGAGGCTTACGGCCACGTTGGCATGCGCATTGAAAAACCGGCCGATGTGGAGGGCGCGCTGAAGGATGCGTTTGCCATGAAGGACCGGCTGGTGTTCATGGATTTTGTCACCGACCAGAAGGAAAACGTGTTTCCGATGGTGCCTGGCGGCAAGGGCATCAGCGAGATGATCCTGGCTGAGGATCTCTAGACGATGAGACATATCCTTTCATTGTTGCTGGAAAACGAATCCGGCGCCTTGTCGCGGGTGGCCGGGCTGTTTTCGGCGCGCGGCTACAACATCGAATCGCTGACGGTGGCGCCAACCGAAGACGCGACACTGTCGCGGATGACGATTGTCACCAGCGGGTCCGATGAAGTGATCGAACAGATTACCAAGCAGGTAAACAAGCTGGTCGACGTGGTGAAAATCGTTGACCTGAATGAGGGCAAGCACGTCGAGCGTGAACTGATGCTGGTCAAGGCGCGCGCGGTGGGCAAGGATCGCGAGGAATTGAAGCGCACCGCGGACATTTTCCGCGCGCGCGTCATCGACCTGACCGAAAAAACCTATGTCATCGAATTGACCGGCACCGGCGACAAGCTCGATGCGTTTCTGGAAGCGATTGACCGTTCACTGATCCTTGAAACGGTCCGTACCGGCGCCTGCGGATTGGGTCGCGGCGAATGGATTGTCAAAGCGTAGCAACGAATTACTCTCGGAGAAAACAATGAAAGTGTATTACGACAAAGATTGTGACCTCTCGCTGATCAAAGGCAAGAAGGTCACCATCGTGGGTTACGGGTCGCAGGGACATGCGCACGCACAGAATCTCAACGACTCGGGCGTCAAGGTCACGGTTGGCCTGCGCAAGGGCGGCGCCTCCTGGGACAAGGCCAAGAAGGCCGGACTCAAGGTGGCGGAGGTCGCCGACGCGGTCAAGTCCGCAGACGTGGTCATGATGCTGTTGCCGGACGAAAACATCGGCGACGTCTACAAGAACGAAGTTCACGACAACATCAAGAAAGGCGCTGCGCTGGCGTTCGCCCACGGTTTCAATATTCATTACGGCGTGGTGACGCCGCGTGCGGACCTTGACGTGATCATGATTGCGCCGAAAGGGCCCGGTCACCTGGTACGCTCAACCTACGTCGCAGGTGGCGGCGTGCCGTCGCTGATTGCCGTGCACGCCGACAAATCCGGCAAAGGCAAGCACCTGGCGCTGTCGTATGCCAAGGGAATCGGTGGCTCGCGCGGTGGCGTGATTGAAACCAATTTCCGCGAAGAAACCGAAACCGACCTGTTTGGTGAACAGGCGGTGTTGTGTGGCGGCATTGTTGAATTGATCAAGGCCGGCTATGAAACGCTGGTCGAAGCCGGCTATGCACCTGAGATGGCGTACTTCGAGTGCCTGCACGAAACCAAATTGATCGTCGACCTGATTTATGAAGGCGGCATCGCGAACATGAATTACTCGATTTCGAACAATGCCGAGTACGGCGAGTACGTCACCGGCCCAAAAATCATCACCGACGCGACCAAGCAGGCGATGCGGCAGGCCTTGAAGGACATCCAGACCGGCGAATACGCGAAGAGCTTCATCCTTGAAAACAAGGCGGGTGCACCGACTCTCACCGCGCGTCGCAGGCTGCTGGCCGAGCATCCGATCGAGGAAGTCGGCGAGAAGCTGAGAAGCATGATGCCGTGGATAAAGAAGAACAAGCTGGTCGATCAGAGTCGCAATTGACCGCTGGCGCAGCATGCGGTAAAACACGCAAAAGGCCGGGGATTCCGGCCTTTTGCATTTGCCGGCTCGGTGCCGCAACCCAATTGGCGGTCGGCGCGTCCGGCTCGCAATCCGGTTGGTGCGGCGGTTTTTCAAATGGGGGCGCTTGACGTAGCATGATCCCGTGAACACGTTGAATCCGATAACGCCACCAACTGCAGATGCCGCGCCGGCCAGTGACGACAGTGTCGTCCCGCCGGGCGCCGCGGTTTCGGCGACGCTGGTGCCCCAGCTGCCTGCCTCGGCGAAGACACACAGCGTCGCGCGATGGGCGGTGCTGGTCGCCGTCAGCTTCATCATCCTGGTGCTGGTTGCCGGCTGGACCTATCTTGCCGTCAGCCAGTCCTTGCGCGAAAGCCGCTCGACCGGCCTGGTTACGCTGCTTAACACGCAGGCGACGGCGATCCGTGTATGGGTCGAAGAGCAAAAGCGCTTCGCCGAGCGCTGGTCGGCCAACCCGGTTGTCGGCCCGTACATCAGGCGCATCGTCGCTGAAGCCAACACCAAGGATGACGCGCGCGAATTCTGCGCGATGCCGGAAGCCGCAGAACTTGCGAAGGCATTGCAGCCATATTTCAAATCCGAGGAGACGGTCGCCTATCATCTGATCACGCCCGCGGGGCGCATTGCCGCTTCGTCGGCGGGCGGAACCTGCGGACGCAGCATTGCGGGCGAGGAATTCTTCGTCAGCATTGCGCCGGTGTTCAATGGGCAAACGCGTTTTGTGCGGCCCTATGCCGGCGCCAAGGCGCTGCCGCGGTGGTTGCCGACAAAGTCGTCGAGGCCGATCATCTGGATCGAGACGCCGATCCGCTCGACCGAAGGAACGGTCATCGGGTCACTCGGTTTCGGCAAGTTTGCCGATGACCAGTTCAGCAGGATTCTCGGCGTTTCGCGTCCCGGCTTGACCGGCGAAGCCTACGCATTCGACGAACAACCGGTACTTTTGTCGGAAAGCCGGTTTCGTGAATCGCTGTCACAGGTTTCCGGTGATGCGGGCGCGGCAATGCAGCAGCCGGTTCGCGACCCTGGCGGAGATCTGCTGGCCGGCTTCAGGCCGGCGGCAGACGCGGTGTTGCAGCCGACCCGGCTCGCAGCTGAAGCCATTGCCTCGCGCAGCGACTCGTCGAGCGAGCGGCAGTCGGGTGTCATGCTTGATCCCTATCGCAATTACCGGGGTGCGACGGTGGTCGGCGCCTGGACCTGGATCGCTGAATACGATTTTGGGCTGGCGCTGGAGATGGACGCCGAGGAAGCATACCTGCCGCTGCGCCATGTATTGACGGCATTTTCGGCGCTGTTTGCGGTGGTCATGCTGTTTGCAATCCTGTTCGGCATTTCTTCGTGGTCGGTCATCCGTTTGCGCCTGCGGGAAACCAAGCGCGTTGGACAGTACACGCTGGAGCAGCAGATCGGCGAAGGTGGCATCAGCCGTGTTTATCTCGCCAGGCATGCACATCTCAAGCGTCCTGCGGCCGTCAAGGTGCTGAAGATGCACCTGGCAACGGACGAGATCGTTGCCCGATTTGAGCGCGAGGCGCAGTTGTGCAGCCAGCTGACGCATCCCAACACGATCGAGATTTTTGACTACGGGCGTACCCGCGCCGGCGTTTCGTATTACGCCATGGAATACCTGAGCGGAGCCACGCTGGCGGAAATTGTCGAGCAGACCGGCCCGATGCCGGTCGGCCGGGTGATTCATGTACTGAGGCACGTGTGTGGCTCACTCGGTGAAGCGCACGAAAAGCGGTTGATTCATCGCGACGTGAAACCGCAGAACATCATGCTCTGCACCCAGGGTGGCGCCTATGACGTCGTCAAGGTGGTTGACTTCGGCTTGGTGAAGGAGTTGCACCTGGGCACGGCGTCGGCCGGCCATGCTGCTGGCGCGACCGGTCGCAAACGTGGACCGGCCGCCAAACCTGCCGTTGACCTCACCCAGCATTCGCGGATCCTCGGCACGCCGCTCTACATGGCACCCGAGCGTTTGCGCAATCCGACCGATGCCGATGCCCGCGCGGACATCTACGCGCTGGCCGCGGTCGCATTCTATCTTCTGTGTGGCCGGCCGATATTCGAGAACGTGGCCGACCAGGCGCTGATAGAAAAGGTGCTGAATGAGCCGGTGCCGGGCATTGCCGAGGTGACTGATCTGCACGTGCCCGGGGCGCTGGCGGATTTGATATCGCAGTGCCTGGAGAAAGACCGTGCATTGCGGCCGGACTCGGTCAGCGAATTCGTATCGGTACTGGACGTCCTTGGTCATGAGTGGCCGTGGACCGAATTTGACGCGCGCAGATGGTGGACGCGCAACATTGACGCGGTGGCGCGCGCGCGTCCGCAGGTCCGGACCCGGATTTGATTGCCGGCGGCCTGGCGCAGGCGTTGTTCCAGACGTATATTTTTGCATTTCGAATTGTGACAACCAGCACTGGAGCGGCTCTCAGGCCACTTTTGCCCCGAAAGCCGCTCCAGTGCTTGAGTTTGGCAGTTTGTCCGAGCCATTTCCCGGCCGTTGCCACTGTGACATCGGGGGTAGTGGGCTACAATGGCGGCCGTCGATGAATCCGGTAGCACACGTGTCCGATCACCTGGCTGTCCTGCTGCAATATCTGTTGCCAAAACAATTTCTGACCTGGTTTGCCGGTCGGGTTGCCGGTGCGCGCATGGGACGTATTACCACCGGCATCATTCGCTGGTTTGTCGGCCGCTATGGTGTCGATATGAGCGAAGCGGCAAACGGCGACCCTGCCGCATTTGCCACCTTCAATGAGTTTTTTACGCGTGCCCTTCGAGACGGCGCACGCCCCCTGGCCCAGGCCGCTTTCGTATGTCCGGTGGACGGCGCCATCAGCCAGTTTGGCGCCATCGAGCACGACCGGATTTTCCAGGCCAAAGGGCATCACTATTCGACCACGGCCCTGGTTGGTGGCGACGCAGAACTCGCATCCCGTTTCACGAATGGAAGCTTCGCGACAATTTATCTCAGTCCCCGCGACTATCATCGGATTCATATGCCGTGCGATGGGGACCTGACACGCATGATCTACGTGCCGGGCGACCTGTTTTCAGTCAACCCGACGACGGCGCGTGGTGTTCCCGGTCTGTTTGCCCGCAATGAACGCGTGGTGTGTGTTTTTGACACCGGCGCGGGACCGATGGTGCTGGTACTGGTTGGCGCAACCATTGTCGGCAGCATGGCAACCGCGTGGCATGGCGTGGTCAATCCACCACGCACCCGCGATATTCGCGAATGGCGCTATGCGGCAGGTTCGGTGCGGCTGGAGAAAGGCGCTGAGATGGGTCGCTTTCTGCTGGGTTCGACCGTCGTCTTGCTGTTTCCGCCCGGGCAGATCGCATTCAATCCGCGGTGGCAGCCGTCCGGACTGGTCCGCATGGGAGAGGCCATGTCTGGTGCCGCCATTGCCCGGTCGCCGCACGCCGCCAACTCATAGGCGCGGCGCGCTACAATGAAAACATGAACAGTCCGATTCCGAAGATCCGCAAGGGCCTGCTTGATCCCGAGCGCCGCAAGAAGGGCATCTATATCCTGCCCAACCTGTTTACCTGCGCTGCGCTGTTCGCCGGTTTTTACGCGATTGTCCAGGGAATGAATGGCAAGTTTGAGGTTGCCTGCATCGCCATATTTTGCGCGATGGTTCTGGATGGCCTTGACGGCAGGGTTGCGCGCATGACGCGAACGCAGAGTGAATTTGGCGCCCAGCTTGACAGCCTTTCGGACATGGTTTCCTTTGGCGCCGCCCCGGCGCTGGTGATGTACGAGTGGGCGCTGAAGCCGCTCGGCAAATGGGGCTGGATGGCTGCATTTGTCTATTGCGTCTGCGCCGCGCTCCGGCTGGCACGTTTCAATACCAATGTCGGCGTGGTCGACAAACGATTCTTCCAGGGCTTGCCGAGCCCGGCCGCAGCCTGCCTCGCAGCGGGCATGATCTGGGTATTCAACGAGTATCACGTTCTCGGCGGCGATGTCGCCTGGCTGACCTGGGGCGTTGCGGTGTTCGCCGGCGTGACCATGATCTCGACCGTTCCATACTACAGCGGCAAGGATTTCAACCTGCGGCGCAGCGTGCCGTTCTGGGTGGTGCCGGCAATGGTGTTGGGCTACCTGCTGATTTCGATCAAGCCATCGCACGTGCTGTTCGGCGTGTTTGTCTGCTACGCCGTTTCCGGCTACGTCATCGGCGCGGCACGCCTGTTCCGTGGTGCCGGCAAGAAACCGCCACCGGCAAGCGCCTGAAATGTTGCGCGGCAAAACCAGCCGCGCTATAGTGACAGCATGAATTTGGATCGGTATTCACGTTCGAGTTTTTCTCCCCTGCCAGCGAAGCTGAATCTTTCGCTCGGCCTGCTGCTGCGCGTCGCGCGCACATAATCTTCCCCCACCTTCGTCGACCCGGCGCTCTTGAACCAGAGCGAATATGATTATTCACGTCCCGGCACCGCTTGCCGGAACCATGTATTGGAGCTTGCAATGGACAAACTGATTATTTTTGACACCACGATGCGCGATGGCGAGCAAAGCCCCGGCGCGTCCATGACGCGTGAGGAAAAAGTGCGCATTGGCAAGCAGCTGGAAAAAATGCGCGTCGATGTAATCGAGGCCGGATTTGCCGCTGCAAGTCCGGGTGACTTCGAGGCGATCCATGCAGTGGCCACCGCGGTCAAGGATTCGACCATCTGCTCGCTGGCGCGGGCGCAGGCGGGCGACATCCAGAAAGCCGGCGACGCCATCAGGCCCGCCGCAAGCGGACGCATCCACACATTCATTGCGACCTCGCCGATCCACATGCAACACAAGCTGCGCATGACCCCTGACCAGGTGCTGGTGGCCGCGGTCGATGCGGTAAAGTTCGCGCGCAGTTTTTGCGATGATGTCGAATTCTCGGCCGAGGATGCGGTACGCAGCGAGATGGACTTCCTCTGTCGCGTGTTCGAGGCGGTGATCAATGCCGGTGCGCGCACAATCAATGTGCCGGATACCGTCGGCTACAGCATTCCCGAACTCTGGGCCGAGCGTTTTCGCACCCTGATCGAGCGTGTACCGAACGCGGACAAGGTGGTGTGGTCGACGCACTGTCACAACGATCTCGGCATGGCGGTGGCCAATTCGCTGGCGGCGGTGAAAGCCGGCGCGCGACAGGTTGAATGCACCATCAACGGTCTCGGCGAGCGCGCGGGCAATGCATCGCTGGAAGAAATTGTCATGGCGGTACGCACCCGCAAGGACTACTTCAATCTCGAAACGCGCATCGACGCGACCCAGATCGTGCCGGCGTCGAGGCTGGTATCGACCATCACCGGCTATCCGGTGCAGCCCAACAAGGCGGTGGTCGGCGCCAATGCCTTTGCACACGAATCCGGCATTCACCAGGATGGCGTGCTGAAGCATCGCGAGACCTATGAAATCATGCGAGCCCAGGATGTTGGTTGGCATAACAACCGGCTCACGCTCGGCAAACTGTCCGGCCGCTCGGCGTTTCGCGAGCGGTTGAAGGAACTCGGCATTGAACTCGAGTCCGAGGTTGCGCTGAATGCGGCGTTCAAGAAATTCAAGGAGCTTGCCGACAAGAAGCAGGAGATCTTTGACGAAGATCTGCACGCGCTGGTGTCGGACGAGGCGGTGACGCCCGAGATCGAGAAGTACAAACTCGTGTCCCTGACCGCACATGTCGAAACCGGTGAGCAGCCGTACGCCAGGCTGGTGATCGCCGATGGCGGCAAGGAGTTCACCTGCAATGCGATGGGAGCCGGGCCGGTGGATGCCACCTTCAAGGCGCTCGAGAGCGTCGTGCACAGCGACGCGGAACTGCTTCTGTATTCGGTCAACAACGTCACCGAAGGGACAGACTCGCAGGGCGAAGTGACGGTGCGCCTGTCAAAGGCCGGGCGCATCATCAACGGCATCGGCTCGGATACCGATATTGTCATTGCCAGCGCCAAGGCATATCTGAATGCGCTGAACAAGCTGGCGCACGGCGAGCGCATGAACCCGCAGATGGCCGACTGACGCTGCCGTTTGCGTGTAACCTACCGGTCTTTCCGATTTCGAGACTGAAAAAATGACTGCTAACGACCTGCTCGCCCGTTTGGGCGTCACCCTGGGCGATCATGCCGGCACCGACCTGGCTGCACGGTCCCCGGTCGACGGTGCAACCCTGGCAAGATTGCGCGCGGACACGCGCGAATCGGCAACCGGAAAGATCGCCGCTGCGCACCAGGCCTACCTTGCGTGGCGCAACGTCCCGGCGCCGAAGCGCGGCGAACTGGTGCGACTGCTGGGCGAAGAATTGCGTGCCGGAAAAGAGTTGCTCGGCCGTCTGGTGACGTTGGAGAGCGGCAAGATCCTGCAGGAAGGGCTGGGTGAAGTGCAGGAGATGATCGATATCTGCGATTTTGCCGTTGGCCTGTCTCGCCAGTTGTATGGCCTGACGATCGCCTCGGAACGACCGGGACACCGGATGATGGAGCAATGGCATCCGCTGGGAACGGTTGGCATCATCAGCGCCTTCAACTTCCCGGTTGCCGTGTGGGCATGGAACAGCGCGCTGGCCCTGGTTTGCGGCGATGCCGTGGTATGGAAGCCATCGGAGAAAACGCCGCTGACGGCGCTGGCATCGCATGCCATGCTTGAGCGGGCGATCGCGCGGTATCGCGCGGCGGGCGGGACGGTGCCGGATGGTTTGTCGCAACTTGTCATTGGTGGTGCAGACGTCGGTGAAGTACTGGTTGACGATGCGCGTGTGCAGTTGATATCGGCCACCGGCTCGACCCGCATGGGGCGTGCGGTCGGGCAACGTGCCGCCGCCCGGTTCGCGCGCACCATTCTCGAGTTGGGTGGCAATAATGCAATGGTCGTCACGCCCAGTGCCGATTTGAAGCTGGTGTTGCCGGCCGTACTGTTTTCAGCGGTCGGAACGGCGGGACAGCGCTGCACCACTCTGCGCCGGCTCATCGTTCATGGCAGCGTCTACGACACGTTGCTGGCACGACTCAAGACCGCCTACACATCCGTACGCATCGGCAACCCGCTGGAGGCGGCAACGCTGGTCGGGCCGCTGGTCGATGAATCGGCGTTTGACGCCATGCAGGCCGCGCTCGCCAGCGCTGTCAGTGAAGGCGGCAAAGTACACGGTGGTGGCCGGATCACGGCGGGCGACATGGCAAAGGGGTTTTATGTACAGCCAGCGATTGTCGAGATGCCGGCGCAGTCTGCGACCGTTTGTCACGAAACGTTTGCGCCAATTTTGTACGTCTTGAAGTACGACACGCTGGAACAGGGGATCGCGCTGCAGAATGCCGTGCCGCAGGGCCTGTCGTCGGCGATCTTCACCACCGACGTGCGCGAGGCTGAACAGTTCCTGGCCGCGTCGGGCAGCGATTGCGGCATCGCCAATGTCAACATCGGCACGTCCGGCGCGGAGATCGGGGGTGCTTTTGGCGGCGAAAAAGAGACCGGCGGCGGGCGCGAGTCCGGCTCGGACAGCTGGAAGGCCTACATGCGGCGAACCACCAACACCATCAACTACTCGCGCGAATTGCCGCTCGCTCAGGGCATCACGCTCGATATTTGAGCCTGCACGCCGCCGGCATGGCGGCCTGTAAGGATTCATCGCAGCGCGCGACCTAGGGGTCACACTGCTGCGCCCGGTGCAGGCAAACAGCGCCGGGTGCAGTAGCTCATACGACCACTTTTAAAGGAATTCCTGCGATGAACAAACAGTTTCTGAAGCTTGCCCTGGGCGCATTGACCATTTCCCTGCTGGGTGGCGCCTTGCCCGCGCGTGCCGACATCATCAGTGTGGAAGACGCCAACCGGTTCGTCCGGAACTACGATGCAAACAAGGATGGCATGGTCTCCAAGGCCGAGCTGATGAAGCGTGCGGACGAAATGCTGAAAAAAATGTCTGCAGGCAAAGACGGCATGATGGATGACAAGAAGGCGCTGGCGTTTTTGCTGGAACTGCAGAAAAGCGATGGTGGCAGCGGCTACATGATGTCCCGCGACGACATCATGAAGAAAGTGGACCGCATGTTTGACAAGGCGGACACGAGCAAGAAAGGCATGCTCAATGCCAGGCAGGCCGAACAGTTCCTGATCGAATTGATGAAGAGTGGCGCGTAGCGACCCACCGCGGCACGCATCCGTGCCGCATCGTGGCTAGATGTCCGCGGCCAGCTTCTGCGCGATGCCGGTGTAGTTGGCCGGCGTCAATTTTT
This sequence comes from uncultured Burkholderiales bacterium, assembly GCA_964417885.1. GTDB lineage: Bacteria > Pseudomonadota > Gammaproteobacteria > Burkholderiales > Usitatibacteraceae > UKL13-2. The sequence continues at coordinate 6,513 of CAYQKN010000033.1, read as the reverse complement.
GCAGCAGCGCCTTGTCTGCCTCCGGTATCGGCAGGCCAGAAATGAATTGCTGCAGCGAACCCGGGTCGATGCCGCCCTTGCCGCGGGTGAGTTCCTTTAACTGCTCGTAGGCGTCGCCGATGCCATGCTTTCTCATCATGGTCTGGATCGGCTCGGCGAGCACATCCCAGCTTTGGTCCAGATGCGCGGCAATTCGCGTCGTGTTGGCTTCCAGTTTATCGAGGCCACGCGCCAGCGAATCATAAGCCAGCACGCAATAACCCAGCGCCACCCCCATGTTGCGCAGGACGGTGGAATCCGTCAGGTCGCGCTGCCAGCGCGAAACCGGCAGCTTTTCCGCCATGTGCCGGAGCAACGCATTGGCCATGCCGAGGTTGCCCTCCGAGTTCTCGAAATCGATCGGATTGACCTTGTGCGGCATGGTCGATGAACCGATCTCGCCTGCCTTGACCTTTTGTGTGAAATAACCCAGCGAAATGTAACCCCAGATATCGCGATCCAGATCGATCAGGATGGTGTTTGCGCGCGCAATGGCGTCAAACAACTCAGCCATGTAGTCGTGCGGTTCGATCTGAATGGTGTACGGATTGAGCTTTAGCCCGAGTCCGTCGACAAACTGTTCGGCGAACGCCGGCCAATCGAAAGCCGGATAGGCCGACAAATGGGCGTTGAAATTGCCGACCGCACCGTTGATCTTCCCAAGGATCTCGACTCGCGCAATGGCGTCCCGCGCGTGGCGCAAGCGCCAGGCAACGTTTGCCATCTCTTTGCCCAGCGTTGTCGGGGTCGCCGCCTGCCCATGGGTGTGCGCAAGCATGGCCACGCCGGCATGCCGGTGGGCCAGCGCGCGCAACCGGTTTTCGATCGCAAGCAACGCAGGCAACAGTACGTCGGCGCGCGCCGCTTTCAGCATCAAGCCGTGCGAAAGGTTGTTGATGTCTTCGGAGGTGCAGGCGAAATGTATGAAAGACTGTGCGGCGACAATTTCGCTGTTGTCGGCAAATCGCTCGCGCAGCCAGTATTCAACCGCCTTGACGTCATGATTGGTGGTCGCCTCGATTGCCTTGACCCGTTCGGCATCTGTCACGGCAAATGACGATACGGCGCCGCGCAACGCTTGCACGGTTGCCGGACTGAATGGGGGGCATTCGCGAATCTGCGAGTCGCTGGCCAATGCGATCAGCCACTCGATTTCAACGTGTACGCGATAGCGAATGAGCGCATATTCGCTGAAAAATGCGCGCAGTCCCGCAGTCTTTTTCTCGTATCGCCCGTCAAGTGGCGAAAGTGAAGTCAATGCATGGAGCGGGAGCGGAACGGGCGGGGGAGACATCAGGCGGCCTTCAGGAAAATCCAGCAGAATTTTATCACGCTGCCTGCATGGCGACGCCTCGAAATCACCGGGTGCACGGGTATGGAATGGTATAATTCGAGTCGAAAATCAATCTGAAAAAATAATGAAGCTCGTTGCCTCATACACCAGTCCGTACGCACGCAAGGTTCGGGTCGTCATGGCGGAAAAGCGGATCGAATGCGATTTCGTCGAAGAAAATGTCTGGAGCCTGGATACCAAGGTCGGGGTACATAATCCGCTGGGAAAAATTCCCGTGCTGTTGCTGGACGATGGGCTTGCGCTTTATGACTCGCGGGTAATCGCCGAGTATCTTGACGGCGTCACGCCGGTCGCCCGGCTGATCCCCGACAACGGTCGCGATCGCGTGCTGGTGAGGCGCTGGGAAGCACTCGGCGACGGCATCACCGATGCCGGCATTGCGGTCTTTCTGGAGAAGAAGCGCCCTGCGGCGCAGCAAAGCGCGGACTGGATCGCGCGACAGCTCGGCAAAGTCAATGCTGGAATCGCTGCGGCCGCGCGCGAGCTCGGTGACCGCGACTATTGCCATGGGCTTTCGTTGACACTGGCCGACATTTCACTTGCCTGCGGCTTGCTCTGGCTCGAGTTCCGGATGCCTGAAATCAAGTGGCGCGAGCGGCACCCAGACCTGGCCGCGTGGATCGAAAAGCTCGAGGCGCGGCAGTCATTCATCGACACCGTGCCGCGCGCATGACGCGGTAGAAAAGGAAACGGCGCCGAGGCGCCGTTTCCTTTTCTGGACCGTGTCTCAGTGGATGATGCCACCGCCGAGGCAAACCTCGCCGTCGTACAGCACCGCCGACTGGCCGGGCGTCACTGCCCATTGCGCCTGGTCAAACTGAAGTGAAAACCCGCCGCCTCTTGCCGACTCGAACACGCACGGCGCGTCGACCTGGCGATAGCGCGTCTTGGCGGCGCACCCATGGCCCGGTGCGGGCGATTCGCCGGCGATCCACGATGCATCCTCGGCTGTCAGCCGGTGGTTCAGCAGCAGCGGATGACTGTGGCCCTGCACCACGACCAGCTGATTGCGCTCGATGGATTTGGCAGCAACGAACCACGGCTCGCCGTCGCCGTCGCGGGTGCCGCCGATACCCAGTCCCTGCCGTTGGCCCAGCGTGTAGTACATCAGCCCTTCGTGGCGGCCTACGCGCTTTCCTGCAGGCGTGACCATGTCGCCGGGTTCCCGCGGCAGGTAGCGCTGCAGGAATTCACGGAACGGGCGCTCGCCGATGAAGCAGATTCCGGTCGAGTCTTTCTTGGCATGGTTGGGTAACCCGGCTTCCAGGGCCAATTTTCTGACATTCGACTTTTGCAGATGCCCGACGGGAAATTCGGCCCGCGACAATTGATGCTGGTTGAGGCGGTGAAGGAAGTAGCTCTGGTCCTTGCCGGCGTCCAGGCCTTTGAGCAATTCAAATCGGCCGTTGATTTCGCGCACCCTGGCATAGTGCCCGGTTGCAATCTTGTCCGCGCCGAGCTTGAGCGCATGCTCAAGGAATGCCTTGAACTTGATTTCAGCATTGCACAGGACGTCCGGATTCGGTGTCCGCCCGGCCGAGTACTCGCGCAGGAACTCGGCAAAAACGCGATCCTTGTACTCGGCCGCGAAATTTACCGCTTCAAACTCGATGCCGAGCACATCGGCTGCCGCCGCTGCATCGATGAAATCCTGCCGTGTGGAGCAATACTCGTCGTTGTCGTCGTCTTCCCAGTTTTTCATGAACAGGCCGACCACATCGTACCCCGCCTGCTTCAGCAGCAGTGCGGAGACGGCGGAATCGACGCCGCCGGACAGGCCGACGATGATGCGTTTGTTGGGCATTGGGAGATTATCAGCTACGAATCAAGGCACGTTGTCGCCGTGGTGAAACAAAAAGGGCGGAACCGTGGTTCCGCCCTTTTTGGCGGACAGAATCCGCCAGGCCTGCAAACGCGAATTACTTCTTCGGTGCGTCAGCTTTCTTGGTTTCTTCTTTCTTTACTTCTTCCTTCTTTACGTCGTCTTTCTTGGCCTTGGCTTTGGTCTTCTTGGCCTTTTTTACTTCTTCCTTCTTCACGTCAGCCTTGGCAGCGGCGGCAGCCGGCTTGGCGGCTTCGGCAGCTTTGGCCGGAGCAGCAGCGGCGGCAGGAGCGGCCGGCGCGGCAGCGGGCTTGGCGGCTTCAGCTTTTGCGGCCGGGGCAGCAGGCGCCTGTGCGGCAGCGTTCAGGGCAACAGCTGCAAACAAGGCGGCAGCAATAGCGGAAATGGTTTTCATCTGTAATTCCTTTGAGTGTGAGTGAGTAACGTTAGTCATTGCAGACAGTTTTTCTGTCAGCATGAGTAACGCGCGGCATTATAGCCGGTTGACATGCGTTCCGGAGCCCGTTTTGGCGGCGGGGCGACCTGCCAGTCGCTTCATTTTTCAGGGGTTTTTGGACGTCGGGCGTTTGGCCCAGACAGCAGGGCGGGATCAATTTCCCGCCATTTTCCCGGTGCAAGTGTGCCGAGGTGGATCGGTCCAATCGCGGTTCGCACCAGGCGCAATGTGGGAAAGCCGGCCTTTGCCGTCATGCGCCTGACCTGCCGGTTCTTGCCTTCGCCGATGGAAATCTCCAGCCAGCAGGTCGGTATTTCGCGCCGGAATCGAACCGGCGGATCCCGCTCCCAGAGGTCCGGTGCGGCAGCCAGACGCCTGACCATCGCGGGCAAGGCCACGAAGTCACCCAGGTCGACGCCCTGCCGCAGCATGTCCAGCTGAAAATCGGCCGGGATGCCCTCAACCTGTACCAAATACGTCTTGACCAGCTTGTGCCGGGGATCGGCAATTCTGGCCTGCAGGATGCCGTCATCCGTCAGCAGCAGCAGCCCCTCGCTGTCGGTGTCAAGGCGCCCGGCCGGATAGACGCCTCCCAGTGACACGAATTGCTTCAGTGTCGGCTTGTCGCCAGATGGGCTGAACTGGCATATGACGCCGAATGGCTTGTTGAGTGCAATCAGCATCTCAGGCAACAAAAAACCCCTGTGGCGTCAGCCACAGGGGTCTTGACTGTTCCTCTCGGCCAATCAGGCGTTCTGTATGTTGGAAGCCTGTTTGCCTTTGGGGCCCTGGGTCACTTCAAAACTGACCTTTTGGCCTTCTTTAAGTGTCTTGAAACCATTCATCTGGATTGCCGAAAAATGGGCAAAGAGATCATCGCTGCCGTCGTCGGGGGTGATGAAGCCAAAGCCCTTGGCGTCGTTAAACCATTTGACTGTTCCTGTTGCCATGCAAATGCATCCTTTTACAAAAACGGGTTGGAGAGGCCCGGAATCGTTTTGCTATCAAGGCCCGCAACCGCGTGTGCAAATGCAGACAACCTTAAAGCCAAACTCCAAAGCGCCTTTTACCGGCTATCTTTTCGCAAGTCAATAGGCGGGCAGGATTTTTGCCGCCGGACGTTGCAACGACGCAAATCGATCGTTGCCCGGCGCGCCATCGCCGCGCGCCGGCACCCCATTGGTGCAAACTGGGTCAACCGATGCCGGTACTTGAATGCCCACCACCTTGCCCCTATTATTAGTTGTCGAATTCTTTCTGCAAAAGCATGGCTACCCGGCAACCCAGACAAAACGAGCGTGGTGATACCGACCTCAAGGAAAAGCCGGCGCAAACCAAGCCGCCTGCGATGTGGCAGGTGGTGATGTACAACGACGACTACACGCCGATGGAATTTGTGGTTGACGTTCTGGGGCAGTTTTTTGGCCACAACCACGAACGCGCGACGCAGATCATGCTCAAAGTACATACGGAAGGACGCGGTGTCTGCGGCGTTTTTCCGCGCGATGTCGCATCGATGAAGGTGGAACAGGTGGTGGATTACGCCCGCATGCACCAGCATCCCCTGCGTTGCGGCATGGAAGAGGTTTGAGCACGGTTCTTGCGTGCGATTTGACACAGTTGTCCGTACTTATTGGTTGTATGCTTGATCACGTGATCCGGCAGGGATTGAGCAGCTGACAGGCTGCGTTCGTTGAAAGGTAAAACATGATTGCCCAGGAACTCGAAGTCAGTCTTCACATGGCGTTTGTCGAAGCACGGCAAAAGCGTCACGAGTTCATCACGGTGGAGCACTTGCTGCTGGCGCTGCTCGAGAATCCGTCGGCGCAGGAAGTCCTCAAGGCATGCGCAGCCAAGGTCGATGACCTGAAAAAAGCGCTGGTCGAGTTCATCGAGCAGCACACGCCGATCGTCGCCGGCGATGGCGAGGTCAACACCCAACCCACGCTGGGATTCCAGCGCGTGATCCAGCGCGCCATCCTGCATGTTCAATCTTCCGGCAAAAAGGAAGTGACCGGCGCCAATGTCCTGGTTGCCATTTATGGCGAGAAAGACTCGCACGCCGTGTATTTTCTGCACCAGCAGGGCGTGTCGCGCCTCGATGTGGTGAATTTCATTTCCCACGGCATCGCCAAGGCGACGCCGGCGAAGGGCGAAAAGGACGAGGCCGAAGCCGAAAACGCGGAAGGCGAGCAGGCCGGCGGCGCGCTGGAAAGTTTCACGCTTCATCTCAACCAAATGGCGATCGACGGCAAGATCGACCCGCTGATCGGCCGCGAGCACGAAGTCGAACGCGTGATCCAGATCCTGTGCCGGCGCCGCAAGAACAATCCGCTGCTGGTCGGCGAAGCCGGGGTGGGCAAGACGGCCATTGCCGAGGGCCTGGCCAAGCGCATCGTCGACGGCCAGGTGCCGGATATCCTCGCCAAGGGTCAGGTGTACGCACTGGACATGGGCGCACTGCTGGCCGGGACCAAATATCGCGGTGACTTCGAACAGCGTCTCAAGGCGGTACTGAGGCAATTGGTCGACAATCCCAATGCCATCCTGTTCATCGATGAAATCCACACGCTTATCGGTGCCGGGTCGGCGTCCGGTGGCACGCTCGACGCTTCCAACCTGCTCAAGCCGGCATTGTCATCCGGCCAGCTGAAGTGCATTGGTGCCACGACCTACACTGAATACCGCGGAATCTTCGAGAAAGATCATGCCCTGTCGCGCCGGTTCCAGAAAATCGATGTCACGGAGCCATCGGTGGCGGAGACCATTGAAATCCTCAAGGGCCTGAAGTCACGCTTCGAGAGCCACCATGGCGTGAAATACACGTCGAGCGCACTGACC